>DASRPD010000043.1:0-55801 GCA_035646535.1 Acidimicrobiia bacterium
TCAGGCGGGCGACGAACCGGTCGGGATCGACGAGGTGGGGGTAGTGGCCGTGCTCGGCCCAGACCTCGACGACCGCGCCGGCGATGGGTGACATCAGCCAGTCGGCATAGTCGGGCCCCGGGTCGATACCGAAGAGCGAGAGGTAGCGCACGTCGCGCTCGGCGTATCCCGCGAGTGCGGCATCCACGGCGGCGTCGATCTCGTCGGCGGACAGCGCGAAGATCATCTCCCACGCACCCAGCACGACGTCCTGGTCGGGGCGTCGGAGTCTCGTCAGCCGTTCGCGCTCGGGCGCGGCCAATCTGTCTCCGAACATCTGGCCGAAGAACCCGTCGATGACGAGGGGGGACGTGTCCGGGTTCCTCAGATCGTCCTCGACGGCGGCCAACAGATCCTTGAATGCGCCCAGCTGCAGGGACTGGTCGACGTTGGTGACCGACCGAACCGGAAGGGCCGCGCCGACCGCGGAGACCACCGCGCCTCCGAGGGAGTGACCGACGAGGTGAGGTCGGTCCAAGCCTGCCGCGGCCGAGACGGCGATGACGTCGCCGGCCATCGCCTCGAGGTCGTAGCGATCGGCGGGGGAGGAGCGCCCGTGACCACGCAGATCCAGCCAGACAACCCGGTGAGTGTTGCGCAGACGGTCGATCACCGGCTGCCAGGTCTCGTGCGACTCGGTGATGCCGTGCACGAGCAGAACGGCGGGCGAGGCATCAGATGCACCCGCCCCGGCCTCGTCCCAGTAGAGCACGGTCCCGTCGGCTCCCGTTACCTCGGCCACGGCTGCAAGCTACCGTGGCTCGCGGTCCGCCACCGCGGGGGACCACCGCAGGATTCGCGGCCGGTCGGCCCGAGTGTCACGCCACCCTGGCATCCTGTGCGACGTGACGAGTCCCGCGCCGGTGTCGACCCGACGAATCAACGGCGCCGCCCGACTGCTCTGCGAGGACCCGGCCGACGTCGTCCGTGTGGTCGACCGCCTGGACGACGACCAGCTCTCCAACCTCGGCGCGCTCGTTCATCAACTCCAACGCGAGCGAGCCGTCGCCGGCGGCAACCTCGACGCCATCATCACGAGCGCCTTCGAGACCGGCTTCGGTCGGGACGGGATCGCCGTGATGCCGTGGGTCGAGGGCAACGTCGTCGTGTGTCCCGGGGGCTTGATCGCGAAGTCGCGGGCGAGCCACCGTTGCCGCTTCGTGAGCGTGAACAACACCTGGATCTGGGAGTCCGCCGAGCTCATCCGAGAGGACAAGCGATCGACTCCGGGAGCGCACGACGGCTTTCGCGCCGTCGCCCTGGTTCCGCTGCTCGGTGGCATGGAGCTGGACGTCGTCAGCGGCAAGTCTCGGGCCGGCCAGCACTCGGTCGACAAGGTGGTGTCGTTCGTCGTGCGAGGCCGCGACCTGGACGAAGTCTCTCAGCGAACTGTTGCCTCCGCCGGCATGCACTGACGCCTCGTCGAGACTTCCTGCGGCCTCATCGCGTCTGGCCGTCCCCTCCGCGGGTCGGCCGCGCAACCCTGATCCACCGTGTCGTCGGACGGGTCGCGTAGACCCGGGTTCCGCAGCTCGTGGTGACACGAGGGCCCAGAAGTAGGGGTTGACCTGGGGGAACGCGGCTTGTGCGTTTGTGCCGCGTGTGTCCACGCGGTGGGGAGGGCCCGGCAGGCGCGTTTGGGCTGTTCAGGTGGGGTTCATGGCGGTGATCCGGGGTGGCGGGTCGACCTGGCAGGCAGCAAGAAAGCCTGCAGCGGTGGCGCTGGGCGGGGTGGTCTGGACGACGGTCCCGGCGCTGCCTTGGAGGGTGACGGCGTGCACGCGGCCGAGCTCGGTGGCGATGCGCCGCCAGGTGGTGTCACAGCGTCGTTCCGCGACGCGGGTGAGCAGCAAGGCGAGCCAGCACAGCAGGACGTGGGCGCGGATGCGACCCTCGAGGCGGTGGAAGACGGGGCGCAGCTCGAGGGTGGACTTGAGGTCCCGGAATCCGCGTTCGGCTTCGAGGAGGTTCTTGTAGCCCAGCGCCACGTCTTCGGCGGTCAGGTCCGGGTCCGAGGTGGAGAGCAGGTACTTGCCGTCGAGGCGTTGTTCGGCGCGGATGGCGGCCCGGTCGATCTGGAGTCGTCCGGTGGCGGTCTGGCGGAGGTAGCGGCCGAGGGTGCGGTGGTCGCGCAGCGCGCACTCGGCCTTGCGGTGCGCGTCATCGGACGGCTTGCGCTTCGTCTTGGCCTTCTTGGCCTTGGCCGCGTCACGGGCGCGGGCGCGGGCCGCGGCGATGGCGTCGAGCTCGGCTTCGAGACGAGCGACCGCCGCGTCTCGTAGGGCCTTGTCGCGTTCGGCTTCAACCGGGTTGTGGCACACGATCCAACGCCGGTCCGGGGTCTCTTCGACCCGGACTTCTTTGACGCGCAGGTTGTCGCGCACGGTCTGGTAGCGGCCCTGGCGGGCGAGCGCTTCGAGCGCGTCGGGCGAGCCGTCGCGCATGCGTTCACCGGCGATCCAGTGCCCGCCGGCGCGGCGCAGGTAGTCGAGGTTCGCGTCGCTCGAGAACCCTCGGTCGACGACAGTGACGACCCGGCCGAGCCGCCAGCCCCGCAGGCCGTCTTTCACTTCGGGCAGCACGGTCTGGTCGTTGGTGTTGCCCGGCCAGCACCAAACCCGCACTGGGATCCCCTCACGGGTCACCGCGAGACCGATCACGATCTGGGGCAGGTCGGGCCGGTGGTCCTTGGAGTGCCCGTAACGGCGGAACGCCCCGTCGCCGTCGTCTTCGGTGTCGCGCTCGAAGTAGGCCGAGGTCGTGTCGAAGAACAACAAGTCGACTTCGAGGTTCAACAGGTCGGCGCCCGCGAAGAACACCGCTTCTTGCACCTCGGCCTGCGCATCGGCGGCGACGAGCAGGTCCATCGCCCGGTAGGCCTGGTCTTCGTCCATCGACTCCAGGCCTGGCACCGCGACGTCGCAGGTCGCCCACTCGGCGGTCGCCAGCTTGCTCATCGGGTCGATCGCACGGTTGGCGACCATCGCGAACAGCACCCGCTCCACGTCGGTGGTGAAGCGCCGACTGCCGAGCACCTTCGCCAACGCCGTGTCGACACCGAGCTGGCGCCACAACCCATCGAGCAGCCACGCAACCCCCACCGGTCGGGACTCGGTCACCGTGAGCGCGTCGCCGGCGATCTCGACCACATCGCCGCCGTCAGCTTCGCCGAGGTAGCGGTTGATCGACCCGACGAGGCGGCGCAGCCCCTCGGCATCGAGGCGGTCCTCGCGGCCCAGGTTCAACAACACCTCGGCCTGGGTCACGCCCTCGACCCGGCGGTTATGCGCCACCTGCACGTAGCGGACCGCCGACCCGTCCCGGTTCCGGCGCTGCGTGGACCGCAAATACATGCCCACACACTCACGCACCCCACCGGCAATAGCAAGCATCATGACACGAGTCGTGTGCCCACGTTTCCGAGCACCTCAGGACACCCGCAAGCCCCCGACCAGCATGTTCGCGTCGTCAACCCCACTCATGTGCCCATCAACTGCGGAACCCGGGGTAGAGTTGACCTTGGTGTTCACGGCTCGTCGGAGCAAGACGACAGAGAGGGCGCAGCTATGGCACAGGGCGTGATGGACCGCATCTCGGTCGACGTCGACGGGGAGCCGGTCAAGGGCATGTGGGCGTGGACGGCCCTGCGCCTGCTCTTGGGGTGGTCGTTCCTGTGGGCGTTTCTCGACAAGCTCTTCGGGCTGGGTTTCTCCACCTGTCGGGCCGAGGACAGCTCCTCGGTCGACTTCGTCTGCAGCGCGGCAATGATCAAGGGCGGCTCGCCGACCTACGGGTTCCTCAAGTTCGGGACCGAGGCCAGCCACACCGGCTTCCTATTCGAGTGGATGGCACCGTCGGCGCCCACTTCGATCAACGTCGCGGACGTCGCGTTCATGGCGGCCCTGCTCCTCGGCGGCGTCGCGCTGATGCTCGGCATCGGGACGCGGATCGCCGCGATCGGCGCCGCGTTCCTCATGGCGTTCCTGTTCCTGGCCGGCGACGTGTGGCCCCCGAACAACCCGGTCAACAGCAGCCACATCATCGAGATGGTGGCGTTCCTCGGCATCGCCACCGTCGGTCCGGGTGCGTTCAGCATCCAGGGCTGGTTCCAACGGCGGTTCCCGTCGATGGCCTGGGTGCGGTAGCCCCGAGCCCGGCAGCCGCTCGCAGCCTTGGCCGAAACCATCTCCACCTTCACGCCGCGCCCCGTGATCACTGACTGGAGATGGCCAGGCTGACGGCCCGGGTCCGATCGCACACCATGTCCTCCGCCACCAACGCCTCGGGCCGAACAACTGACACTGCTGCCCCATCCACGCAGTGGTGGGCATTGGCGTCCGGCCTCGTCGACGGCGAGGTGACGCGCCGCCGAGAGCAGTACGGGTCCAACGAACTCGACCAGGAGCAGCACGAGCCTTGCTGGCGCGCGTTCCTGCGCCAGTACAGGGACTTGTTGCAGCTCGTGCTGCTCGGCGCCTCGATCGTGGCCCTGCTCATCGGTGAGCTGTCGACCGCCGCCGTCGTGTTCGCCATCACGTTGTTCAACGCGTTCTTGGCGCTCAGCCAGGAGAGCAAGGCGGAGCGAGGGCTCGCCGCCCTCCGCGACATGCTGCGGCCGGAGGCCATGGTGCGGAGGGCCGGCGGGCAGAAGACTTTGCCCGCGGAGGAGCTTGTGCCCGGCAACGTCGTGCTCGTCGACCACGGCGACCGGGTTCCAGCCGACGGCTGGCTGCTCGACGTCGTGAGCCTCGAGACCGACGAAGCCTCCTTGACGGGGGAGAGCACGCCCGTGCTCAAACACGTGGAAGCGGTCGATGCCGACGCGGCCCTCGCGGATCGCATTGACATGGTCTTCGCCAACACGACGGTCACGCGCGGCAGCGGCAGCTTCGTCGTCACCGCTACCGGCATGTCCACCCAGGTCGGCCACGTCGCGGGGATGCTCCGCGCCACTCGCGAGCAGAAGACGCCGCTCGTCCGTCAGATCAACCAGTTGACCCGACTGATCCTCGTGTTGGCCGGTCTCGCGTTCGCGGGCATCGTCATCATCCTGCGGGTCCGCGAAGGAGACTCGTGGCCCGACCTCTTCAACGTCGGCGTGGCGCTCGCGATCGGCGCCATCCCCCGATGCCCTGCCCGCCGTCGTGACCGCGGTGCTGGCCCTCGGGACCGAGCACATGGCCAAGCTCAACGCGATCGTGAAGACGCTCCCGTCGGCCGAGGCCCTGGGCTCGGTGTCCGCGATCTGCACCGACAAGACGGGCACGCTCACGGTCGGCCAGATGACCGTTCGCGAGCTGGTCCTGGCCGACGGCAATCGGTACACGGTGAGCGGCGAAGGCTACGGCACCGAGGGTCGGATCAAGCGGGTCGCCGGCACGAGCGAGGCGCTCGACTCGATCCTGGTGCCGATGGCGTTGTGCTCGGACGCCGTGGTGACCGACGGTGAGCTGTCCGGCGATCCCAACGAGGGCGCACTCGTCACCCTGGCCGACAAGGGTGGCATCGACATCGAGGCCACCCGCCAGAAGTTCCCCCGCAGGGCCGAGCTTCCGTTCGACTCGACGTACATGCTGATGGCCACGTTCCACGACGTGCAGTCCGGCGACGGCGATCCGGTGGTGCGCGGCTACGTCAAGGGCGCGCCCGACGTGCTGTTGGACCGCTCGTCGCGCCTCGAACAGTCAGGCACCGCGGAGATCCCCCTCGACGACGACGGTCGAAACCGGATCGCCGTCGAGCTCGAGCGCATGGGATCCGCCGGCCTGCGGGTGATGGCGGTAGCGCGACGTGACTTCGATCCCGCGACGTTCGATGACGACGCCGACCACCTGGCGCAGGTCCAGGACCTCACCTTCCTGGCGTTGATCGGCATCATGGACCCACCTCGCGCCGAGGCGAAGGTCGCCATCGAGCAATGCGCCAGGGCCGGCATCCACGTGCGCATGATCACCGGTGACCAGCTCGTGACCGCGGAGGCGACGGCACAGGAGCTGGGCATCGCCGGTGAGGCGCTGACCGGCAAGGAGTTCTCGAGCCTCTCCGACGACGAGCTGCACGCCAGACTCGACGACATCGGCGTCGTCGCGCGCGTCGCGCCCGAGGACAAGGTGCGGCTGGTCGAGGCCCTCCAGAGCGGACACAACGTCGTCTCCATGACCGGCGACGGCGTGAACGACGCCCCCGCCCTCAAGGCAGCCGACATCGGCGTTGCGATGGGCACCGGAACCGACGTCGCCAAGGACGCCGGGAGGATGATCCTGGCCGACGACAACTTCGCGACGATCGTGGCCGCGGTCGCCGAAGGCCGTGCCATCTACGACAACCTGGTGAAGTACATCAGGGTGCAGATGGCCAACCTCGTCGCGTTCATCCTCGGCTTTCTGCTCGCGGCGTTCATCAACGGCTCTGCGCTCTTCCTGCCGGGTCAGGTGTTGCTCATCCACTTCGTGGTGGTGGCGACCATCGGTGCCGCGCTGGGCTTCGATACGCCCGCTCCCGACCTCATGCAGCGGCCGCCGCGCAAGGCCGGCGCGCCGGTGATCTCGGTCCCGGTCGGCATACACATCGTCATCAGCGCGGCGTTCCTCGCGGGGGTCACGCTCGCCATCGAGCACTGGGCGCAAGGGGAGTACGGCTCCACGGGCGTGGCGCGATCCATCGCGCTCACAACGTTCGCCTACGGCCACATCGCGCTGGCCTTCGACCTCCGGTACCCCGGCGAGACCCTGTTCAGCCGGATGACGTTCACGAATCGCGCTATCTCTGGCTCGCGTTCGGTGTCGTCCTGGCCATGCCGATCATGGTCACAGAGCTCGGTATCTTCCGTGACCTGTTCGACACCTCGCCGCTGACGGCGACGCAGTGGGCCCTCGGCGCCGGCGGCGCGGCAATGTTGATCATGCTGAGCGAGGTCGCCAAGCTCGCTACGCGCGCTGTCCGTGCCGCGCGGGCGTGATGAGCTGTCCCCGCGCGAGAGGGTGACGGTTCTCGTCCGGGCACGATCTCGGCGACGCGTTCATCACCACCGTTCGACCACGACCTTGGTCTGGGTGAAGAACTCCACCGCGTGATGCCCGTGGGCGTGGAGGTCACCGAAGAAGCTGTCCCCCCACCCGCTGAACGGGAACGATGCCATGGGCTGGGCGACGCCCACGTTGATGCCCACGTTGCCGACCTTGGTCTCGTACCGGAACCGCCGTGCGGCGCCGCCACTGGTCGTGAACAGGCACGCCATGTTGCCGTAGCGGCCCCCGTTGATCAGAGCGATCGCCTCATCGAGGTCAGTCGCCCGCTGGATGCTCAGGACCGGACCAAAGATCTCGGTGGTTGTCAACGTGCCGGCGGCCGGTACATGGTCGAGCACCGTCGCGCCTACGAAGAAACCCCCGTCGTGGCCGTCGACCGTGGCCTTCCGCCCGTCGACGAGAACCTTCGCGCCCTCGTCGGCCCCGACCTCGATCAGCTCCTCGACCCGCTGTCGACTCGCCGCGGTGATGACCGGACCCAGGTCGACGCCGTCGACCAACCCGCTGCCGAGACGACGCTTCGCGGCGAGGTCGGCGATCACCTCGGCGAATCGGTCACCGGCGTCGGCCACCGCGATTGTCGTTCCTCCCGCAAGGCAGCGTTGGCCGGCGTTGCCGAACGCGCTCTCGGCCGCAACCGATGCGACGACGTCGAGAGGAGCATCCGGTAGCAGCACGAGGGAGTTCTTGGCGCCGCCCTGGGCCTGCGCCCGCTTTCCCGCCGTGGCCGCGCGCGCGTAGACGGCGCGCGCCGCGGGGGTCGATCCGACAAAGCTCACCGCGCGGACGTCCGGATGGTCGATCAACGCCTCCGCAGTCTCTTGGCCACCGTGGACGAGGCTGACGACACCAGGCGGAAACTCGAGGGACTCGAGGAGCTCGAACAGCATCGTCGCCGTCCGTGGTGTCCGTTCCGGAGCCTTCAGGATGAACGGATTGCCGCACGCGATCGCATACGGCAGGAACCAGCACGGGATCATCAGCGGGAAGTTGAAGGGCACGATCCCGGCGCAGACCCCGACGGGCTGGCGGATCATGGCCTCGTCGACGCCACCGGCGATGTCCTCGGCGAAGCGTCCTTGCAGCTGCGTCGGCATGCCGCAGGCCATCTCGATGTTGTCGATCGCTCGGCGGACCTCACCGCGAGCTTCGCTCAGCAACTTGCCGTGCTCTTCGGTGATGCAGCGAGCGAGCGCTTCGATCTGCTGTTCGAGGAGCATCTTGGCCCGGAACAGCCGCTGCACGCGATCGTTGGGCGTCGTCCGGCGCCACCCCGGCGCGGCATTCGCCGCCGCGGCGACGGCGCTCGCCACATCGTCGACGGAGCTGTGCCGGACGCGGGCGATCACCGCACCCGTAGCCGGATCCCACACGTCGGTTTCTTGCGCGCCGGTGGCGAGTCGCCACTCCCCGCCCACGAAGTTGCGCGGCTCGTCAGGACGATTGGTCATGCGAGTCTCCTCGTCGCGATGGTGAATGCCATGCCAGAGGCGTATCACGCAACGGAGGCCGAATGCTGCGAGCGCTCCGCGGCGGTCAGGTCATGCGGGATCGGTGGTCTTGCCCGAGCGGCCGGTGGTGCCGGTGGGTCAGGACTCGAGGTCGATGGGCTCGGCGAGTGGTGTGCCGGGCGCGGCGGGAGCGACGGGCCGGGGGTGCGTCTCGTACATGCGGAGGGCCACGACGACCCCTGAGGCGGCGGTGAGCGCGGCGACGGCCCAGATCGCAGCGGCGATGCCGGCGGCGTCCGCGATCACGCCGGCGAGGATCGCGCCGACCGCGAAGCCGCTGTCGCGCCAGAGCCGATAGACCCCGACGGAACGGGCCCGCCAATTGGGGTGGGCGACGTCGCCGATCGCGGCGAGGAGGGTTGGGTAGACCATGGCGGTGCCGACGCCGAGCAGCGCCGCGCCGGCCGCCCAGGGTGCGAAGCCGGTGGTGGCGGCGATCCAGGCGATGGCAACGGCTTGGGTGAGCATGCCGCCGACGATGAGTCGCTTGCGGCCGATTCGATCGGACAGACCGCCGGTCACGAGCTGGCCGACGCCCCAGATCGCGGGGTAGATCGCGGCGAGCACCCCGATGCGGGCGACGGAAAGGCCCGCGGCGGCGAAGAACAGGGGGAACAGCCCCCAGGCGAGACCGTCGTTGAGATTGTTGACGAGTCCCGCCTGGCTGCACGACGACAGCGCGCGCTCCTTGAAGCTCGTGACGATGAAGACCTCGCCGGTGGACAGGCCGTGGTGCAGGGCGTCATTGGTGGTGACGTGGTTGGCGGCTTCGAGGCGGGCGTGATCGCGGGTTTCACGCACGAAGAGGGTGGAGATCCCGAGGCCGAGGCCCGCGAACGCGATGCCGAGGAAGAACGGCGCCGGGCGCAGCCCGTATTGCTCGGCGATGAAGCCGGTGGCGAGCGCGGTGATCGCGACCGCGCCGTAGCCGGCGGCCTCGTTGAGCCCCATGGCGAGGCCACGTCGTGCCGGTCCCACCAGATCGATCTTCATGATGACCGTGGTCGACCAGGTGAGCCCCTGATTGACGCCCAGCAGGACGTTGGCGAACACGATCCAGCCCCAGCTCGGCCCAAAGATGAGGATGAACGGCACCGGGAGGGCGACGATCCAGCCGGCGATGAGCACGGGCTTGCGGCCGAAGCGATCCGACAGCGTGCCGGCGAAGAAGTTCGTGACCGCCTTCACCGCTCCGAACGCGACGATGAAGGTGAGCGTGGCGCTGAACGCGGTGATGCCGAACACCCGGTCCGCGAGGAGTGGCAGGACCGTGCGCTCCTGACCGATCATGCCTCCGACGAGCGCATTCACGCCGACGAGCAGCGCGAACTGTCCGAGATTCTGGCGCAACCCCAGGCGAATCGCGGGCGCGCCGGGCGTGTCGGTCACGCCCCGGTGGCCAGCGGCTCGCCGGTGAGCTCGCTCCAGTCGCGTGGCCCGCCGACCAGTACGGAGAGATCCTCCCGGCCGCGCTGTTCGAGCACGCTCGCCCCGGTCATGGCCCGCTCGCCGTGGCCACACATGACGGTCAACGGTCCGTCGGGAACGGGTGCGACGCGGAGTGCACCGAGCTCGATGTGGAT
Organism: Acidimicrobiia bacterium; assembly: GCA_035646535.1. Lineage (GTDB taxonomy): Bacteria > Actinomycetota > Acidimicrobiia > IMCC26256 > JANYLB01 > DASRPD01. Next base: position 10,162 of record DASRPD010000043.1, read on the forward strand.
CGCGCCGGGGACGTGGCCGGCCTCGTACTCGCCGGCCTGGCGCACGTCCACGAGGGTGGCTTCGATGTCGGACATGCCGACGAGGTGCGTGTGGGCGATCGGCAGGCGCGCGCCGCGCCAGGCTTCGATGCCGCCGTCGAGCTCACCGGCCAGCCGTTCGTAGCCGACGGTGAGGCACTGGCGTACCAGCTCGGTCCGGTCCTGATCGTCTCCGAGGAGGAAGACGAGCGGCCGGTCGCTCTCGGCGAGCCAGCCGAGCCAGCTCGCGAAGACGGGTCGCAGCTCGATGGAGAGTGACCCGGCGACGTGCACGGCGGAGAACGCGGTGATGGGACGCGCGTCGACGATGAGCCCGCCGCGTTCGACGAGCGCGTGCACCTCGTCGGTGGGAAGCCGCTCGAGCTCGGGGACCGTGCCGTACAGGCGCGCGCCGCGCCGGTTCACCTCGGGGAGGCGCGAGAAGTAGGTGGGGAACGTCCCGAACCCGGCTAGGAGCTGGGTCACGAACGTGTCCTCGTCCGGCGAAGACAGCAGCGGGTTGGTGGCGCGTTCGCGTCCTATGGTGGTGGTGCGCTCGGACGCGCCGGGCGCCGAGCAGAACGACCCGGCACCATGGGTGGGATAGACGGCCAGGTCGTCGGGCAGGGTGAGGATCTCGTCGCGCAGCGCGCGATAGAGCGCTCGGGCCAGGTCCTCGCGCGGTTCGGGACCGAGGAGGTCGGTGCGACCGACGGTGCCGACCATGAGCGAGCCGCCGCTGAACAGCGCGATCGGCTCACCACGCGCGCAGAGCAGGTACGCCAGATGGTCAGGTGTGTGGCCGGGCGTCGGGATCGCCCGAAGCGTCAGCCCGTCGGTGAGCTCGATCTCGTCGCCGGGCTCGACGCCTCGGTGGGCGACCTCCAACGCGGCGCCCTTGGAGGCGAGGAAGGTGGCGCCGAGTGCACCGAGCTCGGGGCTGCCCGACACGTAGTCCGCGTGGGAATGGGTATCCGCGGTGTAGGCGATCTCGAGCCCGTGTGCGGCCGCGGCCTCGAGGTGCGCCGCGGGGATGCGGGGCGGGTCGATGACGAGCGCCCGCCCGTCTCCGAGATCCACGAGATAGGACGAGTGTCCGAGCCCCTCGTCCACGAAGTCCACGATCTCCACACTGCCGCCTTCCGGGCGCTTGGGGCTCACGCTGACATGGTATACCATTATTCTCAAGAGTTCGAGAGAATACGTGTCCGCGAGAATACGTGAAGGAACGATGGACCAGAGAGCGCCGGAGGAGGGGTTGGCCGTGGCGATGACCGGCGGTGAGGCGAAGCGGGTGCTCAACGAGCAGTTCGCGCGGCTGGGCAAGGCTCTTGCCCATCCCCGGCGACTGGAGCTCCTCGACCTCCTCGCGCAGGGAGAGCGGGGCGTCGACGCCCTGGCGGTCGCGACCGGTTTGAGCGTCACCAACACCTCGGCCCAGCTCCAGGTGTTGCGCCGGAGCCGCCTCGTGGAGACTCGCAAGGAAGGCACGCGGGTCTACTACCGCCTCGCCGATGAGACCGTGGCCCGGTTCCTGGGCGCGTTCCGCGAGCTCGCCCGGGGTCGGCTCAGCGAGGTGGACCAGATCATGCGCGACTACTTCGCGGCGCGCGACGAGCTCGAGCCGGTCGGTCGTGCGGACCTGGTGCAACGCGCCCGCGACGGCGATGTGGTGATCCTCGACGTGCGGCCCGACACCGAGTATGACGCCGGGCACATCCCGGGCGCCGTCTCCATCCCCCTTGACCAGCTCGCGCTGCGGCTCGCCGAGATCCCGGTTGATGCCGAGATCGTCGCGTACTGCCGCGGCCCCTACTGCGTCCTGGCGCCCGAGGCGGTCACGGTGCTGCGCCGTGCCGGGCGGCGCGCGCGCCGGCTGGCGGACGGTCTGCCCGAATGGCGCCAGGCCGGGCTCCCAGTCGCCGTCGGAGAGGCGGGATCATGAACGTGTTGGTGATCCTCCAGGGGCCCGCGTACGGTGACGAGCGCGCGTTCAACGGGCTGCGTCTCGCCGGAGCGCTGGGGAAGCGCGACGACGTCGCGGTGCGGGTGTTCTGCTTCGGCGACGCGGCCGGCACTGCGATAAAGGACCAGACCGTCCCGAACGGCTACTACCACCTCGACCGCATGCTCGTCTCCGCGGTGCATCACGGAGCGGAGATCGGCCTGTGTGGCACGTGCATGGACGCCCGGGGCATCACCGAGGGGATGTTGATCCCACAGGCCCGCCGCTCCTCGCTCGAGGAAGTCACGGACTGGGTGCTCTGGGCCGACAAGACCGTCACGTTCTAGGGAGACATCGTGACTCCTCGCGCCGCGTCGAACCCACGGCTGATGTATGCCTTGACGCCGTACCGAGGCGACCCTCACCGCTCAGGAGCCGTGTGTGATGGCCAGTGACGAGTCCCGATCATCGAGGCCGCAGGCTCGTGGCGACCTCGCGCCGGTTACGCTGGCGATCACGGCGGGGCGCCCGAAGCGCCGGCCCGACGGTCCGCTCAACACGCCGGTGGTGTTCGCCTCCACGTACCATGCTGGGGGTCCGGTCGCCTACGGCCGCGACGGGAACCCGACCTGGACGGCACTCGAAGACGCGCTCGGTGCGCTCGAGGGTGGTACCGCGCTCATGTTTGCGTCGGGCATGGCCGCGACCATGGCCGTGCTCGACGAGGTCCCCGTCGGTGGAGTCGTCGTCGTTCCCGACCACGCCTACTACGGCACCCGAAACCTCCTCACCGCGGCTCCCGAAGGGCGCTTCACCGTCCGCTTCGTCGACATCTCCGACACCGACGCGACCCTGGCCGCCTGCGAGGGTGCGCACCTGCTATTTGTCGAGACGCCCACCAATCCCCTGCTCGATGTCGCCGATGTCCCCGCGCTGTGTGTCGGCGCGCACGCGCGCGGCGTGCTCGTCGCGGTCGACAACACCTTCGCGACACCACTCGGACAGCGACCCCTCGACCATGGCGCCGACGTCGTAGTGCACAGCGTCACCAAGTTCTTGGCCGGCCACTCTGATGTGATCCTGGGCGCGACGGTCACGAACGACTGTGAACGACGCGATCGGCTCCGTCAGCGTCGCAGCCGTCATGGCGCCATTCCCGGTCCGATGGAAGCGTTCCTCGCGCTGCGCGGGTTGCGGACTCTCGGCCTGCGATACGAGCGCGCCCAGGCGAACGCGCAGGAGCTCGCGCGCCGGCTCCGGGATCACCCGTCGGTCGAGCGGGTCCGCTACCCGGGGCTCATCTCGGATCCCTGGCACCGGCGTGCCGACGCGCAGATGACCGGGCCTGGGTTCATGGTTGCGTTCGAGGTGCACGGCGGCGCTGCCGTCGCCGAGGCTGTCGCTCGATCGGCCCGGCTCATCGTGCACGCCACCAGCCTCGGCGGCATCGAGACCACCATGGAGCGCCGAGCCCGTTGGCCCGGCGAGGAGTCGACCCCGGGCGCGCTCCTACGCCTCAGCGTCGGGTGCGAAGACGTCGAGGACCTCTGGCGCGACCTCGAGCACGCGCTGCGCATCGGGATCTGCGCCGCCGTTCCCGGTGCCACCCCGGTGGCGCTGCCCGGTCTCGCGGTCCCTCGGCCCGTGCCCGGCGAGTCACCTCGCTGTCCTGGCGCTCATCTCGGCTCGCGAGTGTCCCGCTATGTGGATCGAGCAACAGGGCCGTTCACGAACCAGACCTGACGACGAGCTGCGCGCGCATCCCAGCTTCGGTGTGGCCCGGGACGGCACACACGATCGAGGAGCTCCCCGACGCGGGTACCCGCAGCGATCCCGTCACGGTCTCGCCGCCGTCGGCGCGCAGCTCGAACCCGAGCGACGAGATCGTCAGCGTATGGAACTGGCCACCGCGGTTCTCGAACCGAAGGTTCACGGTCTCGTCCGGGCGCGCGCGCAGGACCTTCGGTCTGAAGGAGAACTCGTCGCCGACCACGGTGATCTCGCGGGCATCCGGCACTGGCGGGGCCGCCTCGCCATTGCGAGCACTGTCCCCACCCATCATCCAGGGACCCATGATCGGGCCCCAGGCTCCACGCGTCCCAGCCGCCGCGAATGCCACCGAACCGGTCAGCCCGACGACGATGAGCACGACCGCCACGAAGACGCCGGCCCCTGGCCCACGCCTGCCCTCACGCGACGGGGACTGCTCGGTGAGCACCACACGGCGCTGTCGGTATTCCCCGAGCGAGATCGAACTCCGTGCCAGACGCTCATCGAGGATTCCCCGAGCCGACGGGCCGGCGGGCATCTGGACGGCCCGAATCAGACTCCGTACCCCGAACACGATCCCGGCGACGAGCACGACCATCGACACGACGAAACCCGTCGCGGTCGCCGCGCTCCCGACGGCCATCGTCACCGACCCCCGGGTCTATCGGGCCCGGAGCACATCGCTGCGCTGTCGGTACTCGTCAGCGTCGAGCTCACCCCGGGCGAATCGCTCGTCGAGGATCTGCTGCGCGTCGCGCGACGGAGATCGTCCCACGTCGGGACGGCGCACCACGGCGACGATCGCCCACGCGACGATCGCCCAGAAGCCGATCATCATCGTCATGCCGATGAGCATCCAACCCCAACCCCAACCACCACCGTCGCCCCACATCATGGGAAACGCCTCCTCTTGCCGGGGCTCCACCGAGCAGATCTGGTTGCGAGTATCCGCGAGAGCACCCGATACCTCAAGTGCCGAAGGTCCCGGCCTTGTGGCGATCCGCCGCGTGCCGCGCTGGGACCGGAGTTCCGTCAGTCGGGTGAGGCTCCCCCGTCGCAGATGCAGAACTCGTTGCCTTCCGGATCGGTCATGAGGAACCAGTGCGTCTCGTGCTCTTCCACGACTTCGGCCCGGAGGCGTTGCGCGCCAAGCGCCGCGAGACGCTTCGCCTCTGCCTCGATGTCCGCGACATGGATGTCGAGATGCATTCGATTCTTCGCCGACTTCACCTCGGGCACCCGCTGGAGCAGGAGCTGAGGACCGTCACCTTCGGTGGGCAGGAGCATCGCGTAGCTGCCCGCGCTCCCCACGTTCGTGTACCCGAGCGCGGCGGACCAGAACACCGCGAGCGTGTCCGGGTCCGCGCAGTCCAACACCAGTCCCATCCGCCCGGCCATGTCGCCCTCCTCGTTCGGGATCCTGTACGGGGCAGTATTGCCGACGATCGATCGCGCTTCAGCGGGATGCGGTGACGACCCAGCCGGCGGCACCGAGACGGACACCATCCGGCGTCGCGTATGGCTCGAGCGCGGCGACCACGGCCTCGATCGCCCGTTCGATCGCTTCGCTCGGAGCGTCGGCGAACAGCGTGAGCGCCATGCCGGTGCCACGCAGGAACGTGGCCGCATCGTCGAGCGAACCGCCCCCACCGAGCAGGATGGACTCCTCGAGCGGATCGACCGCAACGTCGCGGAAGCCGGCACTCTCGAGCACTGTTCGTACGTGGTCGGCGTCGCCGAGCGAGAACGGTCCCGGTGCACCAGGAGGCCCGACGTCGGGCAACGGAACGTGCTGGGTGGCGGCCAGTGCGGGAACCGCCATCCACTCGTTCGCGAACAGATCCTGCCAGCACACGAACACGAGCTGCCCCTCGCTGCGGAGCACGGCGCGGATGTTTCTGAACGCGGCGACGGGATCGTCGAAGAACATGACTCCGAATCGACTGATCGCGACGTCGGCCGATCCTGGCGCGAAGCGATGCGTCTGCGCGTCGCCGACCTCGAATGCCGCGTTGGCCAGTCCGGCCCGAGTCGTCCGCGCTCGGGCCGCCTCGATCATGGATCGGGAGATGTCGAGGCCCAACGCTCGGCCGTCGGGTGCGACGCGTGCCGCGTCACACGTCGTCGAGCCGGTTCCACACCCGATGTCGACCACGTGTGCATCCCCGTCGAGCGCGGCGACGTGCAGCAGTCGGGCGGCGAACGGCGCGAGCATCTCGTCGTAGCGGTCTTGCTCGGAGACCCAGTGCCGTGCCTCGTCGGCGTTCCAGTACTCAGCTTGTTCGGCATTGGCTTTCGGTCGGGTCATCACAGAACCCTTTTCTGGGAGGCGAAGGTGCGCATCATAAGGTCGGGTCGCACGAGCATGGATCACGGCCCCGACCCGGACCTGGTCAGTCGGGCTGGGCTGTTGCGACCTCGGAGGTGACTCCCCATGACGTCACAACGTCGTGGTCCATGATTCGGAATCCGGCCGCTTCGAGACACGGAGCAAGGTTGATGGGATGGCATCCGCCCACGAGTGCGGGGGCAGTCTTCCAGATTCGAGTCCACGTGTCGGAGATGGCCCTGGGAAGGCCATGGGTCCCGGGGGTGAGTGAGACGAGGCCGACAAGCCCTCCGGTTTCGAGCATCCGTCGAGCGCTGTCGAGGACGTGAGCCACGTCCTGGGGCGGGAAGTGCTCCACGTCCAGTGCATCCGGTCGCGCCGAGTTCCCCGCGTGCGACCACGACTCTTGGCACGAGTCAGCCGGCGAGCGGGCCGCCTCCGAAACATCGGCGAGGGGGCCAGCGATCCCGAGAGACTCGCGGCGCTCGGAGCTGAACCCGTGCAGCACCGGGCCTGAGGATGCGGCCCGAGGTGCACGCACGCGCGCGTCGCTCCGCTCAGGGGGCGAACACGCCGTGTACGGGTGGTGGGTCGGGCGTCTCGCCCGCCATGGTCCGCAGGAGGCCCTCGATCTCGCCGAACCCCGCGACCCGACGGGGGAGGTCGGCGAACGGGTACCGGCGTGAGGCGAGCAGCTCGATCGCGGCGCGGGAGGCGGGCAGGTCGACGCCGAGCGCACCGACGAGCCGCAGCTCCTTGTACACGATCAGGTCGGGCACGAATCCGGGGGTCGCGTTCGAACCGCGCGTGCCGGCCACCACGATCGTCCCTCCGGCGCGGGCGATCGCGACCGCCTGTGCGAGCGCGTTCGGAGCCTTGGCGGTGACGTCGACGACGACGTCGGCGCCCCGCGCGGTCGCGCGCCACAGGGCGTCGGCGGGGTCGGTGTCCGCGACGTCGACCACGAGATCCGCGCCGAACTCGCGGGCCACGTCGAGGCGCGGCCGGTCACGCTCGCCGAGGCCGGTGACCATCACGAACGCGGCTCCGGCTTCCTTGGCTGCCACCGTCGCGGCGAGACCGCGGATGCCGGGTCCGAGCACCGCCACAATGTCGCCCGGTCCGGTGCCGGGGATGGTCACACCCCAGCGGATCCCGGCGCCGAGCGGGTTGAACAGCGTGGCCACGACCGGATCGAGACCGTCGGGAACCGGGATGACCATGCTGTCGGGTGCGAGGTACTGGAACTGCGCGTAGCCGCCCCACAAGCCGGGGGCGCGGTCGGCGGGGATGAAGCCGTACATGTCGCCCAGGCCGTGGCGCCGGCAGCGACGGTACGCGCCGTCCAGGCACGCAGGGCACTCCCGGCACGACTGGAACACCTCGACGGCGACCCGGTCGCCGCACGTCACCCCCCACCGAGCCGAAGCAACCGGGCCGATCGCGTCGATCACTCCGACGCTCTCGTGACCAGGAACGAACGCGAAGCCGCCGAACAGCTCACCGGTGAACTGCTCGTGGTCGGTGCCGCAGAGCCCGCACGCCTCGACGCGGAGGCGCGCGTCGTCGGGGCCCACTCCGGGCAGGTCGAACCGGCGCGCCTCGAGCGTTCGAGGTGCGGTGAGCACCATCGCGGCGACGGTCATGCGACGTAACCTTGCGCACGAGGAACCGGCCCGGCGAGCGCCCGGCCGGGGTAGGGGACGATGATGGCGGGCCAGGACCTCGACGCGACGTTCGACCGGCGGATCGCCGACGGGATGCTCGCGACCAACGACCTGCCGGTCGGCCTGTCGTCGCTGCTCGGCATGCGTCTCGACCGCTTCGAACCCGGTAGCCTCTGGGCCTCGCTCGACGTGCGGCCAGAGTTGCTGACTCCGTTCGGCAACCTGCACGGCGGCGCGATGGCGGCGCTGGTCGACCACGCGTTGGGCTGTGTGCTGTACCCACACATGGCCAGGGGCCAATGGGCCGCCACCACGGAGTTCAAGCTGAACTACCTGAACCCGGTGTCGAGCGGCACGCTCGTCGCGGAAGCGACGATCGTGAACCTGACCCGCCGGAGCGCGGTCGTGCGCATCGACGTGCGCAACGGAGACCGAGCCGTCGCGGTTGCGCAGGGAACGGTCACGATCGTGGACCCGAGGCCCCCGACCGATCCGACTCCGGGTCGTTGACCACCCGCTCGCCCGCCCGCCCGGTCAAGAGCACCGGCCCCGACGCGGACGCGCGAGCTGCTCGCGTGGGCGATCATCGCCCCCCCTCGGTCGGGGGCCGCGGCGTCTCGTCGTGCGGGCTCCAGACGGGATAGGGGATCCCGGCGATCCGGTTGATCACGAAGCCCTGGAGCACGAGGAGGAAGACGGCGAGCATCAACACCACGAGCTGCCAGGGCTCGTAGAGGATGCCGAGTGACACGATGAGCGTGGTCGCGCCGGCCGGTGGGTGCGGGACGCGGGCCCACACCATGAGTCCGCTGGTGAGGCCCAACGACAACGCCGCGGCGCCGACGCGCGACGCGGTGACACCGGTGGAGAGCGCGGGGCCGGCGTGCTGGAGCCCGAAGACCACGAGCGCGAAGTAGCCCGCGGCAGCACCGATCGCATGGCCGCCGAGCGTGTTGCGGGGGCACGCGGTGGCGACCATCGGCGTGTAGAAGAGGAGGAACGCGGTCGGGCCGAGCGACGGGAAGATGAACGGCGCGCCGGTGACGAGCGCAGCGAGTGCCATCAGCCCGATCGAGACCACTCCGTTGACCAGCGCGAAGAGCCCGAGGACCGTGACTCGATCGTGGCGCCGGAGCAGCGTGGGCAGGCGCACCCGCGACGCGAGCCCGTAGACGATGGCGGCCATGTCGCCGCCGATCGGGCCGGGGCGCGTGGGCCGTTCGGGTTCGCGACGGCTCGGATCGGCGTCCACGTCAGCTCGCGACGAAGCCGTGCATCACACCGCGCCGGTCGAGGTTCTCGGATCGCGCCACTCCGTACCTCCGGTTCGTCACGCTACAGGGAGGCGTGCGCGAGGCCTTTCGCAGGTCCATCGCTCGCGCGCATCGGCCCGTGTGTCCGTCGTACTTCGAGAGTAGGGTGGCCTCGCATGTCTGTTCCGGCAACGGCGACGCGCTCCCACCGGCCTCACGGCCTCGAGCGGACCGGAAGGCGAGTCCGTGAGGGGGTCATCGGTGGGGCCGCCGCGTTGGTGCTCCTGGCCCTCGTCTACGCCGGTTCCAACCGGCTGGCGAACTTCGACTCGGCGCTGATCGGATACGCCGTCGGCATCGTGGCGCTGACCTACGCCATCGTTGCCCGGTACGTGCGATGGCTGCGGATGCCGTCGACCGCCCGGTACTGGCGCCGAGGCTGGCAGCTCCTCGGCTCGTGGCGGTCGTTCCGGGCGCTGCCCGGTCTGCTCCCGCGGGCCCTCGCCGGCCAGCTCGTCGGGCAGGGCTTCATCCGCCGCCGGGGCGTGGTGCGCTGGGTGGCGCACCAGTGCCTCTTCTGGGGGGTGATCGGCGCCACCCTCATCACGTTCCCGCTGGTGTTCGGGTGGCTGGCCTTCAGGATCGAGCCGGGCACCGTGGACACGTATCAGATGTTCGTCTTCAACGTGCCGACGGTGACGTTCGACCCGACGTCGTTCCTGGGCTGGTCCATGTTCCATGCGCTCGACTACACCGCGGTGCTCGTCATCGCCGGCTGCGCCATCTTCCTGTGGCGCCGGTTCCGCGACCGGGCGGTGATCGCCGGCCAGCGGCTCGGCTACGACATGGTCCCCCTGCTGATGCTCGTCGTGATCGCGGTCACGGGCCTGCTGCTGACCGCATCGGCCAGCCTGTTCGAAGGCGCGTACTACGACTTCCTCGTGATCATCCACATGGCGGCGGTGGTGCTGTCGCTCGTGTTCATCCCCTTCGGCAAGTTCTTCCACGTGGTGCAGCGGCCGGCGTCGGTCGGCATCCAGATGTACGCCGAGGTCAACGGCCGTGAGGGCCGGCGGCCGTGCGTCCGCTGCGGCGAGCCGCTCGCCTCGGAGGCCTTCGTCGCCGACCTGCAGGCCACCCTGACCGAGCTGGGTCAGGACTACCGGTTGGACCCGGCGGTGCACGCGGCGCCGCACCTCACCGACCTGTGCCCGCGGTGCAAGCGCGTTGCGCGAGCCGACGGGTACTTCGCGGTCGAGGGATCGAGCTTCGCGCCGTGACCCCGCACCGTCGACGCTCGCAGTTCCGGCTCGAGACGCCGCCCGGAGTCGCCGACTTCCATTCGGCGGGTGCCGATTCGGCGGGCGACTGGGAGACCGACGCGGCCGACGAGCGCTGGGTGCCCACCCACTGTGCGTTCTGCGGCGTGCAGTGCGGGATGCACCTGCGCGTCGCGGGCAACCGGGTCATCGGCGTGGAACCGCGGATGGACACCCAGAACCAGGGGAAGCTGTGCCCGAAGGGGGTCGCCGCCTACCAGCAGATCAGTCACCCCGACCGACTCACCCATCCACTCGTGCGCGACAGCGACGGTCTCCGGCGTGCGACGTGGGACGAGGCGCTCGATCGTGTCGTCGACGGAGTCCGCCGGATCCAGGCTGCCGGGGGAGCCGACGCGATGGCGGTGTACGGCGGGGCCTCGATGGTGAACGAGAAGACCTACGTGGTCGGCAAGTTCGCCCGTGTCGGCCTCGGTACGCGCTTCACCGATTACAACGGCCGCATGTGCATGGTGTCCGCGGGCGTCGCGAACTACCGCTCCTTCGGAATCGACCGCACCGCCAACCCGATCACCGATGTCGCGCTCGCCGACGTCCTCCTGGTGCTCGGTGCGAACGTGGGCGAGACGTTCCCGATCTACATCCGCTGGTTCTGGGAGGCGATGGATCGGGGAGCGACGCTGATCTGCGTCGATCCCCGCGAGACCAGCCTGGCCCGGGTCGCGCAGCTCCACCTGCCGATCCGGCCCGGGACCGACGGCGCGCTCCTCAACGCGATGCTGCACGTCGTGATCCGAGAAGGTCTCGTCGACGACGCGTTCGTCGCCGATCACACCACCGGCTTCGACGAAGCCGCGGCCGCAGTGGAGCGTTGGTCGCCCGAAGCTGCGGCGGAGACGTGCGGGGTACCGGCCGGCGACATCGTGCGAGCCGCCGAGCTGTACGGCAACGCGTCGCGAGCGATGCTGAGCCATGCACGCGGCCTGGAGCACCAGGTGATGGGGTCGCGCAACGCCATGGCGGCCATCAACCTCTGCCTGGCCACCGGGAACATCGGCCGTCCGGGTGCCGGCTACGGGACGATCACCGGCCAGGGCAACGGCCAGGGTGGTCGCGAGCACGGCCAGAAGTGCGACCAGCTCCCCGGCCAACGTCACTTCACCGACCCGGGAGCGGTCGAGCACGTCGCTGCGGTCTGGGGCATCGACCCCGCGGAGATGCCGGGGCCGGGCGAGCCGATCTTCGCTCAGCTCGAACGGATGGAGGCCGGTGAGATCCGCGGGCTCCTCAACGTCTGCTCGAACCCGGTCGTGTCGTGGCCCGACGAGGCGCGGACCCGCCGGATCCTCGAGGGCCTCGAGCTGTACGTCGTGATCGACATCTTCTTGTCGGAGTCCGCGCTGCTCGCCGACGTCGTGCTGCCCGGCTCGGCCTGGGCCGAGACCGAGGGGGTCGTCGCCAACAGCGACGCGCTCGTGTGCAAGATCAACAAGGCGGTCGACCCTCCCGGCGAGGCGCGCGGCGACATCTGGATCCTCTGCGAGCTGGCCCGGCGGCTGGGCCGCGGCGAGTACTTCCGGCACGACTCGGCCCGCGAGGTGTTCGAGGAGCTCCGTCGAGCATCGGCGGGCGGGCGCGCCGACTACGCCGGCATCACCTACGAGCGCCTCGAGGCGGAAGGGCCGATCGCCTGGCCCTGCCCCACCGAAGACCACCCCGGCACGCCGCGACTGTTCGAGGACCTGCACTTCTGCACCGACGACGGCCGGGCCCGCTTCAACGCGGTGGAGGTCGAACCGCCGGCCGAGGAACCAGACGACGGCTACCCGCTGCGGCTGACCACGGGCCGCAACGTCGCGCAGTACCTCTCGGGCAACCAGACGCGACGCCTCGGCTACCTCACGGACCAGACTCCGGCCCCGTGGGTCGAGATCCATCCGGCGACCGCCGCGGAGCACGGCATCGTCGACGGCGCGCCGGTCCGGGTCACGAGTCGCCGAGGAGCGACCGTGCTGCCCGCCCTCGTCGTCGAGACCATCCGGCGCGACACCGTCTTCGTTCCCTACCACTGGGCCGCGCCCGTCGCGGCGAACCAGCTCACCAAGGCGGCGTTCGACCCCATGAGCTGGATCCCCGCGTTCAAGACCGCGGCGGTCCGCATCGAGCCCGCGGGGGAGCCGGCGTGGTCGGTGACCCCGCCGCCCGTGTGGGGGGACACCGTCCGGTGAGCCTCGAACGGTCGATCTTCGTCGACCCGTCCCGCTGCATCGCATGCGGTGCCTGTGTCGCCGCGTGCCGCGAGTGCGACACGCACCGGGGAAAGTCGATGATGAACCTCGACTTCCTCGACCGGCACCACTCGACGCTCGCGCTGCCGACCGTGTGCATGCACTGCTCCGACCCGGTTGCGCCGTGTGCGCAGGTCTGCCCGGTCGACGCGATCCTCGTGAGCGACGACGGCGTCGTGCACTCACCTGACACCTCGCGTTGCATCGGTTGCCAGAACTGCGTGCACGGCTGCCCGTGGGGCGTTCCGAAGTTCGACGCCGAGGAGCAGCTCGCGTACAAGTGCAACCTCTGCTATGACCGCACGTCTGTGGGGCTCGGACCGATGTGCGCGACGGTGTGCCCCTCCGATGCGCTCTACTACGGCACCGCCGACGAAGTCCTTGCGGCGCGCCCCGCGCGGAAGGTGGTCGATGTGTTCGACTTCGGCGCCCAGGAGCTCCAGAGCGGCAACTGGATGGTGGTGGCCAACGACTTCTCTCTGTCCGCCTTCCCCCTGGTGAGCCCATGACGTCCCGCATCGATCCACCCGATCCTGGCCTCGTCGACGAGCGCATCCGTCGGCTCACCACCGACTCGCTGGTCACCCGCCGCGGCTACCTCAAGATCCTCGGGGTGCTGTCGGGCGGCCTCGCGGCCGGCAGCGTCGCCGTCGCCCTCGGCGCGTTCGATCGGCGCACCGAGGGCGCCCACGAGGAGGTCGTCATCGCCGACGACGTCGACGCGATTCCTGTCGGCAGCGACGTCCGCTTCACGTACCCCACCGGCAACGACCCGGCCGTGCTCCTCCGCCTCGAAGAGGACCTGTTCGTCGCGTACTCGGCGGTCTGCACGCATCTCGCGTGCGAGGTGCTGTGGCAGCCGGGCGACCGCGACCTCTTCTGTCCCTGTCACGACGGTCATTTCGACCCGCGCGACGGCGCGCCCACCGCGGGGCCGCCGCAACGCCCACTCCCCGAGATCGTGCTCCGCCGGAGGGGGAACACGATCGTCGCGGTCGGCGAGGGTCGCATCGAGAAGGAGCGCAGAGACTGATGGCGACCACACCGCGGGCGGTGCGGCCCCTTCCGAGCTCACCGGCGCTCGACCGTGAGCCCGGCGCCGAGACGGGTCTGGTCACCCGGATCGTCATCGTGGCCACGGCCGTGCTCGGCCAGCTCTTCGCTCTCACCGTGGGGCTCGAGGAGTCGCTGCTCGATCACGACGCCAAGGCGTGGCTCCTCGCCGGGTTCTCCGTGGTGTCGTTCGTCGTGGTGATCGTCCTCACCCGCGTGGATCCGCCTCCGAGAGCCCGTCGCTTGCGAGGCCGGGCGAACACCGAGACGCTCTACGTCCCGCGGGCGGTGCCACCGCAGCGCCAACGCGGGTAGCCGTCAGCATCACATCCGTGTCGGCTTCCTGAGCCGTCGTTCGACGCTGCGCATCCCCGGAGGATCGATTCCCGCCGAACGCATGAGGGCGAGATCTTCGAGCGCGAGCGCGGCGCCGGTGATGCCCTTCCCGGGGTCCAGTTGGTCGGCGATCGCGTCGTAGGCGTCGGCCGCACGGCCCGTGTCGCCGAGGAGGAGGTGAGCGTGTGCGATGTTGACGCGGTGGACCAGGTTCGTCGGCTCGTCGCAGGCGGCTCGCTCGCTGATGGCGAGCGCTTCGTCGGCGCGGCCGGCGTAGAGGTGGAGCTCGGCGAAGTAGGACGCCGATCCTGGATAGGTGGGGTCGAGCGCGGCCCCGGCCTCGTAGTCGGCGCGTGATCGCTCGTAGCAACCCAGCAGGATCCAGATCGCGCCGCGTTCGAACAACGGTCGAGCGGCTTCGGGCCGAACGTCGTGGGCGCGGGTGAAGTCGGCGATCGCCTCGTCGTGGGCGCCGAGGAGCCGGTGGCAGCGGCCCCGGCCGAGGAGGGCCGAGTAGTCCTCTTGCTCGGTGGCGAGCGCCGAGTCGAACACCGTCAGCGCCTCGGCGTACCGACCCGCGCGGTAGAGCTGCCAGCCACGCGGCTCGACGGTCTCGGGCGGGGTCGGTCCGTCGGGCACGGTCAAGGAGCTCCTCGTTCGGTGGGGTCGATCTCGGGTACCGAGCGGCGGAACTCAGCTCTTGTCGGCCGACGTCAGTTCGTTCAGCTCGTGCAGTGCCAGGACGGAGTGCGCGTACGCGCCGCCCGCGCGCATCTCGGCGGCCACCCAGATCGCTTCCATGATCTCCTCGGCGCTGGCCCCCTTCCGATGGGCGAGGCGGGTATGCCCCTTGATGCAGTACGGGCACTGGGTGACGTGCGCGACCGCCAACGCGATCAGCTGCTTCGTCTTCTCCGGCAGCGCGCCGTCGGCGAACACGGCGCGGCTGAAGCCCTCGAACGCCTCGTTGATACCGGGGGCGAGCTCCTTGCGCTGGGCGGCGAGCTCGCGCGTGGTGTGGACGTAGACATCGCTCATTGGTCAGCTCTCCTTCTCGTCAGATCTTCTGGCTCGTCAGATCTTCTGGGCGCGGCGTCGCGCGGTCAGACCTGCGGCTGTTCGGGGCGGACGTAGCTGCCCACCGGGGAGCGCAGCCCGACCGCGAAGCGGTTCCAACCGTTGATCGCGACGATCGCGAGCGTGAGCGCCACGACCTCGTCGGGGGCGAACTCGCGGGCGACCTCCTCGTAGACGTCGTCCGGCGCCGCGGTCTGCGGCAACAGGGTCAGCGCCTCGCACCAGGCGAGCGCGGCACGTTCCCGAGGCGAGTAGACCGGCGCTTCCTTCCAGGTGATCACCAGATGGAGGCGCTGCGCGGTCACTCCGATCGCCTCGGCGTCCTTGGTGTGCATGTCGACGCAGTAGCCGCAGCCGTTGATCTGCGAAGCCCGAAGCTTCACCAACTCCACCAGCTCCGGCTCGAGTGAGCTCGCGTGCACGGCCTGCTCGAGACCGAGCATGGCGTGGACGGCGGCGGGATAGGCGCGCTGGTAGTCGACACGCACGGTGTGACCTCCTCGATCGGTGCTGGCTCAGCGCCGGCATGAACTTGTCCGTACTGTTCGCCTCGTCACGAGGCGGATGGCACTGGTTGGAACGTATCGCGATGCGATTCTCATCCCGCCCGAGGTCGCGCGAGGTCACGCAGCACGTACTGCAAGATCCCGCCGTGGCGGTAGTAGTCGGCTTCCTTGGGCGTGTCGATGCGCACCGTGACGACGAGATCGACGACGCGGCCGTCGTCGGGTTCGGCTCGGACCGCGAGCTCGCTGGGCAGAGGCTCGTCGTCGCCGAGACCGGCCAGGCCCGAGATCGTGTAGCGCTCGGCGCCGGTGAGCCCGAGCGTCTCGGCGGTTTCACCGTCGCGGAGCTCTAAGGGCAGCACGCCCATGCCGATCAGGTTCGATCGGTGGATGCGTTCGAAGCTCTCGGCGATCACGGCGCGGACGCCGAGCAGCAACGTGCCCTTGGCGGCCCAATCGCGCGACGACCCCGAGCCGTAGTCGGATCCGGCGAGGATGACCAGCGGGACACCGTCGGCGATGTAGCGGGTCGAGGCCTCGTGGATGGTCATCTCCTCGCCGCCCGGTTGGAAGCGGGTCCATCCACCTTCGGTTCCAGGTGCGAGCTGGTTGCGGAGGCGGACGTTGGCGAACGTTCCCCGGATCATGACCTCGTGGTTGCCGCGACGCGAGCCATAGGAGTTGAAGTCCTTCGGCTCCACACCCTGGTCGACGAGCCAGCGCCCGGCCGGGGAGTCCGGCGCGATCGAACCCGCCGGCGAGATGTGATCGGTGGTGATCGAGCTTCCCAGCTTCGCGAGGCAACGGGCGTCGGTGATGTCGGTGAGCGGCTCCGGCGCCGCGGCCATCCCGTCGAAGAACGGCGGACGGTGCACGTAGGTCGAGGTGTCGTCCCACTGGTAGCGGTCCCCGGTCACCACCTCGAGGCTGTTCCACCGGTCGTCTCCCGCGTACACCGCGCTGTAGGCGTCGGTGAACATCTCCGACCGCAGCGCGTCGCGGATGGTCTGTTGCACCTCGTCGGGCGGGGGCCAGAGGTCGGCGAGATGCACGGGCTTGCCGCCGGGGTCGACGCCGATCGGGTCGCGGGTGAGGTCGATGTCCATCGTTCCGGCAAGTGCGTAGGCCACGACGAGGGGTGGTGACGCGAGGTAGTTCATGCGCACATCGGGGTTGATCCGGCCTTCGAAGTTGCGGTTGCCCGACAGCACCGCCGCCAACGCGAGGCCCTCGGCCGCGGCGGAGATCGCCGGTTCGACCGGACCGGAGTTGCCGATGCAGGTGGTGCAGCCGAACCCGACGAGGTGGAACCCGAGCGCTTCCAGCGAGGGGAGCAGCCCGGATCGTTCGTAGTAATCCATCACCACGCGCGAACCCGGCGCGAGCGACGTCTTCACCCACGGCTTGACGTCGAGCCCGCGCGCGACGGCGTTGCGGGCCAGCAGCGCGGCGGCGAGCATCACTGCCGGGTTGGAGGTGTTCGTGCAGCTCGTGATGGCGGCGATCACCACGTGGCCGTTGTCGATCTCGCACGCGGTGCCGTCGGCGAGCGTCACCGCCACCGGGTTCGAGATCCGCGCGCCGTCGTGGGTCGGATCGGCAGCCGGAGTCGGCTCGATGAACGGGGTCGCGGGGTCGAGCTCGGGGGGGTCGCTGGCCGGGAACGAGTCGGCCGAGGCGCGGTCGATGAACCCGGTGAACTTCTGGACGGGAGGTGCGCCGACCGGGTCGGGGAGCAGCGCGGGGAGCGCGGCCCGGTACGCGCGGCCTGCGTCTCGCAGCGCCACGCGGTCGTGCGGTCGGGTCGGCCCCGCGATGCTCGGCTCGATGGTGCCGAGATCCAGCTCGAGGTGCTCGGAGAACACCGGTTCGACGGTGGGTTCGTGCCAGAGGCCCTGCGTCTTCGCGTAGGCCTCGACGAGCGCGACCCGGTCGTCGGAGCGCCCGGTGAAGCGCAGGTACCGCAGCGTCTCGTCGTCGATCGGGAAGATGGTGATCGTCGACCCGTACTCGGGTGACATGTTGCCGATCGTGGCCCGGTTCTCGAGCGGCACCGCGGCCACGCCCGGCCCGTAGAACTCGACGAACTTGCCGACGACTCCGTGCCCGCGGAGTTGCTCCGCGATCGTCAGCACCAGGTCGGTCGCGGTGACACCGTCGGGGAGCTCGCCGTGGAGCTTGAAGCCCACCACGCGGGGCACGAGCATGGTGATCGGCTGGCCGAGCATGGCGGCCTCCGCCTCGATGCCCCCCACGCCCCAGCCGACGACGCCCAGCCCGTTCACCATCGGGGTGTGCGAGTCGGTGCCCACGAGGGTGTCGGGGTAGGCCATCCCGTCGTCGGTGCTGAAGACGACGCGCGCCAGGTACTCCAGGTTCACCTGGTGACAGATCCCGGTGTCGGGTGGAACCACGAGCAGCCCGTCGAAGGCCTGCTGGCCCCACCGCAGGAACTGGTAGCGCTCACTGTTCCGGTCGAACTCCCGCGCCGCGTTGAAGTCGAACGCATCGGAGGTGCCGAAACGGTCGACGATCACCGAGTGGTCGATCACCAGCTCGGCGGGCACGTGAGGCTCGATGCGGGCCGGATCGCCGCCCAGCGCCTCCACGCCGTCGCGCATGGCCGCGAGGTCCACCACCGCGGGGACACCGGTGAAGTCCTGCATGAGGATCCGCGCGGGAGAGAACACGATCTCCCGATTCGGTGCGGCCGACGGGTCCCACGCCGCGAGCGCCTCGATGTCGGCGGCTCCGACCGAGACGCCGTCTTCGTGGCGCAGCAGGTTCTCCAGGAGCACCTTCAACGAGTAGGGCAGTCGGGCGACGTCGAACCGATCGAGCGCCGAGAGCGCGTAGTAGTCGTAGGTGTGCCCGCCCACCACGAGATCGGCGCGGCTGCCGAAGGTGTCGGAACGGTGGACCATGTGACCCTCCTCAGGGAGCACGGGAGCTCTGGCGAGCTGGCGACCAATCGGTGGAGGACGTAGCGCCCCGTATCACGATGATGCATGCCTCGCCGCCGAATGGTGTTGCCGATGGTCGTCGCGGGAGCTCGGTATCGGAAGTCTGTCCGACTCGCAACGGTTGCGCTCGAGGCGTATAATATCTAGCACATGCTAGAGGAAATGTGAATGACGCGGGAGGACCCGCATGCACATCTCGTCTCCGCTCGCCCACGAAGCCCTCTTGACGCTGGCCCGGAAGCTCGAAGCGGCCGCGGCCGATGAGGAGCCCGAGCGTGTGGAGACCGCCGCGCGACGTCTGCTGGAGGATCTGATCGACCACCTCCGCGCTGAGCAGCCCGGGCTGGCACGACTCCCACCCGAGGAAGGCGCCGTACTCGCACGGGGCCAGCAACGGCTGGTCAACTTGACCGTCGAGGTCGCCGACGGCGCCCACGCCCGCGGGCAGTGCCGATGCGACGGCCTCGCCCAGCAGCTCATCGCCGAGCTGGGCCTGCAGGCCGAGGCGGAGCGTCGCGGCCTCGCAGCCCTCACGGTCACGCCGTGAAGCGCATTCTCGTCGGCTTGGACGGGTCAGCCGCGTCGCTCGACGCGCTGCGCTGGACCGTCGCGTTGGCAGACGCCGCCGCCGCCGACTTCACCGCGGTCTACGCCTTCACCCCGAGCTACGCCGAGGTGTCTCTCGACCAGTACGAGGTGCTTCGCGCCCAGGCCGAGCAACGGTTGATCGGCTGGAGCGCCGACAGTGCCAGCCGGCGGCCGGTCAACTCACTGGTCATCGGCGGCGATCCCTCGGTACTCCTGACCGCCGCCGGCCAGGACGCCGACCTTCTCGTCGTCGGGACGCGCGGCGCAGGCGGTTTCGCACACCTGCACCTCGGCAGTGTCGCCCACCACCTCGCGCACCACACGTCGGTACCGCTGGCGATCGTCCCGACCAGCGCGGCCGGCGACCGGGTGGCCCGCATCGTGATCGGTGTCGACGGCTCGCCGGGAAGCGCGGCCGCGGTCGCGTTCTGCGCGGCGCTCGCGCCGACGCTCGGCGCCACGGTGGTCGCGCTGCACACGCACGAGCCGAACGCGGAGTGGGCGACCGGGACCAACCCGCGGAGCTGGCGTGAAGCCGCGGCGACGAAGGTCCACGAGTGGGTCGTCCCGATCGCGGCGGCCGGGGTTGCGGTCGAGGTGAACGTGGATCGTGATCGCCATCCCGTCGACGCCTTGAGCCGTGCCGTCGAAGCCGAAGCGCACACGCTCGCGGTTGTCGGCACCCGAGGTCTGGGCGGGTTCAGCGGGTTGCGGCTCGGCCGTGTCCCGATCCATCTGGTGCACCACACCGGCGCCGCTGTCGTGATGGTCCCGCCGGGTCCGAGTGACGGACGCCCTGACGGCAGCGAGCACGACCACCCCGACCGACCACTAGACGATTCCTTGTGACCACTCACGAGCCTTGACGCTCACGAAGAAGGAGAGAGCCATGCCGGAACGGACAGCACAGGCACACTGGGAAGGACCGGTCAAGGAGGGACGCGGGACGATCGCCGTCGAGAGCGGCGCGTTCTCGGCGGATTACTCATTCGGCGCCCGGTTCGAGAGCGAAGCCGGGACGAACCCGGAGGAGTTGCTCGGTGCCGCCCACGCGGGGTGCTTCACGATGGCGCTCGCGCTCGGGCTCACCGAGGCGGGCCATCCGCCGGCGCGCATCGACACGACGGCCCGAGTGGCGATCGAGAAGGGACCGAGCGGGTTCCACATCCCCCACATCGAGTTGCGCACCGAGGCCGAGGTCCCCGGGATCGACGCCGGAGCCTTCAACGAGCTGGCTGAGGGAGCGAAGGCCAACTGTCCGGTGTCGAAGGCGCTCGCGGCGACCGAGATCAGCCTCGAGGCGAAGCTCCTCGGGTAGCTCGCGGCTAGGAGGGCCCGGCTCGGGCGTCTCGGAGCGCGAGGGCGGCCTGGACGAGTGCAGCATGGGTGAGGGCCTGGGGATAGTTGCCGAGGTGCTCGCCCGACGCGGGATCCATCTCCTCCGCGTACAGACCGAGCGGCGTCGCGAGTTCCACGAGCGCGGTGAATCGCTCGGTGGCCTCGTCGATGCAGCCCACCTTGGCCAGCGCCTGCACGAGCCAGAACGCGCAGGGGAGGAACGCGCCCTCGGTGCCGGTCAATCCGTCACGGCCGGGCGGGTAGCGGTACAGGAGGGGGCCGCCGGCCGCGAGCTCGGTGCGGACCGCGTCGATGGTGCCGCGTACCCGTGGGGAGTCGGTCGGTTCGATGCTGAGCAGGGGGAGGACGAGCAACGCGGCGTCGAGCTCGTCCGAGCCGTAGCTGCGGGTGTAGCTGCCTCGATCGACGTCGAAGCCGTCGGCTTGCACCTCCAGCGCGATCGCGTCGCGTTCGCGGCACCAGAGCCGGTGCCGACGGGCCGCGAGCCGGTGGGTGTCGGCGATGCGCAGCGCCCGGTCGAGTGCGAGCCAGGCCATGAGCTTCGAGTGAACGTGGTGCTGTGCGTCGCCGCGGATCTCCCAGATGCCGGCATCCGGCTCGCGCCATCGTTCGGCGACGTGATCCGCGAAGCCGGTCATTGCCCTCCACGTCTCGGAATCGAGGTGGTGGCCGGCGCGGGTGAGCAGCCAGGCCGCGTCGAGGACCCAGCCGTAGGTGTCGAGCTGGTGCTGGTCGGCCGCACCGTTGCCGACGCGTACGGGGCGGCTGGCCGCGTAGCCCGGCCAGCCGTCGAGGGTGCGTTCCGGTCGGGGGTGCTTGCCGTGGAGCGTGAGGAGCACCGGGAGGCGAGGCCGGTCGAGGCGGCTGGCGTGGCGGAGCCAGGCGAGGAACATGCGGGCCTCCTGCTCCTTGCCGACGCCGAGGAACGCGCCGATGCCGATGCTCGCGTCTCTCGGCCAGGCGAACCGGTAGTCCCAGTTGCGGCTGCCGCCGAGCGCTTCGGGCAGCGAGGTCGTCGGCGCCGCCACCGGCGCGCCCGACGGCGAGTAGGTGAGCAGCCGCAGGGTGAGCATGCTGCGGACGACCACATCGCGGAACGGGATGTTCTCGTCGATGTCTTCGGTCCAGGCACGCCAGCGCCGCTCGTCGGCTTCGAGCGCGGCCCATGCGGCGTGCGGATCGACATGGACCAACGGCTCGCGGTGGGCGACCGCGAGGACGAACGTGAGTGGCCGTTCGGGCTCCACCGTCACCGAAACCGGGTGGCCGGGGTCGATCTCGACTCGCGGGCTCGTGCCCAGCGCGATCGCGAGCGAACCGCGGCTGCAGACGAGCGCGTGCGTGCGCCTCTCAGTTCGGATGGCGTGGTGCGCCTCGCCGAGGCGCGGATCGAACTCGATCGACGCGTCGACCGGACCGCCACGCGCCGTCAGGCGCCGCACGAGGAGCGTCGCGGGCAGGAAGCGACCGGTCAGCTCGGCGACCATCCCCTCGGTGAGCGTGAGCCGGGCACCGTCGACCTCCCACGTCGTCTCGAGCGTCGCGGTGCCGGGTCGGTACCGGCGCGCGACCGGCGGTGTCGGAACGACCGGACCGACCCGGAACGTACCGGCCTGCGGCCCGCCGACGAGGCGACCGAAGAGCGGACCGCTGTCGAAGTGCGGCGCGCACATCCAATCGATCGCGCCGGCGGAGGAGATGAGCGCCGCGGTGCGGGTGTCGCCCACGAGCCCGTAGTCACCGATCGGAGTCGGCGGGGCGTCGTCCATCTCAGCGCGCACCGAGCAGCAGCCCGAGCGTGATCCCGAACACGAGGTGCGCGCCGATTGCGACCGCGGGTGTCTGCACGCCGTAGTTGAGGCCGAAGAGGCCGGGCGGCTCGAGCACTGCCACCGATGCCGGTCCGGCGCGCTCGGACGCAATCCGAGGATGGACACCGGCGAGCAGGGGAACGAGGATCGTGAGCACGATGCCCACGTGGACGAGCCCGAACAACGCGCCGAGCCACCAGGTCGCGGTGTCGAGCAACGCGAACCCAATCGCGTAGCCGAGCGCGAAGCCTTCGCCGATCGCGAGGTGGAGGAAGAACCCCACGACCCGCGCGCGGTCGGGGCTCTCGGTCACGATCGTGCCGAGGATGAGGGGCAGATCGAGACGCGTCCAGCCGATCAGCTGGGCGGTGATCATCACGGAGGTGAGCATCGCGGTCGCGAGGAGACCGAACAGTGCCCAGCCGGCCCAGTCCATCGCTAGCCGGTCGACAGCTGTTGCGCTTTGACGTCGAGCGCGCCGAGCACATCCTGGAACGACTGGTGGAAGCTCGCGACGCCCTCGTCTTCGAGGGTGAGGCCGACGTCGCTCAGGTCGATGCCCGCGGCCGCGAGTCGGCGCATCACGTCGCTCGCGTCCTCAACGGCGGTGTCGATGGTGCGGGCCAACCGACCGTGGTCCTCGAACGCGGCGATGGTCGCTTCGGGAAGCGTGTTGACCGTGTCGGGGCCGATCAGGCCGTCGACGTACAGCGTGTCGGGATAGGCAGGGTTCTTGGTGGAGGTCGATGCCCAGAGCGGCCGCTGGACATGCGCTCCGAGCGCGGCGAGACGGTCCCAACGGTCACCGGAGAAGCGCTCGCGAAAGAGCTGGTACGCGAGTTTGGCCTGCGCGACCGCCGCACGACCGCGCAGGTCTCCTGCTGCACCGGTCGCCACCGCGTCGAGGCGGTGGTCGACCTCGGAGTCGACCCGGCTGACGAAGAACGACGCGACACTGTGAATGGTCGCGACGTCGCCGCCTGATGCCGCGAACGCTTCGAGGCCTTCGAGGTACGCGTCGATGACCTCGGCGTAGCGCTCGAGGGAGAAGATGAGGGTGATGTTGATGCTGCGCCCTTCGGAGATCATCGTCCGGATCGCGGCGACGCCCTCGGCGGTGGCGGGGATCTTGACGAACAGGTTCGGGAGCGCGATGCGCCGATGCAGTGCGCGGGCGGCGGCGATCGTCGCTTCGGTGTCACGCGCGAGCTCGGGCGCGACTTCGATCGACACGAAGCCATCCGTTCCTGCGCTCGCGTCGAACGTGGGGCGCAGGAGTGCACACGCGTCCTCGACGTCGGTGACGACGAGCTCCCAATACGCGTCGGTGACCGTTCGGCCCGCGCTGATCGAGATGTGGAACTGGTCGTCGTAATCGGTGGAACCCTGGATGGCTCTCGCGAAGATGGTGGGGTTCGCGGTGACACCCCGGATGCCGCCCGCGACCATGCGCGCGAGCGTGCCGTCGCGCAGGTAGGTGCGCGTGAGGTTGTCGAGCCAGGGACTCTGGCCGTGCTCGGTGAACAGTTGTTCGAGTCTCGTCATCGGAAAGGCTCCTCGCTTCGCCGGTCTGCGGGCTCAGCTGTCGGGTGGATTCTCCGGCGCGTGCTCGCCGGGCAGGACATCGCGCTCCGATTGATGCCACACGGGGCTGTCGCCGGCGGTCTCGACGTTGAACCCGTAGTCGAACACGAGGGTGCCGCCGAACGCCGCGCCGACCGCGACGAGCACTGCGACCACGATCGAGAGCACGAGGATGAGGACCGTGGGATAGGTGCGAGTGTTGTACACGTTGAGCCGCAGCGCGATGTCGGCCAGCGCGAGGACCGTCACGGTGATCATCGTCCACGCGTGGGTGTTGGCAGTGCGGCGCGCCTGGGTGCCCTGCTCAGTCGAGCGGAGCCAGTCCCAGAAGCCGGTGAGCGCGGCGAGCACCGAGACCGCGGCGCCTGCGATGAACACGAACGTGCCGGCGCGGAAGAAGTCGTTCGCCCAGCTCTCGTGGCGCCCGAGTACCGCGATGATGTCGAAGACCGCGGCGAGGATGTAGGCCGCGATCGGAAGATCGGTCAGGGGCGGATGGATCGGCTTTCCCGACCACCCCCGGAGTCCCTTGAACGTCCGACCCCGAAGCGTCAGCGTGGGTCGCACCGAGAACTTTCGCATCACTGCCTCCCTGTGAGCCGGCTGGTTGCGGCTCGATCGATGTTACGAAACATTGCCCGGAAGTTCCCGGGGGTAACCCAATGCTCAACCGACGGCCGGGTGCATCGTTTCGGCCAGTGCCTCGAGCGGGGTGTCGAGGTCGGCGAGATGGTCGGGATCCACGACGATCCGCGCTCGGATCAGCCGCTGGATGGTGTCGCTGACGTCCCAGATGTTGGCGTTCATGCCGGCGACGACCACGTCCTGCGAGAGCCAGAACGCGATGAACTCGCCGGCGGTCGGGTCGCCTCTGAACACGACGCGGTCCCACGTCGGCGCGTAGCCGGAGTACTCCATGCCGAGGTCGTACTGGTCGGAGAAGAAGTACGGGATGCGCGCATAGGGCGTCGGGATGCCGAGCATGTTCCTGGCCGCGGCCGGGCCCTGATGCAGCGCGTTGGCCCAGTGCTCGACCCGGACGCGAGCGTCGAGGTGGGGATGGAACGCGGACGCGACGTCGCCGGCGGCGAAGATGTCGGGCGCGCTGGTTCGCAGGTGTGCGTCGACGACGATCCCGTCGTCGACCGCGAGGCCCGCAGCCGCCGCGAGCTCGGTCCGCGGCACGGCGCCGATGGCGACCACCACCAGGTCGGCCGCGACCCGTGATCCGCCTGTGAGGTGGACCTCCTCGACGTGCCCGTTGCCGCGCAGGGCCGTGACGGCCGTCTCGAGGTGAAGGTCGACACCGTGGTCGGCGTGCAGGTTGCGGTAGACGGCCCCGACCTCGGTGCCGAGGACGCGTTGGAGGGGCACGGTCGCGGGCGCGATCATCGCGACGGTGCGGCCGAGTTGGCGAGCCGCCGCGGCGACCTCGGAGCCGATCCAGCCTGCACCGATCACCGCGACGTTGCTCGCCCGTCCGATGGCGTCGGCGAGCTGGTCGGCGTCGGCGAGGGTGCGCAGGTGGTGCACGCCGCCGAGCTCCGCGCCGGCGAGGTCGAGCCGCCGGGGCGCCGCGCCGGTGGCGAGCAGGAGTCGGTCGTAGCGGAGCCGTTCACCCCCGGCGAGGGTCACGGTGTGCTCGTCGGGGAGGAGTGCGACGACCTTTGTGGCGGTGCGCAGCTCGATTCGCTGCTCCGCGTAGAAGCTCTCGTGGTGGACGAACGCCTTCTCGCGGTCGGCGGCTCCCCACAGGTGGGCCTTGGACAGCGGGGGGCGTTCGTAGGGTCGCTCCGGCTCCTCGCCGATGAGGACGACGCGTCCGTCGAAGCCCTCGGCGCGCAGCGTCTCGGCGGCTTTGGCGCCGGCGAGGCCGGCGCCGACGATGACGCAGGTCCCGGGTTCGGGCGTCTGGGGTGTTGGCATCTCGTCTCCTCGGTCAGTTACCGGCGGGTGCCGGTGAGGGCGAAGAACTCCTGGCGGGAGCGGGCGTCGTCGCGCAGCAGGCCGTGCACCGCCGAGGTCACGGTGCGGGCGCCGTTGGCCCGTACCCCCCGCAACGACATGCACAGGTGGTCGGCCTCGATGACCACACCGACCCCCCGCGGATCCAAGTGGCGCTGGAGCCAGTCGGCCACCCGCTGGGTGAGCCGCTCCTGCACCTGGAGGTCGCGGGCGAAGAGCTCGACGACGCGGGCGAGCTTCGACAACCCCAGGATCCGGTCTGCGGGCACGTAGCCGACGTGGGCGACCCCTCGGAACGGGAGGAGGTGGTGCTCGCAGAGGGACTGGAACGGGATGTCGCGCGCCAGGACCAGCTCGTCGTAGTCCTCGTCGTTCGGGAAGGTCGTGAGATCGAACGGATCCGGCGTGAGGAGCTCGGCGTACGCACCCGCCACCCGACGCGGGGTGTCGGCGAGGTGCTCGGAATCGGGATCACGGCCGAGGGCGACGAGCAGATCGCGCACTGCCCGTTCCGCAGCGTGCAGATCGACCGCCTGACGACCACCGACCACGCGGAGTCGCGTGTGCTGGCGCGCCACCACGCGAGGTTCGGCGTGTTCGGGTGTGATGATGCTCATCGGACCTCCTCGAGCGGCGCGGTGACCGAGTCGCGTGGGCTGCGTCCGGTCGGTGGCCCCGGTGGATCGTGGTGGAGCGACAGGAACCGCTCGGGCGCCGGAAGCGCCGGCCCATCCGAGTCGATCCACGCGCCCGTGGCCAGGCGGGCCCGTTCGATGAGCTCGCCCGCGCGGCTGAAGTCGATGGCCGAGACCGCGAGGGGACACAGCGGGGGCAGCACCTTGATCCGGGCGCGCTCGGTGAAGTGCGCGACCTCCATGATGAGCCGTTGCTCGATGAGCAGGGTCAGGGCCTGCATGGCGGTGGCGAGCGCGGTGGTCGGCGGTTGCTCCAACGCGCAGGCGAACCCCGCCGGCAGCACGTAGACCTCGTCGGCGCCGAGCTCGACGGCCTGGGAGAGCGCGGCGTTGTCGGCGATGCCTCCGTCGACCAGGGTGAGGCCCTCGCGTTCGATCGACGGCAACACACCGGGGATGGCGGCGCTGGCCAGCACCGCGCTCACCGGATCGCCGGTCGACAGCAGGACCTCCTCCCCGCTGAGCAGGTCGGTGGTCACGAGGTGCACGGGGATCGCGGCGTCTTCCAGGTTGCGGTAGGTGAGGTGGGCCTCGACGAGGCGGCGGAGACCCCGGTTCGAGCAGAGCGACGGTCGGGAGCCGGCGAGGGCCCGGAGGTGGTGGAGCGGATCGAGGGGGAACACGTCCTGGCGGTGGAGCCCCCGCCAGGACGCGGCCAGCTCCTCGAGGGCCCGCCGACCGGTACCGCGCCCCGCCACGTAGGCGGCGTTGATGGCGCCGGCCGACGTGCCGATCACCAGGTCGGGAGCCACGTCGCGCTCCGAGAGCGCTTGCAGCATCCCGACCTGGACGGCGCCGAGGCTGCCCCCGCCGGAGAGAACGAAGGCGGTCGTCACGTTCAGCGCCCGACCTTCGGGGCCGTCGACGAGCCGTCGAACGCGGTGGCGAGCCGGGCCAGCGCGAGCGCAGCGACGAAGAGGCCGAAGTCGCGGAGGGCGATGTCGTAGAAGCCCGAGAAGATCAGCAGGTTGACGATGATCCCGGCGAGCCAGGCTGCGACCAGGTAGCCACCGAAGCGGGGCTTCAGCGCGACGACGAGGCCGGCGACGATCTCGATCGCCCCGACCACGTACATGATCTCGTGGGCATCCCAGGGGGTCTGGCGCACGATGAACGGTGCGAGGTAGCGGTCCCAGTCGACGAGCACGTGGAAGAACTTGTCGAGGCCGAACAGGATCGGGGCCAGGGTGAAGGCGGCCCGCAGAAGCCAGAACGCCTGGTAGGCGGGGTCGCGGAGCTGGTCGCGGGTGCTCACGGTCGTCGATGGCCGATGAGCGACCGCCGGCGGGGTTGCCTGGGTGATGGCCATGGGGTTGCCTCCCTCTCTAACGGATAGTATCCTAGACGTTAGAGCGGGTGCCGGATTGAGTCAACCGATTTCTCTTTTAGAAGGGCCAATGCGATGGGAGATGCCATGGAACCGGAGCGCCCGACGACAGATCCGACACCGACAGATCCGATGCCGAGGGGCGACTTCGACGCACGCGTGACCGAGATCGCCGCGCTCGGTGAGCCTGTGCGCCGGGCCCTCTACCTGTGGTTGGTGGCGCAGCCGGAGCCGGTGACCCGCGACGACGCGGCGGCGGGTGCCGGTGTCGCGCGCCACGTCGCGAAGTTCCACCTCGACAAGCTCGTCGACGAGGGGCTGCTCGAGGTCGAGTACAGCCGTCCGCCCGGGCGCGGTGGGCCGGGCGCCGGTCGGCCGGCCAAGCGGTACCGGCGCGCGGCGCGCGAGGTCACGGTCAGCCTTCCGGAACGGCACTACGAGCTCGCGGGCCGGCTCCTCGCGCGCGCCATCACCGACGCCGAGCGCGACGGGCGAGCCGTCGGTGATGCGCTCGGCGACGCGGCCCGCGCGGTGGGGCACTCGCTCGGCCGGGCCGCCGGCGAACGGGCCGGCCGCCGGCCCAGCAGCTCCTCGATGCGCGCCGCGACCGACGACGTGTTGACGGAGTGCGGCTACGAACCTCGCCACGACAGCGATGGAGTCGTGCTCGTCAATTGCCCGTTCCACGCTCTCGCCCAGGAGTACACCGACCTCGTCTGCGGCATGAACCTCGACCTCATGCACGGGCTCGTCGAGCAGCTCGATTCGGCCCATCTCGAAGCCGTCCTCGATCCCGCGCCCGACCGCTGCTGTGTGCGGCTGCGACCCTCGGCCGCCGACGGCCCGGCCGACCGAGCGTCGGCGTAGTGGGGCGAGCAGCATCCCTGGAGCCTCCCGAGAGAGAGTGATGATCGTGAACGTGATCCGGACGTTGGGACACGGAACCCTCGCCGCGGAGGAGTTCGCCGCGGTGGCCCACGGTGCCGGGGTGGAATCCGTCGTCGACGTCCGGCGGTTCCCGGGGAGCCGGAGGAGTCCCCACTTCGCGAGCGAGGCCATGGCGGTGTGGCTCCCCGAGCACGGGGTGGACTACCGCTGGATGCCCTCGCTCGGTGGCCGCCGCAAGCCGGCGCCGGATTCGCCGAACGTCGGGCTGCGCAACGAGCAGTTTCGCGCCTACGCCGACCACATGAGCTCCGACGAGTTCACCCGAGGGGTCGCGGAGCTCTCCGCGCTGGCGCGGGGCCACCGGGTGGCGGTCATGTGTGCCGAATCGGTGTGGTGGCGGTGCCATCGCCGCCTGCTTGCCGACCACCTCGTGCTCGTCGAGCAGACGCGCGTCGAGCACCTCTTCCACGACGGTCGCCTCGTCGACCACGCGCCGATACCCGGAGCGCGCCGAGTCGATGGCCATGTGGTGTACGACGCCCACCAGTCGGACAGGGATCTCGCGCGACGGACCCTGGCTAGATGAGCCCGAGGGCCGCCATCGCGCCGGCGACGCGTCGGAACCCGGCGATGTTGGCGCCGACGACGTAGTTGTCGGGCGAATCGAACTCGGCCGCGGTTTCGTGGCACAGCTCGTGGATTCCGCTCATGATCGTGGCGAGTCGGTGCTCGGTGTGTTCGAAGGTCCACGAGTCACGGCTGGCGTTCTGCTGCATCTCCAGCGCCGACGTGGCGACACCTCCTGCGTTGGCGGCCTTGCCCGGCGCGAACGCGACTCCCGCGTCGTGGAAGACGCGGATGGCATCCGGGACCGTCGGCATGTTGGCGCCTTCGGCGACCGCAACGCACCCGTTCCCGACCAGGACCTCGGCGTCGCGTCGGGTGATCTCGTTCTGGGTCGCACACGGAATGGCGACGTCGCACGGCAACTGCCACGGCGTGGTCCCCGGGAGGTAGCGCGCGTCGGATCCGCGGCGTGCCGCGTAGTCACGGATGCGGAGGCGTTCGACCTCCTTCACCTGCTTGAGGAGGTCGAGGTCGATGCCCTCGGGGTCGTGCACGAACCCGTCGCTGTCGGAACACGCGATGACGATGCCACCGAGCTGCTGCACCTTCTCGATCGCGTAGATCGCGACGTTCCCGGAACCCGAGACGACACAGTCCTTACCGGCGAGCGCACTGCCGCGAACGCGCAGCATCTCGTCGAGGAAGAAAACCGTCCCGTAGCCGGTGGCCTCCGGACGGACGAGCGCGCCGCCCCACTCGATTCCCTTGCCAGTGAGCACGCCCGACTCGTAGCGGTTGGTGATGCGCTTGTACTGGCCGAAGAGGTAGCCGATCTCGCGCGTTCCGACCCCGCTGTCTCCTGCGGGCACGTCGGTGTACTCGCCGAGGTGGCGGTACAGCTCGGTCATGAAGCTCTGGCAGAACCGCATGACCTCGCGGTCGGAGCGACCCTTGGGATCGAAGTCGGAGCCGCCCTTCGCACCACCGATGGGAAGGCCGGTGAGCGCGTTCTTGAAGATCTGCTCGAAGC
The DNA here is from genome assembly GCA_035646535.1 of Acidimicrobiia bacterium. Taxonomy (GTDB): domain Bacteria; phylum Actinomycetota; class Acidimicrobiia; order IMCC26256; family JANYLB01; genus DASRPD01. The sequence continues at coordinate 40,461 of DASRPD010000043.1, forward strand.
CCAGGAACTTCACGATCCCGAGGTTGACCGACGGGTGGAAACGCAGGCCGCCCTTGTAGGGGCCGAGCGCGCTGTTGAACTCGACCCGGAACCCCCGGTGGATCTGGACCTCGCCCCGATCGTCCTGCCAGGGAACGCGGAAGATGATCTGACGCTCCGGCTCGCAGATGCGCTGGATGATCTTGTCGTGCGCGAGCTCGGGGTACTTCGTGATGACGGGCCCGATGGCTTGGAGCACTTCACGGACGGATTGGTGGAACTCGACCTCGCCCGGGTTACGTCGCAGCACCTCGGCGTAGACGGAGCCGAGCTTCTCGTCGATCACGTCGAGCGAAACGGTGTCGTCGGCGCGGCGAGGCGATCGAGCGCGGATTCGACGCGGCCGAAGCGCCCGTCGTCGGCCTGCCACGCGTCGTGCGCCGCGTTCATCTCCTCTGGGTTGCGCCCGACGAAGTTCCACCACATGAGGATGTCCTCGGCGAACGGCTCGCCACCGAGCAGCATCACCCGCGTGTCGCGACCCGCTTCGAGCACCAGCTCGCTGCGGTCCGTGCCGAGGTACGCGAGCTGACCCGGCTCGACGACGACGCCTTCGACCGTGACCGCGCCGCTGAGCACGACGAGCGCGTGCTCGTGCGCTTGGTGCAGCGGCGCGGTGGCGCGACCGGGCGAGACGGCCAGATCGACTCCGACGTGGTCGGTGTCGCGCCGCGATGGCGAGGTCACGCCGGCGAAGTCGCCGACCAACACGGTGGCGGTCGCGCCGTCGAGCGCGACCTCGGGCAGCTCGGCGTGATGCTCGAAGGCCGCGTCTCCGTTGCGGGTCGCGGCCGGCTGGGCCACCCACAACTGGATGCCGTGCAGCGCGCCGAGGGAGGACCGGGTGGACTCCTCGGCGTGCGCAACGCCGGCACCGGCCGTCATCAGGTTGAGCTGACCGGCGCGGATCACCTGCTCGGAGCCGCGGCTGTCCCGATGGAGGATCTCGCCGGCCACCAGCCACGTGACCGTCTGGAGGCCCATGTGGGGATGCGGCCCGATGCCGACCCGGTGCTCCTCGGTGATGGTCGTGGGCCCCATGTGGTCGGCGAAGCACCACGCGCCCACGGTGCGGTGGGCCCGGCGGGGAAGCGCGCGGCGCACGGTGAGGTCACCGACCCGGCTCCTCCGGCTTTCGAACAGCTCGACCGTCTTCGGCCCGGCGGCACCGTGGCCTTCGACCGGAGACGCATCGGCTTCGCTGATCGGTCCGCTCACGCGCCCCACGCTACCCACGCTCCGGCGCGACTCTCATGGCGCACGACGCCGACGCTCGTTCGAGCAGCGGGGCGAGCACTCGGCGGGCTTCCTAATTGTTCTAGCAACAGCTAGAGTATAGGGGAGCTCAGATCCACGTCCGGGAGGAGCCGGTCATGGCATTACCCGCAACCGCGAAGAGCCACCACACCGTCTGGGTGAAGCCGGCCCGCGGGAGGGCGCGACCGGTGCGGTACGCGGTCGACGGCGAGCGCCTCGTGTGCTTCGGCGACGACGGACTCGCCGACGTGCCCGACGGTGCCCGGGTGTCGCTCTCGATCCACGAGATCGCCGGCGGCCCCGCAGTCGCCGACTTCAGCGCATCGCTCCGCGCGTTGCCGCCCGACGCAGTCGATCTGAACGTGCTCGTCGAGATCCTCGGCCACGTGTCGCTCGGCCGGACGATCAAGGAGGTGCGCGCTCGGGTCGACGAGCAGCGTACGAGTCGACGGCTGGTGGAGCTCGTGCCGTGAGGCAGTGCCGATGAACCCGAGGAGCCCCATGGCCGACATCGATCTGCCCGACATCGATCCTGACGCGACGCTCGGCGAGCTGGTGACCGAGCGACCCGCCCTGGCGAGAGCGTTCGACGAGCTCGGTCTCGACTACTGCTGCGGTGGCGGGCGATCACTGGCCGAGGCATGCGAGGCAGCCGGTCTTCGTGTCCAGGTGCTCGCCGAGCTCGACACGTCGTTGCGTGGCCCGGAGGAGCCCGACGCGGCGGCCTGGGTCTCGATGGATCCGGCCGAGCTGACCGAACACCTCGAAGCCACGCATCACGCGTACCTCCGTCGCGAGCTTCCCCGGTTGACGGCACTCGCCGACAAGGTGTCCGCGGCGCACGGAGCGCGGCATCCGGAGCTCGCCTCCGTGCGCGACACCCTCGCGCAGCTGCGAGCCGAGCTGGAGCCGCACATCTCGGAGGAGGAGGAGATCCTGTTCCCGGCGATCCGGGCGTCACGTCCGGTGGGGGGCGCGATCGAGGCGAAGCGTGACGAGCACGATCAGGCCGGCGAGCTGCTGGCGAGGCTGCGGGCGCTGAGCGGTGGGTACGTAACCCCCGCCGACGGCTGTGCGAGCTACCGCGCCTTCTCCGAAGGGCTGGCCGAGCTCGAAGCCGATCTGCACCTCCACGTGCACAAGGAGAACAACGTGCTGTTCCCGGCCGTCGCCGCCGCCGAGGGCGCGCTCGTCGAGCCCGAACGGGCGTGAGTTGTCCACCACCGAGGGGTCGGCGGGGCGCGTCGCGATCGCGCAGCGACAGGCGCGGCGCACGTTCGCGCTCGCGGGTGTCTACGCAGTCGCGACGGTCGGGTCGCTGGTCCTCCCGCACCGTACCGGTGCGTGGTTGCCGCTCCATTTGTTCCTCGTCGGCGTGTTGCTGCTCGCGATCTCCGCGTCGACCCAGTTCTTCGCGGTGACCTGGGCGGCCGGGCCACCACCACCGACTGCCGTGGCCGCGACGCAACGCTGGCTGCTCGCGGGGGGTGTCGCGTTGCTGGCGGCCGCCCGCGAGCTCGAATGGCCGACTGCGTTTGCCGCGATCGGCGGGGTCGCCGTGATCGCGGCGCTGCTCGTGCTCGCCGCGTCGTTGCACCGGATCGTGACCGCGGGCGTGCAACGCCGGTTCGACGCCGCGCTCCACGCCTACCTCGCGGCGTTGTCGGCCGGGTTCTGCGGCGCCGCCCTGGGCGTCGTGATGGTCACGGGCGGGTGGGGATCGGTGCTCGCGCGTGTCCGCGCCGCGCATCTCTCGCTCAACCTCCTCGGCCTGATCGGCCTGGTGATCGTCGGCACGCTCCCGTTCTTCGTCGCGACCCAGGGGAGGGTGAAGATGTCGCGACGGGCCGACCCGCGCGCCCAGAGCCTGGTGCTCGCGGGGCTCGTGGCCGCGCTCGTGGGGAGCACCGTCGGCTTCCTCGCGGGGTACGACGCAGTCGCGGCGGCCGGGCTCGTGGCCTACGCCGGCGGAATCGTCGGCGTCGTCGCGCTGCTTCCCGCCCTCGGCGCGAAGCAGCTTCGCTGGGCCGGGCCCCGGCTGCTGCAACTCGGCGCCGGGCTCGGCTGGTGGATCGCGGCGACGCTCGCCGTCGCACGGCAGGCGAGCGGAGGCGGCGCGGTGTTCACGCGCGGAGGCGGCGCGGTGTTCACGCCGACCGTGGTGAGCGTGCTGGTGATCGGCGGTTACGCGCAGATCCTCCTCGGTTCGCTAGCGTACCTCGGGCCGGTCCTTCGCGGCGGCGGCCACGAACGGCTCGCGGCCGGCTTCCGCACCACCCGGTCGTGGCCCGGGCTCGTCGCGGCCAACGTCGCAGCGGTCGCCGCGGTGTTCGGCGCCGGTCTCGTCGTCGGTCTCGCCATCGGGCTGTGGGTGTTCGATTCCGCGGTGCGCGCCGTCGTGCTCCTCCAGCCGCCGAAGGTGTCCCCGGCCTCCTGACCGAGCCCGCCCGCGGAACGAGCCCGCAGCGCCACCGAGAGGACGACACCTCCTGTGAGACACTCGGGCATGACGGCGGGTACAGCGACACAACCATCCCGGGCCGGGCCCGTCACGGCGGGTGGAGGTGGGGTTGGGCAGCAGTGATCGTCTGCGCCGGCGTGCTCGGCGCGGCCTGCTCCGACGGGGGGTCCGGTAGCTCCGGCTCGACGGCGTCTTCCCGCGTCGGCTCGTCGCAGGGAGACACGCCGTCGATGCCGGACGGCGCGCCTCCGGAGGTCGCACGCGCCGCGGACGACTGGCCGTTGCCCGGTCACGACTACGCGAACAGCAGAGCGACCACGACGTCACGGATCAACACGGGCAACGTCGCGACCTTGCAGGTCGCGTGGCGGGCCCAGCCGCAAGGGCTGGGGCAGTTGACGACGTCGCCGCTCGTGCTCGGCGACACCGCGTACTTCGAAGACGGCAACGGCTCGGTCTTCGCCCTCGATCGGGCGACCGGAGACGTCCGGTGGAAGAGCAAGTCCACGGGGTTCAACATCGGTCCCTTCGGCGTGGCGGTCGGACACGGCCGCGTCTACGCGGTGCATGGATCCAACGGGGTGACCGCGCTCGATGCGCGCACGGGCGACGAGATCTGGACGCACACGTTGTCTCCCAACACGACAACGGGTGTCGACATCCAGCCGCAGGTCTTCGACGGCAAGGTGCTCGTGTCGACCGTGCCGGTGAGCATCGGCGGCATCTACGTCGGCGGCGACCACGGAGTCGTGTCTGCGCTCGACGCCCGCACCGGGAACGTGATCTGGGAGTTCGACACGGTCGATTCCGCCGACCTCTGGGGCAACCCCTCCGTGAACTCCGGTGGCGGCGCCTGGTACCCGCCCGCGGTCGACGCGGCTCGCGGCGTGGCGTACGTCGGCATCGCGAACCCGGCGCCCTTCCCCGGAACGGCCGAGTACCCGAACGGTTCCAGCCGGCCCGGCAAGAACCTGTACACGGACTCGCTCGTGGCGCTCGATCTCGAGACCGGCGCGCTGCGCTGGTACCAACAGGTGACGCCGCACGACATCTTCGACCGGGACCAGGTGCACGCGATGACCGCGCAGTTGCCCGACGGGACCGACGTCGTCGTGAGCGCAGGGAAGTCGGGTGTGGTCCTCGGCATCGACCCGGAGACGGGGAAGACCGTGTGGCGCACGCCGGTCGGCCGACACCACAACGACGATCTCGAGGCGCTCACCGGGCCGACGGTCGTCGCGCCGGGGACCTACGGCGGAGTGCTCACGCCACCGGCCACCGCCGCCGGCATCGTGTACCTGCCGGTGGTCAATGCGCCCGTCACGTTGAAGCCCGACGAGACCGCGTACTTCGGAGCCGATGTCGCGAAGGGGCGAGGCGAGATCGTCGCACTGGACGCCGAGACCGGTGCGGTGAGGTGGGCCCGGAAGGTACCCGGGAACCCCCTCGGCGGGACGACCGTCGTCAACGACCTCGTCTTCACCGCCCTCGTCGACGGCACGGTGTTGGCGCTCGACCGTGACAACGGCCGGGTGGTGTGGACGTACGAGGCCGGAGGAGGCATCAACGGTTGGATGTCGGTTGCCGGCGACATGATCGTCATCCCCGTGGGGAACGCCAGCCCTCCGGCGATGCTGGCGCTCTCGTTGCCGACATGACCGCGCGGCTCTCGGTTGCGCTGCCCACCTTTGCGGCGGAGGATCCGGGCGACTGGACGCCCCTCCTCGACCGCGCCCGGGCCGCCGACGACGCCGGGATCGACCGCGTGCTCGTCTCGGACCACGTGGTGTTCGGCGAGAACCTCGAGGCGTACGGCCGACCTGATTCCGGTGGGGTGGAGGGTGGCCGCCAACCGACCGGTCCCGATGGGCACTGGCTCGAGCCGCTCACCGTGCTCACCGCGGTCGCCGCGCTGACCGAGCGGGTGCGACTCGGTACCTACATCCTGCTCGCCGCGCTGCGGAGGCCGGTCGTGCTCGCGAAGCAGGCGGCCACCCTCGACGTGCTCTCGCGAGGCCGACTCGACCTGGGTGTCGGCATCGGCTGGCAGCGCGAGGAGTACGAGACCGCCGGGCTCGACTTCGCCGCGCGCGGCCGGCTGCTCGACCATTCGCTCGACGTCTGCCGAACGCTCTGGCGCGACCAGCGCGCCAGCTTCGACTCACCCGAGCTGCGCTTCGACGCGATCCACGCCATGCCCAAGCCCCTCCAGGCCGGGGGCGTGCCGATCTGGGTGAGCGGACGCTGCAACGAGCGGGTCGCCCGTCGCCTCGCCCGCTTCGGGAGCGGCTGGCTGCCGTGGGGTGACGACGACGCCGACCTCGCGAGCAGCCTCCCGCGCATGCGCGCCGCGGTCGACGCAGCAGGTGGTTCCGGCGATGCGTTCGCCGTCATGGGTTCTCTCAGGCTGCGGCGTCGAGGTGACAAGACCATCGATCTCGCCGCGACGATGGACCCGGTGCCGGGTCTCGTCGAGTCCGGCGTCACCGACTTCCGTCTCTACGTTCCGGTGCCAGACTCGTATGCCGGCGCGCGAGACACCTACACCGAGATCGTGGCCGCCTTTCGCGAGACCAGCGGCCAGTAGGACCAGCGGCCAATAGGAGGAGACAGCACCGATGGAGGTACCGAAGATCGTGAGCGTCGACGACCACGTCGTCGAGCCCGCGCACGTCTGGCAGAGCTGGCTGACCGAGAAGCACCGAGCGCTCGGCCCCCGTGTGGAACGGAAGCGCTGGGCACCGTTCGTGCACCACCCGGGCGCGAAGTACACCAACGTCGAGGACCCCGAAGGCGAGTGGGGCGACGCCTGGTACTACGAGGATCGCCTCATCTACGTGCACAAGAAGTTCGTGGCGATCCCCCTCAGCGCCACACCCGACGGCGACGTCGCCCGCTTCGACCGCACCGTGATGACGATGACGCCCGTCACCTACGACGGGATGCGGCCCGGTTGCTACGAGCGCGACGCCCGGGTCAAGGACTTCGAGCTCAACTGGGTCGACGGCTCGCTGCCGTTCCCCACGTTCCCGCGGTTCTGCGGTCAGACGTTCTCCGAGGCGAACGACAAGGAGCTCGCGCTCGCGTGCGTTCGCGCGTACAACGACTGGATGGTGGAGGAGTGGTGTGAGCCGTCGGGAGGCATGAACATCCCGCTCTGCATCATGCCCTTGTGGGACGTCGACCTTGCAGTGGCCGAGATCCGTCGCAACGCCGAGCGCGGCGTCCGCGCCTTCTGCTTCAGCGAGTTGCCGACCCGCCTCGGCCTTCCGAGCATCCACACCGGGCATTGGGACCCGGTGCTCTCCGTGGCGAACGACACCGGCGTCACGTTGTGCATGCACATCGGGTCGTCGTCGAGTGATCCGAAAGCGTCGCCCGATGCCCCCGAGGGAGTCGGTGGGACGCTGGCGTTCAACAACTCGATGGCGTCGCTCGCCGACTGGCTGTTCAGCGGGAAGCTCCCGCAGTTCCCAAAGCTGAAGCTCGCGTACAGCGAGGGTCAGATCGGCTGGATCCCGTACGCGCTGGAGCGAGCCGACATCGTGTGGGACCAGCACGACGCGTGGCAGCACTCGAAGGAGATCATCCCGGAGCCTCCGTCTACCTACTACTACGGGCGGATCTTCGGGTGCTTCACCGCCGACCGCGTCGGACTCGAGAACCTCGAGCGCGTCGGTGTCGACAACATCTGCTTCGAGACCGACTATCCCCACACCGACACGACGTGGCCGAATTCGAAGGAGTACGTCGAGAAGATGATCGCCGACGCCGGCTTCGACGACGAGACCGCGTACAAGGTGCTCCGCGGCAACGCGATCCGGATGCTCGAGCTCGACCGGACGTAGCGTTCCGGGGCATCCCGCTACCAGTCGAGGCCGAGCGCCTCACGCATCGTCGTCTCGAACGCGCCGTAGTCCATGCCCTGGCGGGCGGCGGCAACCATCTCGGCGTCGCTGCCGACGGGATGACGGAGCCGGTGCTCGTCGGCTGCCACCGCGTCGGCGATCGCCGTCGCGACGAGCTCGGGGCCGGGAGGCGGGCCGCCGTCGCCGAGCTTCTCCTGCGCGCTCGCCCAGCGGTCGGCGAGCTCGCGGTACGGACCCGGCTCGTGGCGGTGGTCAACGAGGTTCGCACCGAACTCCGTGGCGATCACGCCCGGTTCGATCACGACGACGCGCACACCGAAGTGTCCGGCCTCGAGGTGGAGGGCCTCCGAGATCGCCTCGAGCGCGAACTTGGAGCCGGCGTAGAACCCGCCGAGCGGCGGCGCCGCGATCCCGGCGGTCGACGTCACGTTCACGATCGTCCCGCTCCCGCGTGCACGCATCGCCGGGAGGAATGCCTGGATCATGCGAACGGAACCGAACACGTTCGTCTCGAACATCCGCTGCACCTGGTCGAGCGGTACCGTCTCGATCGGCCCTTCGACGCCGAACCCGGCGTTGTTCACCAGCACGTCGACCGGCCCCACCGCGCCTGTGGCCGCGGCCACGGACTCGTTGCTGTCGACGTCGAGCGCCAGGGTGCGGAACACCTTCAGGTCGTCGAGCACCTCGGGACGACGCGCCGTCGCGACGACGTCGTAGCCACGATCGGTGAGCTCGAGGGCGGTGGCCCGACCGATACCGGTCGAGCACCCGGTGATGAGGGCTCGGAGGGGAGACATCTCCGCACGGTACCGGCTGCCCCGCGGCCACGCACTCAGTCGGCGGCGAGCGCGGACCACCCGGGGTCGCGGCCCGCGAGGCCGACGACCTGGTCGACGAGCGGCGCGTCGTCGGCGACCGGGACGGGAGGCCCGAACGGTCCGCCCTCGGCGACGTCGGGCGTGTCGAATCCGGCGAGGAACCCGCGGATGGTCGTGAGCGTCGCGGCGTCGCACGCATACGGCTGACCGCTCGCGCGTGCGACGTCCCAGCCGTGCACGACGAGCTCGTCCAGGGTCACCAGCCCGCAGATGTTGCCCGGCAGGTCGATCCCGCCGGCCTGGGTCATGCCGCTCCATGCGTCGGGGTTGCGCCACGAGCCTGCCAACCCGAGGAGATCGCGGGGGATCCGGGTCCGCCAGTCGTCGCCGAGGCGGCCCGCGTCGCCCGACGGCCCCGATGCGCCCGCGACGGTGCGCTTCTCGGCGGCCGCGGCGAGTCCGACGCTGAGCCCGCCCACATGTTCGATCAGGTCACCGAGCGTGTAGTCGCGGCACGGGGTCGGCCGCGCGAGCGCCTCGTCGGTGACGTTGGCCACCAGGCCGCCCAGGTGTCGTGCTGCGGGTTCCAGGTCGGGGTGGTCCATCGGGAGCTCCTCGGGTATCCGGGTTCCGGGGTACACCCGAGTAGACCTCGGGCCCGACCGGAATCATCGCCCGGGAGTCGCCGTCGCGGCGCGTCAGGCCGTCGGCCACTCGATGGGGAGGTGATCGGCTTGGCGGATTCCCGGCGAGTGGGCGATCTCCGCGCCTGCGGTGATCGCGTATTCGGGGATCCGGCGGTGCCACTCCTCGAGCGCGACCCGGAGCTCGAGCCGGGCGAGGTTGATGCCCAGGCACAGGTGTGGCCCGCCCCCGAACGCGAGGTTGATCGAGCGCTTACGTTCGAAGTCGACGTTGTCGGGATCGTCGTAGGTGGCGGGGTCGAGGTTCGCGGCGCCGAGCACGATCGTCGCGTGGTCGCCGGCCTTCACGTCGACGCCACCGATCGTGGCGTCTTCGACGATCACGCGGGGCACGAGCTGCACCGGTGTGAGGGCTCGCAGCATCTCCTCGACGGCGTCGGTCGTCAGCTCCGGCTGCTCGACCAGTTGGCGGCGTCGGTCGGGATGGTGCGCGAGGTACTCGATCATGCAGTCGAGCGTCGCGGTGACCGTGTCGAGCCCCGCGATGATGAGCAGGAACGCCATCCCGAGCAGCTCGCCGCGTTCGAGGGGCCGCCCCTCGAACGGGGTGTTGACGAGATCGGACCAGAACCCGGATCGCGGGTGCTCGCGCAGTCCGTCGATCTGGGCGTCGAAGTACGCGGTGATCTCGGCGCCGGTCCGGGCCCGGGCGCCCTCGGGATCGGTGGTCGGACGGATGATCTCGTCGCGCCAGCGGAGGAGATCGTCGAGATCGTCCTGGGGCAGCCCCATCATCGCGAGGAACACCGTCGATGGCAGCGGGGTGGCGAAGTCCTGGTGGAAGTCGCACGCGCCGGTCGGCACGATGGCGTCGAGCAGCTCGTTGACGAGCCGACGGACCTCGGGCTCGAGCGGTGCGATCGCCCGGGTGTTGAACCACTCGGCGAGGAACCGCCGGTACCTCGAGTGCAGGGGCGGGTCGACCTGCAACGGGATGAGATCGTGGCTCTGGCCGATGTCGATGGCTTCGGCGGCCGATGAGAAGACCTCCGGGTGCTTCAAGGCCCAGAGTGAGTCCTCGTAGGTGCTGACCCAGACGGTCGCCTCGCCGGCAAGGCCGGGGGTGCGGGCCACGGGGCACTCGTTGCGCAGTCGGGCGTAGGCCGGTGCCGGGTCGTCGCTCGCGCCCGGTTCGATGAACAGCAGGGTGAGCGGGTCGAGGTCGGTCACGGGATCCTCCAGAGGGGTCGGACGGCGACGATAGGTCGTACCCGGCCAGGCGCCGGAGAGGCGGCGCCGGGCGACGCGTGCCAACATGACACGGGCGTCACCATCGTGTCGATGGCGATCAGACCCAACGGAGCGATCCGAACGCCGAGATCACGGACTGGAAGCCATGGAACTCCCGAAGATCATCAGTGTCGACGACCACGTCGTCGAGCCGGCCCACGTCTGGCAGACCTGGCTCCCCGAGAAGTACCGAGCGGTCGGGCCGCGGGTCGAGCGCAAGTGCTGGGGCCAGATGCGCCTCCTCCGCGGCGCGAAGTACGCCATGGAGGAGGACCCGAACGGGACCTGGGGCGACGCCTGGTACTACGAGGACAAGCTCATCTACGTGCACAAGCGGTTCGTCGCGATCCCGCAGTCGGCGACCACCGGCGAGGGCGAGAACATCGAGTTCGACCGCTCGCAGATGACGATGACCCCCATGACGTACGACGAGATGCGCCCCGGCTGCTACGAACGCGACGCCCGCATCGCTGACCTCGCGCTGAACTGGGTCGACGGTTCGCTCCCGTTCCCCACCTTCCCGCGCTTCTGCGGCCAGACGTTCTACGAGGGCGACGACAAGGAGCTCGGTCTCGCCTGCGTGCGCGCCTACAACGACTGGATGGTCGAGGAGTGGTGCGAGCCGTCGGGCGGCATGAACATCCCGCTCTGCATCATCCCGCTGTGGGACGTCGAGCTCGCCGCGGCCGAGACGCTCCGCAACGCGCAGCGCGGTGTGCGCGCGATCTGCTTCAGCGAGATGCCCCACCACCTGAAGCTGCCCACGATCCACAGCGGCTCCTGGGATCCGCTCTTCCAGGTGTGCAACGACTGGGGGGTCACGGTGTCCATGCACATCGGCTCGTCGTCGACGAACCCGATGGCATCGCCCGACGCGCCGAAGGGCGCGAACGCGATGATCGCGTTCAACAACTCGATGGCGGCGCTCGCCGACTGGCTGTTCTCGCGCAAGCTCATCGAGTATCCGAAGCTGAAGATCGCGTTCTCGGAAGGTCAGATCGGCTGGATCCCGTACGCGCTCGAGCGGGCCGACACGATCTGGGAGCAGCACGACAGTTGGCAGCACTCGAAGGACGTCCTGCCCGAGCCGCCCTCGACCTACTACTACGGGCGGGTCTACGGCTGCTTCACCGCCGACTACCACGGCCTGCACTCCCTCGCCGAAGTCGGTCCCGACAACATCTGCTTCGAGACCGACTATCCCCACACCGACAGCACGTGGCCGAACTCGAAGCAGTACGCCGAGAAGATGCTCGCCGACTTCGACGACGAGGTTGCCTACAAGGTGCTGCGCGGGAACGCGATCAAGATGTTGGAGCTCGACCGCACCTAGTCCGTCACCGCCGGGAGCAGGGGGAACGCTCGATGTACGACCTGGTCGTCCGGGGTGGCTCGGTGGTCGACGGGACCGGCGCGCCGGCCCGCACCGCCGACGTCGCGGTGGCCGACGGGCGCATCGCCGAGATCGGTCGGGTCGACGGCGTGGCCCGCCGCACCGTCGACGCCGACGGTCTCGTCGTGACCCCGGGCTTCGTCGACATCCACACCCACTACGACGGCCAGGCGACCTGGGATCCGCACCTCACCCCATCCTGCTGGCACGGCGTGACCACCGCGATCCTCGGCAACTGCGGCGTCGGGTTCGCACCCGTGGCGGTCGATCGACGTGACTGGCTCATCGAGCTGATGGAAGGGGTGGAGGACATTCCCGGCTCTGCCCTCGCCGAAGGTATCCGCTGGGAGTGGGAGTCGTTCGACGAGTACCTCGACGCGCTCGAGCGGATGCCGCGCGCGATCGACGTGGGCGCCCACGTGCCGCACGCGGCGATGCGCGCCTACGTGATGGGCGCCCGGGCGCAGGATCCCGCCACGGCCGACGATCTCGAGGTGATGCAGGAGATCGTGCGGTCCGCACTCCGGTCCGGTGCGCTCGGCGTGTCGACGGGGCGTACTGCCGGCCACCGCGACGTCCACGGCGAACCGGTGCCGGGAACGTTCGCCGCCGACGGGCGACGAGTCCTGCGCCGCGCAACATGACCCGGTCTCGCCGGTCTTGCGAGCCAGCTGGCCGTAGAAGTCGCTGACCCTGTCCCTGACATCGTCGTCTCCGGCATCGTCGTCTCCGGCATCGTCATCGTTCACGCCGGCACTCCTTGTCTGGACCGATCCTCGTCTTCGGTCGGCTGGTCACCGGCCGTGCGGGCATCTCCTTCGCGCAGCCAGGGTGGGACACACGTCGTTTCCGGATCAACCGCCGGCACCTGACCCATCACCAGCTCCGCGGCCGAGGGGAAGGCCGCGAGGCAGTGCTGATTGACCCGGTACAGGCTCTGGTTCGCTCGATGCTCCACGAGAACGAATCCGACCTCGGCCAAGATCCTCAAGTGGTGCGACACCGTCGGCTGTCGCACGTCGACCTCGTTGACGAGGTCGCCAACCGACATCGGCCCCTCCGCGTTTGCGAGCCGATTCAGCATCACCACCCGCGTCGGATCGGACAAGCACTTGAACCAGGTGGCGTAGACCTGCGCCGCACGAATATCGATCTGCATCGATCATCGATGATACTCGATGAACCCCCGCTGGGCAAGATCATCCAGGCGAGCGAGTCCCCGGATTCCGGCGGCCCTCTCGTCTCCGTCAGCGCGTGGTCGCGGTGGCGCGGCGCGTCACCCGTCGTCGCAGCTGATGCGGAACTCGTTGTCGAGATCGAGGGGCACCAGCAGCGTGCGCAGGTCGCGTCGGACCGCCTCGCGGCAGACGCCGTCAGGATTGTCGATCAGCTCGGTCGCGTACTCGGCGTTGAACACGGGTTTGCCGGCGTCGAGGAACGGCGTCACCAGGTCGCACTCGTCGAACTCGTGGCACTGCTCGTTGACGGCGAAGTCGAAGTCGTCGACGAGCTCGGGGATCTGATCGAGGTCGTTCTTCAGGCCGACGGCCAGGCCGCGTTCGTGGGCCGCATCGGCGAGGAACCGGTTGAAGTCGAGCTGGTCGTCGGCGTCGAAGTCGAGCTCGGTGTCGTTGTCCCAGCCGTCGACGTTGTCGGGCTCGACCGCGTCGCAGCCCTTCTCGAGCGCCAGATCGAGCCGGTCATCGACAAGCCCACGGACCGACTCGTCGCGCACGTCGACCCATCGTTCGTCCTCGAAACCCTCGACCGGCGCGCCGAGGGCGCCGGGCGAGATGGCGTCCGCATCGTCGCGGAACGATTCCCAGGTACCGGCCGAGAAGTAGCAGACGACACGCCGTCCGGCGTCGTGCAACGACGCGATCACGTCGGCGTCGGTGTCGATGAGGTCGACGTCGTACACGTCGACGGCATACGTCGTGTCGAGCTCGCCTTGGAGTTGCCACTGCCAGGTCACGTCGGCCGCGGGTTGCCACCGATTGGTGCCGGCATCCGTGTCGTGTGTCGTGCTGACCGATCGCTCCGAACTGCACGCGGTGACCAACGTGAGGACTGGGAGGAGGAGGAGCACGGCCCGGTGCACGCGCCCGATGCTACGGCGCTCCGCCTGGGCGCCCTCGTCGACGACGGTGGCGCCTCAGATCGTGGCCCTCCTGGTCGAGGACGGCGCGCTCCGGTTCAGCGCTCGGTCTTCGCGTGGGCTTCCGGGGTCCAGCCGCTGTCGGTCAGGTGTTGTTCGGCGATCGCCAGCGGCTCGGGTTCCAAGGTGGTGGCGAGCGCGCCGTTGAAGCGGTTGAGGTAGCCGAAGACCGAGACCACCGCGAGCGCGTGGATGATCTCCTCCTCGCTCCAGTGCCGCTCCAGCTCGGTGACATCACCGTCCTCGACTGCCGAGGGCTGCTGGGCGGACCGGAACGCGAAGCGGAGCAACGCCCGCTCGGCGTCGGTGAACAGGTCGCTGGTCCCGAACTCCCAGACGTCCTCGTAGCGCTTCGCGTCGGTGCCGCTCTCGATGCCGTGAGCCGCGGTGTGGGCTTGGCAGTAGCGACAACCCGCGGCGGTGCTGGCCACATGCGCGACCAGGTGGCGCAGCTCCGGCGCGAGGGGTCCCATCGCCATCACCGTGGCCGACAGGCCGGCGAACGCGTCGAACAAGGCCGGCCATTTGGCCATGACCCGCATCGAAGTGGGCACGAACCCCATGGAGGCCTCGACGAGCTCGAACACCGGTTCGCGCTCGGGGAGGTCCTCGCGAGGAATGGGGGACAGGCGGGTCATGTCGGGACTCCGTTTCCTACTCTTGGACGCGCACGCGGGCCGGCGGGGCGGCGCACCCCTTGCGTTATCGAGCGATAGTAGTAATATCAGTCGATCATGAACCCGTCAACCGCCGCGACCAAGGCAGATCCGCAGCGGCGCCGCCGGCGGGGCTCCGAGGAGCTGCGCGTCCGCCTGCTCGAAGCCGCGCTGGCCGAATTTGCCGAGCACGGCTACGACGGCGCGTCCACCCGGGCGATCGCCGGCCGGGCCGGTGCCCACCAACCTCAGATCAACTACCACTTCCACTCCAAGGTGGAGTTGTGGCGGGCCGCGGTGGACTACTTGATGGACCGTCTCGACGAAGCCATGGCGGGGATCGACGGGACCGACGCGCGCGAGGCCATGGCCGGCGTGATCCGAGGCCTCGTGTTCTTCGCCGCCGAGCGGCCCGAGCTGAATCGAATCATGATCCAGGAAGGCACGGCTGAGTCCGAGCGCCTCACCTGGATCGTCGACCGCCATGTTCGCCACCGCCACGCGCGCCTGGTGAGCCTGTGGACCGAGCTGGTCGAACAGGGGCGTGCCGCGCCGGTGAGCCCGATGCTCATCCACTATCTCCTGCTCGGCTCCGCGTCGCTGTTGTACGCCAACGCACCCGAGGCCCGATTGCTGCTCGGCATCGAGCCCACCGATCCCGATCTGGTGACGGCCCATGCCGACACGCTCGTCGACCTGCTCCTTCCCGTCGCCCGTCCCCTGGAGGACTGACCCCCATGCCCTACCGACTCG
>DASRPD010000044.1:0-65792 GCA_035646535.1 Acidimicrobiia bacterium
ATGGTTCTCCGAAACTACGCGATCCACCCGAATCGTCCTGGTGGTGTCGGCGCTCCCAGGAGCTCTCGCAACTGACTGGGATTACAAACCGCCGATCAACGCAACGCTGCGACCAGCGGCGATGGATTCTCGGCACCTACAGGGCGCCGGCCCTCGCCCGGGTAGGTCGCGCACCGCGCGGTTGGTCCATCGCACCGCGGGCGTTTGGCGGCACGGTATGGCGTTGGCAGGGTTTCGACCGAGGCGCGCCGGGGCAACCTTGGAGGACGGCTCGCCATCCAAGGAGGAACACAATGCTGACGCGTTGGACTCGCAAGATCGTGATCATCGGGCTCGCGGTGCTCGGAGCGCAACGACTGTTCGAATTGGCGCGCCGACGCGTCGACCGTGTCACAAGTCGCGTCACACTACACTTGCATGATGCCGCAGATCGGGCACGAGACGCGGCCGACGATGTCACGGGCGACATAACCGATGCGCGTCAGGTTCTCAAGGATGCCGCGGAGGATGTCTCTGCCGACCTCGCCGACGCGGCGCACGAGGTGAAGGGGGGCGACGTGCTGCACGACGTCAAGAGTGTCGCGGTGCAGCCGGACTCGCCCAACGTTTCCGAGCGGACGGGGACAGAATGAAACCTGCTCACCCAGAGCAACTTTCCGAACCGAGGAGCAGCAATGGCAAATGAAGACGCAGACGTGGGAACTGACGACGACAGCCCAGGGGCCGCTCAGTTGCTGCATGCCGCTACCGGTGATCGGGACGCGGAGGCGAAGGCGCTCGCAGATCGCGCCGGTAAAGACGTCAGCGAGGACGATGCCAAGCTCGCGGTGAAGCGAGCTCACGGTGATATGAGCGGTGAGCCCGACCCGAAGACCGACATCGCCAGCCCCGCCGACGCCGAGTCGGCTCGGGAGGACCGATCCAGGCTCGATCGTTGAGAAATGCTGACAGGTGCGACTCCGGGAGCTAATGGGGGTCGACCACCTCGTTCGCGGTGCGGGTGAGGATGGTTCCGAGCCGCCAGCGGGTCAGCACTATGCGTAGCCGGACTTCGAGTTCTAGGCCTAGATCGTGCGCCTGCTGGTTGGTGAGGTCGACCTTGGACAACTGGTGGGATGACGTGCTTCGAGCACTGAACCATTAGCGAGCTGCTGGTCGCCTCGGGCTCGTAGGCCGACGACGAGGAGGACGTGGTGAAGGTATTCGTGGGTCATGACTGGGCTGAGGCCCATCACGACATCCATATCGAAGATGAACAGGGCGCCCGGCTCGCCAAAGCTCGGCTCGCTGAAGGCGTTGAGGGCGTCGCCGGGTTCCACGAGTTGGTGGCATCGTTCGTGGACGATCCCGCCGAGGTGACGATCGCGACGGAGACCGACCGGGGCCTGTTCGTCGCGGCGATGGTCGCGGCCGGGTATCGGGTGTTGGCGGTGAACCCGATGTCGACGTCTCGGTATCGGGAGCGGCACTCGACGTCGGGCGCGAAGTCGGATCCGGGCGACGCGTTCGTGCTCGCCGAGCTCGCGCGCACCGACGCTCACAATCACCGGCCGGTGGCGGGTGACAGCGAGCTCGGCGAGGCGATCAAGGTGCTCGCCCGTGCTCATCAGAGCTTGATCTGGACCAGGCAACGGCAACTCAACCAGCTGCGCTCCACACTGCGGGAGTTCTATCCCGGGGCCCTCGAAGCATTCGACGAACTCGGCTCCGGTGACGCGTTGGCCGTCCTGGCGATCGCGCCGACCCCGACGCTGGGACAGGGACTGTCGCGTTCGAAGATCGCCTCGGCGTTGCGTCGAGGTGGCCGGCAACGTCGCGTCGATGAGCGCGCCATCGAGATCCAAACGGTGCTGCGCGGCGAGCAGCTCGAAGCCCCACCGATCGTCGCTGGCGCGATGGGCGCCACGGTCACCGCGCTGGTCGCCGTGGCCGTCGAGCTCACCACGCAGATCGACCGGCTCGAGACGGAGCTGTCCGAGCATTTTGAGGTGCACCCGGACGCCAAGATCATCCGATCCCTGCCAGGACTGGGGATGATCCTGGGCGCCCGGGTGCTCGCAGAGTTCGGCGATGACCCGAACCGCTACGCCAGCGCCAAGTGTCGCAAGAACTACGCCGGCATGTCACCCATCACCCGCGCGTCGGGCAAACACCGCGTCGTGCTCGCCCGCTACGCCCGCAACAAGCGCCTCGCGGATGCCTGCCACCAGTGGGCGTTCTGCGCGCTCACCGCCAGCCCCGGCGCCCGAACGTTCTACGACCAACACCGCACCGCAGGCGACACCCATCACCGCGCCCTACGAGCCCTCGCCAACCGGCTCGTCGGCATCCTCCACGGCTGCCTCCACCACGAAACCCTCTACGACGAACACACCGCCTGGGCACACCGAGCTCAACTCGCCGCTTGACACCAACGACCCGTGGGATGTCTAGCCATCCTCCGGCGTATGGGTGTCGGCCTCGAGCCCCGTGGGAAACCGGCCGAGCCCGGCACGGATGGTTGCAAGCTGGTCGCGGTCGAGTCGCTCGCGCCACCGCTGCGGTTGCTCACTCGTCGCGCGTCGCACGCGATAGCCCGATCCGGGCGCGTCCGACGCGGCCACGAAGTCCGCCGCCGGTGCGCCCCAGTCGAGTCCGAGGCTCGCGGCGAGGTCGGCCAGGCGGACCGGGGCGTCGACGCACAGGTCGTCGTGGCGGGTCAGCACCCACTCCGGATGCGCGACTGCCGCTTCGCGCAGGGCGCTCGCGAGCACGGCGAAGGTGAAGGTCTGGCGTTCGAGCAGTGGCGCATCAGGCGCCGGCGCGGCGACCCCCCACCGGCGCTGGGCGATCGACCGGTACGTCTCGGACTCGCGCGGGTCGCGGACGTAGCCGAGCTCGATCCAACTCGCGAGCACATTCAACGGGTTGCGCTCGACAACGAGCACCCGAGGCGAGAACCGCGCCGCGATCCATTCCAGGCAGAGCTCGGCTCGCACCGACTTTGCGATCACGACCCGACTGTCCGTCCCCACGTCGGCCGCGACTCTCGGAATCGCGAGCCGGGCCACGAGCCGGAGCCGGACCGAGGGCGTCTCGCCGAGCCACGCAGCCCAGCGTGCCTCCACCGGCACCCGGGCGTAGACGCCGCGGGCGACTCGGTCGCGCAGGGTGCGCGCCGGCCGTCCACCGGCGAACACCCCGGCCCAGAGGCGTTCGAGCAGCGGCGCCGGGTCACCGGGCGAGAGCTCGGGCGTCACCGCGTGGCCGAGTCGCGCCCGGAACGCGAACGGATCATGGTCGCCATCGGGCTCATTGACGTAGGAGGCACCCTCGGTGCGGCCCAGCGCCTCGCCGATCCAGGTCGTTCCCGAGCGCGGCACCCCGGCGACGAGTACCGCCGCGGGTCGGGTCATGGCCGTCACGGCTTCCTCCTCACGTACACCGCGGGGAGGCTACCGAGCGTGGCGCGCCGCCTACGCTGGCCGCCGTGCCTGCGACCAGCAACGCCGCCCGACGAATGCGCTTGGTGGCGCGCATGGCCTGGTATTCACCCCTGCTCCTCATTCCCACCGGCCGGGCCGCACCCACCATCGCTGCCGATGTCGACCGGTGGGTCCGGGTCGTTGCACCACCGGTGCCCCGCCCTCGGGCGCGGCTCGCGCTGCTCACCGTCTATCCCGAGTTCCGCACGCTGCACGCGTACCGCCTCCGCCGTGCCGGCCTCATCCACGCGGCACTGGCCACCATCGCCGAAGCGCTCTACCCCGGTGAGCGCACCCTCCACCTTGCGTGCGCCGACATCGGGCCGGGCCTGTTCATCCAACATGGGTTCGCGACGATTGTCGCCGCCCGGCGTGTCGGCGCGAACTGCTGGATCAACCAGCAGGTGACCATCGGCTTCACCAGCCCCGAGGCGCGACCGGTGATCGGCGACGACGTCTTCGTCTACGCAGGAGCGAAGGTGCTCGGCGAGGTGACCGTGCACGACGGCGCACGCATCGGCGCGAACGCCGTCGTCCTGGCCGACGTGCCCGCCGGCGCGACGGCAGTCGGGGTCCCCGCGCGTCCGGTGACCGGCCCGCCGACCGAGGCGGGCGAGCCGCGTCCGGACGCGCCCCGAGCGGGCTGAGCCGTGCGAATCCTGTTCGTATCGGGCGTCTCCATCGGCGGCTCGATCCGCAGCACCGGCGAGCTGGCTCGACGCCTGGCGGCGCGAGACATCCCGGTCGGCGTCCTCCAGCGTGTCCCCGACACCGGCGTCCTCCGGTACGTGCATACCCGGGCGGTCAACCTCGGAGTGAAGCTCCATGCGGTCACGCCGGCAGCGAAGGCCGTCGGAGCGGCCGCGGCGACCATCGGCCGTCGCCCTCGGACTCGACCCGACGCCGACGGAATCCGCCATTGGGACACCATCCTTCCCGAGAACTCACTCCCCGCGGTCTGCCGGTCGTTCCGCCCCGACGTGGTCGTCGCCGCGAGCGTCAGCCGGACCGGGTGGCGCCGCATGCGGACGTGGCTCTCCGAGCACGGCATCGCGAGCGTGCTCTACATCCGCGAGGAAGCCGCCCTCGGCCATCTCGGCATCTCACACGCACCACCGGATCTCCTGCTGGCCAATGCCCACACCTACGCCGACCAGGCCGAGGCGCTGGGCTTTCCGGCCACCATGGTCCCGTCGGTCGTCACACTCGACGACTACGTCGTGGAGTCGAGCCGAACCCACGCGCTGTTCATCAATCCGGTCGACACCTACGGCGTCGACCGGGCCCTCGCGCTCGCGACGGCTCGGCCCGACATCCCGTTCTCGTTCGTGGAGTGGTGGGATCTCGGTGACGACGGCCGCGCCGCGCTGCGAGCCGAGCTCGCCGGCCGCCCCAACGTCGAGCTGCGCCCGAGCGTGAGCGACCCCGCCAAGCTCTACACCGACGCGCGCCTGCTGCTCACGCCCTACACCCTCGACATGCGGCCCCGCGTCGTGCTCGAGGCTCAGGTCAACGGGATCCCCGTCCTCGCCACCGACCTGCCGGCGCTGTCCGAGACCGTGGGCCCCGGAGGTGTGCTCGTGGCGCCGGACGCGCCCATCGACGACTGGATCGCGGCGCTCGGGACGCTCTACGACGACGAGACCGAGTACCAGCGCCTGGTGCATGCGGCACGCCTCCACGCCGCCCGAGACGAGGTCGACCCCGACTCGGTGGTGACCCGCTTCACCGATGCCCTCACCGTCGCCGTCGGGCGGCGGGCCGAGACTCCCCCGGCGGTACCGCGGTGACCGCCACCCCCCGGCTCAGCGTCGTGATCCCGGCGCGCGACGCGGCCATCACCATCGGCGACCAGCTGGACGCGCTGGCCTCCCAGACGTGGGACGAACCGTGGGAGATCGTCGTCGTCGACAACCAGTCACAGGACGCGACGGCAAAGATCGTCGCCGATCGGGCCACGCGTGACCGCCGATTGCGCCTCGTCAGTGCGGGGGATCGGGCGGGTGTCGCGCACGCCCGCAACGTCGGCATCGACGCGACGACCGCGCCCGCGATCGCGATGTGTGATGCCGACGACATCGTCGGCCCGCATTGGGTGCGAGCCATGGGTGAGGCCCTGCGCACCCACGATCTGGTCACGGGACCGCTCGAGGTCGATCTGCTCAATCCCGCGTGGGTGGTCACGAGCCGGGGCGGTTCGCTCACCGACGGTCCGGGCAACTTCGGCGGCGTCGCCTTCGCACACAGCTGCAACATCGGGTTCCGGCGCGCCCTGGCCGAACGTTGCGGGCGCTTCGACGAGACCCTCCGAGCGGGCGAAGACGTCGACTGGTCGTTCCGGGCGATAAGGGCCGGCGCGGCGCTGACCTTCGTCGAGAACGCAGTCGTGCACTACCGGTACCGGACCACGATGGGTGCGCTGTTCCGCCAGGCCCGCAGCTACGGGCGCGTGAACCCGATCGTCGCGGCCCGGCTCGCCGCCGCGGGGGTCGACGTCTCGACCAGCCCACCGTGGCGGAATTGGGCGTGGCTCGTCCGCCACGTCGGAGCGCTCGCCCGTCGGGACGATCGGGCTGGCTGGGTGTGGATCGCCGGTGGACGTATCGGCGACGCCGAAGCCCGCATGCGGCTCCCGTGGGCGATGCCCCGATGACCGATGGGCCGGTGACCCCATGACCGATGGGCCGGTGACCGGGCGCTGTGACCTGTCGGTGGTGATTCCGTGCCACGACGTCGTGGCCACGTTGGGTGCCCAGCTGGACGCGCTCCTGGCGCAGAGCTGGGACGCGCCGTGGGAGATCGTGGTCGTCGACAACCGGTCGACGGACGGGACCGCCGAACTGGCCCGCGAGTACCAGCGAACGGACCGGCGCGTCCGAATCGTCGAGGCGCCGGAGCGCGCCGGGCTGTGCCACGCCCGCGCCGTCGGTATCGCCGCCGCCACCGCCGACGCGATCGCGATCTGCGACGGCGACGACATCGTCGGCTCCGGTTGGGTTGCGATCATGGGCGAGGCCCTGCGCGATCACGCCGTCGTCACCGGACCCCTCGAGGTCGACCGCCTCAACGCCCGCTGGCTCACCGAGACGCGCGGCCGCCCGGCGAGCGACGCCCCGGGCACGTGGTTCGGGAGCTTCCCGCTCGTCTCCGGGGGCAACCTCGGACTTCGCCGCGACCTGTGGCAGACCGTTGGACCCTTCGACGAGACCTTCATCGGCGCCGAAGACGCCGAATGGTCGCTCCGACTCGCCACCGCCGGCATCCCGGTGCATTTCGAACCCAACGCGGTCCTGCACTATCGCTATCGCTCGGAGGCGTCTGTGCTGTGGCGCCAGGGCAACCGGTACGGCTTCGCCCGTCCCCACCTGCGGGCCCGCGTCGCGGCCGCCGGGTTGCCGGTGCCGTCACGGTGGGCCGGATGGCGATCGTGGATCTGGTTGCTCACCCAGCTTCCCGGGCTGCGCGCCCGCCGAGGCCGCGCCCGGTGGGCTTGGGTTGCCGGCGTGCGCATCGGCCACGTCCGCGGCAGCCTCGACGCCAGGACCCTGTTCCTGTGAACCTCTACTGGTACTGGCCGTTCCTGCGGCGCGAGGAGCTCGTGCTCGCGCCCACAGTCGTCGGATCGGGTGATCACCTCGTGGTCCACACGACCCCCCGGTGCTCAGATCCGATCACGTCGCCCATCGCCGAGTGTGAGATCCGCCCGACGCTGCCCGCCGTCGGTGACCACAACGAGGGCAGCACGGCCTGGATGATCTCGCGAGCCGCGACGTATCTGAAGCGGGCCCGAGCCCGACACCGCGTCGTGGCCCGCGAGCAGTTCGACGTCGCCCACGTGATCTATCTCAACCCGTTCACCGACGCGCTGAGCTTGGCTGCATTGGCGCGCCGCGTGCCGCTGGTGTGCACGGTGCACGACGTTGTCCCCCACCAGCCCCGAGTTCCGAAACCGGTCGAGGACCGCCTGCTCACGATGCAATACCGTCGCGCGGGCACGATCGTGACCCACCACGCCGCGGTTCGCCGGGAGCTCATCGCGCGCTTTCCGGTGGATCCGACTCGTGTCGTCGTGATTCCGCTCCCCGTCGCCGCGGTCGATGACCCCCTCACCCCCCGCCACGCACCGCCGAGCGGGCCCCCGACCGTGTTGTTCTTCGGTGCGTTCCGCCGGAACAAGGGCATCGACGTGCTGCTCGAGGCGATCGCCGCGCTCGGGCCGGACGTGCCGGCTCGGTTCGTGTTCGCAGGGCGTGGATTCGCCGACGTGGAACGCCTGGTCGTCGATGCGGCGCGCGTCGATCCCCGCATCGAGGTCGAGCTCGGTTACGCCACCGCGGCCCGCAAGCACGAGCTGCATCGCGACGCCGATCTCATGGTGTTGCCCTACACGAGCTTCGCCTCCCAGAGCGCCGTGCTCCAGGACGCGTACGCCCACCGCCTCCCCCTCGTGGTGACCGACGTGGGCGCGCTCGGCGAGACGGTCCGCGACGACGACACCGGCTGGGTGGTTCCGCCGGACGACGTCGACGCCCTCGGCGCGGCCCTGCTGAGCGCGCTGGCCGACAGCGGGGCACGGACCCACGCCGCGGAGGCCGCCGACGTGGCCGCGCGCGCCCGAACGCCCAGCATCGTCGGCGCCCAGCTCCGGGCTCTCTACGAGTCCGTCGCCCGGTCACCGTAAGGCCAGTCAGGTGGGTGGGCCCCAGTGAGACAGGCGGGCTCGCCAGAGGTGAGCGTGCACGACGCCGAGCTTGGCCGCCTGGCGGGCCCGGACGCCCCACGCGGCGCGCGAGGCACCGGCGCGTAGCCAGGTCAGCCCACCGAAGTGACGGAACTTCTTCTGGAACTCGGGCCCCATCTCGGCCCAGCTCAGGCCGACTCGTTCGAGCGCGGCGAAGTACGCGGCGCCGACGTCGTAGGCGACCTTGCCGCCGAACGCGTCCGGATCGGCGACGTCGCGATAGCCGAAGCTCTCCTCCACCCGGCCCCGGACCTGATTCACGTCCACCAACAGCATCCACGGCGTTGGGCGCGGGGCGAGTCGGCGCGCCGCGCCGGTGGTCGGATGCACGAACGTCGCCGGCGGCCACTGCATGCGGGCGCACACCAGCGCATGCTCACCAGTCGTGGCGGTGGTCACGAGGTCGGCCAGCCAGCCCGGGCGGCGGAACTCCACGTCGGAGTCACAGAACACCGCGTAGCGGGCCTCACAGTGCTTCAGCCAGCCATCGATCCATTCCGCGTGCTTACGACCACCGGGTGCTTCCTCGAGCTCGAGCCAACCTCGGGCTGCGAAGCCGGCCAGCCGCTCGACCGATCCGTCGGTCGAGCCGGCGTCACCCACCCGCAGCCGAAATGGCGCCTCGGCGTAGTGGTGCATCGACCGAACGCAGAGCTCCGTCGCCGCGGCGGTGTTGTAGCTCGCGACGTGCACGACGACGTCGGGGGTGTCGGGGGTGTCGGGGGTGTCGCTCACGAGCGAGGATCATCGCCGGCCATCAACCGCCGCGCGGCTCGCAACGGACGCGCGATCCCCCGGTTGTAGGCGGTGCCGAGGATTGTCTTGGCTCGTTCGCCCCGGGTGAGTGGCGTCTCGTGGATCAGCGCCGCGTCGGTACGCGCCTCGATCACCTCACGCCAACGATGCGCCGGGATCGCAGGGTCCAGAAACGACAGGCGCCGGTAGGTGTACTCCCAGTCGGTGGCGAACCGCGGGAACTCCAGCAGCGTATGAGCCAGCTCGTACCGGGCGATGGTCCAGAACAGCTCGTAGAACAGACCGGCGAGCGCGTCGCGCTGGCGTGTCGCGCGCGCCGTGCCGAACAGCCCGCCAAAGGTGTGGAGGTCCGCGCCGTAGCGCGTGTTGCGCACCCGGCTCGCGGTGGCGACGTCGAGATCCCGAATCGGGACGATGACGTGGCCGATGTCCACGACTCCGCGATCGAGCAGATCACCGAGGCGTCGGCTGAGATTGGGGTCCTTGATGATGCGCGGCGCGCCCGGCGACTCGATGCGGAACTCCAGGCCGGCGCGGATGCGGTCGTCGAGCCGATGATCCGCGTCGAAGCCCGTGTCGAGACCCAGGTCGGTCAGGATCTGCACGAGCAACGTCGTCCCGGCGCGTCCGGTCCCGGTGATGACAACCTTGGGTTCGGTGCTCAATGGCCGAGCCCTCGCGACCGGGCTAGGAGCTCGTCGGGACGCGCCGCCGACCGTTGCGCCCCGGCAGGGTCGAGTCGATGAGCTCTTTCAGCAGGCGTCGGCGCGAGCCCGAGACGCGCGACAGCTCGAACTTCGCCCGCCGGGCGTCGCGTCGGGCAAAGCGCGCCTTGGCCGCGAGCTCGAGCATCTCCGCGCTGAGTGCGCTCGTCTCGGGCACAGGTCGCGGCGCGGCGAACGACTCGTACTCGGAGTCGAGCTCACCGAGCAGTCCGAAAAGGGCGCGCTGGGAGGCGGTCGCGATCGGATCGTCGAACACGTCGACTGCGTCGCTCTCGTGGTGGCGGCGTCCTGCTGTGAGCTCCATGTCGGTCGTCTCGGGATCGTTTCCCAAGGCGACGCCGAACCGGGCCAAGGAGTCCACCAGCACGCGCATGGTCGATGCCGGCTCCTCGACCAACTGCGCGTAGCGGATCACCGCCGTCGGATGACCGGTGGCATTGCGCAGCGCGTCGCCGTTGAAGCGCTCCCACACCGCGAACGCGTGGCCCCGGCCGAGCTGGTTGCGGGTCTCCAGCGATCCCGCGACCTCGACCGGATGGCGGTACACGATCACGAGCACGGGGGGTTCGTCGAACAGCGGCAGCCAGAACGGCAGCGTCGTGCAGGTACGCGGGTCCTTCCACACGATCACCGGAGCAGCGCCGAGCTGAGCGAGCGCGGCGCGCGCCTCGTCGACCTCGGCGCGTGCTTCCGGCGCCGAGGTCCAGTCTTCGGGAAGCACGGGTGGACACTCCCAGCCGCCGCCGAACGCCTCGAGCAGCCGCTCGTTGAGGCGTCGCATGCGCTGGTTCTCCCAGAACTTACCCAGCCCGTCGGCCGGACCCATCGACGCGCCGAGGTGGCCGAGCGCGCGCGTCGTCGCCGACGTTCCGCTTCGGTGCATCCCCAGGATGACGATCGGCTTCATCGATCCGAGGATAGACGGGGCCGAGGCGAGCGCGACCAGGCCGCCCGGCCCATCGCGAGCCGGTCAGTCGAGCGACGAGGCCCCGGAGCGGTCACGACCACGGGATGGCCTCCGGACGTTCCCAACCGAAGTGCTCGATCTCCCAGGCGAACGCGGCCCGAATGGCGGCATCGGCGCGCTCGCCGATCGCGGTGGGGTCCTTGGTCGGGCGGACGGCGGCCTTGGCGTGGGGGAGCTCGACGGGCGTGTCGATCCCGATGTCGGCGAGCGCGGCGGCGAGATCCTCGGCCAGTCGTTCGTAGCGTCCGACGGTGTCGACGGCGAGCTCGCCGTCGATCGTGTAGATCCGGTGGGCGTTGGGAAGGTTGCCGACGATGATCGCCCACTCGTCGAATGGTGGTCGGGGCGACACTCGACGGGTCCGCCAGAAGTACCGCGAGATCGACTTGTCCCACGGGTTGCGGTCGAAGCAGAACCTGTACATGCCGTCGAATCGCTTGGGGCCGATCCGTTCACGCACGAGCGACGCGGGCATGTGGTTGAAGAACAGCACGTCCTTGCGCCGCAGGCTCGTGATGATCCGCCCGGCGGCCGCGCGATCACCGCGCGCCGCCCACAACGCGCGCGCCACCACACCGGGCCCGGTCGCGGAGTTGCGGGGATGGTTGGCCGCCTCCGGCGGTGAGATCCGGGTCACGATCGCGTCGTCACCGGCGAGGGGATCGAGGAACAGCTCGACCGAGGTCCCCGCGGTCTTGGGCACCTTGAGGAAGACGAAGTTGTGCTCGAACGAGACGATCACGGCGTCACGCGTATCGCGCTCGGGCCCAGCGGGCAAAGTCTCCGTCTTCGACGAGCTCGCCGCGCGTCAGGGCCTCGTCGCGGGCTTCATCATCGAGGGTGTACACGTTGCGGTAGTAGTCGCGAACGGCAGACTCACCGCCCTGTTGGTATACGCCCCACCACCGTTTCTTGAACGGCGCGCTCCACCCGGGCAGGTCGCGTTGGCGTTCGGGGGTGCGGTTCCAGCGACGACGGGTGAGGAATTCATCCGGCGGCGGCGCCCACGAGATGAGCCGGATGACCTTCTGCACGAATTGGTCCTCGTCGCCGACCATGTAGTGGTGCACCCACGGCTCGGGGTGACGAAACTGCTCATGGGGCACCTCCCGACACCAATGCTCATCGGTGATGGTGGTGAGCCACGACCCTCGGTAGAAGCTCTTGCCCGCCGAATAGCTGCTGTGCAGCGGCGTACCCGCGCCGGCCGTGCGGAACCGACGGCGCTCGAACACCGGCCCTTCGGGATCATCGGCAGTCGTCGGGAGGTAGAGCTTCATGTCGAAGTTCACCCCGACGATCTCGTCGGGAACCTCGGCGAGCACCTCGGTCGGGCTCGTCCCATCGAGCCAGAGGAGCTCGTCGGTGTCGCCGATGCCCACCCAGTCGACCGAGTGGCGGGCGCGCAGCTCGTCCAACATCGCAGTGCGGTAGATCTGGCGCTCGTGGAAGTCGTCGAAGCGGCGGTAGCTGACGGCATCACCGAACTCCGAGACGGCCTCCGCGGTGCCGTCTGTGCTGTTGTTGTCGGCGACACCGATGTGGTCGATTCCCCATTCGAGGTGGTGTCTGAGGTTGGCGCGCAACAGCTCGACCTCGTTCTGGGTGACGAGGAGGAGCACAATCACCGGTCGGACCCCGTGCTCGGTGGGTTCGATGCTTCCGCCGAGCTGGGCGCCTCGAGGAACCGGCGGTAGAACTCGTCGTCGGTACGAACCGACTCGAGGACCTCGGCCGACAGGCGCTCACCGTCGCGCTGAGACCGGGCGAGGCGGCGGAGGTGGCGGCGTTTGGCGATCTTGGCCCGTGAGTACCGCTCGGCCCGGCCGAGCGTGGGCAGCCATGCGGGTGAGCGCGTCACCTTCGCGGCGGCCCGGACCTCGGCCTCGCCGGCGACCTTGACATGGCGCGCCACCTTGTTCCGGAACCCCGCTCCGTGGTGGTAGGCGACGTCCGCGTAGATGCCGAACCACAGTGGGTCCAGATCGACGCGGTTGGTCCGCAGCAGCGGCCGCCAGGGAATGTCGCGCTCGGTCAGGGTGCCCAACAGGTTGCCGCCGACGTCGGTGACCGAGACCCCGACGCTCGACGTCCAGCGGTACCCCTTGCTCCAGTCGCCACCGATCTCGTTCCAAAAGCCGACGGTCGTCAACGCGAAGCAGGGATGGGGCTGCTGGTCACCCAGGTTCTCCGAGCGACGCACGGCTGCGAGCGGTGTCCCACCGAGGAGCTCGGCTCCGATCGGCGCGATCGGAAAGGCATCGCCGTCGACGAACAGCATGAGATCATCCGGGTCCGCCTGGTCGGTGATCACCTCGGCGAGCGCGTTGAGCTTGCTCGCGTGGTTGCCGTCCATGTCGCTCGTGAAGAAGAGCTCGGACTGCCATCGAGGGTCGATGTCGTTCAGTACCGCGTACACGCGGTGATCCTCGGGGAGGAACCGGCGCAAGAAGCGCAGCTGCGGTTCGATCCACTGGTCGTCGCAGTAGTGGACGGTCGCGACGTGGATCACGGGAGGCCCCGGGTGATCCGGTCGCCGGACCGGCCGATCCCACGCGCCGCTCGACCGACGGCGCGGCGCGCTGCAACCTCCACAAGATACGACGCGGTGCGGGTCGCGCCCGCCGCCCAGCGTCCGTCGGGCTCGTAGCCCAGGTGCTCGAGCTCGGCGCCGGCCACCGCTTGAAACAGCAACCGGTCGCGGGTTTCCCACGAGTCGCGCCACCCACCCGCTCCGCCTTCACCGAAGAAGCCCTCGGGCTCGGCGCGATCGCGCGCGTGCTCGGCGAACTCTCCCCCGATGAGAATCGGATCGGCACCTTCACCGCGGCGCATCCGTTCCAGGCTGAACGAATCTCGGATCGCCGCGCACTCGTCTTCGGTCACGTCGACGCCGAGGAAGTCGAACAGCTCGGCAAGTACCGCCGGGTCTCCGGAGACGAGCGACTCGTAACGCACCTCGCGGTACAGAAACCCGATCAGGCGGTACCGACGCCCACCTTGGACATGGCGGACCCACGTCGCCGCACCCGCCCGCAGGTCACTCGGCGCCCAGCCTCGGCCCCAGGCCCGGCTCGCGTGCACCAGTGAGGATGCGACGTCGCGCCCGTCGCGCACGAGGTGAATGACGCGCGTCTCCGACGCGAAGTCCGCGACCACGTCCGCGCACAGGCTGTGCGCGGGGCTCTTCTCGAGGACCACGTCCGCCTCCGGCGCTCGGGCGGAGACACCGTCCAGCACGCGGTCGATCACGCCACGCACGAGGTCGTTGAACTCCTCGGTGCGCAGCACGGCCGGCAGCCCCTTGTACCGCCGGGCCGCCCAGTCGTCGGGAGAACCGCGCAGCTGCCAAGCCCACGCCTCCGCGAGCGGCTGCACGTACCGACTGAACAGGTCCGTCTCCTGTGGTGTCGCGACCTGTCGATGCGCGCCGAGCATGCTCTGGAGCCACGTCGTACCGGAGCGGGGAGCGCCCACGAGCAGAGCGAGACGGGGCCTAGTCACCAAGACTGCCATCCGACCGCCTCGGGCTGACGAGGCTGCGCGCTGCGCTCGCGGCGTAGCGCGCGCGAGTCGACCACGGCGCGTCCGCGGCACGAATCGCGCGCCCGAAGAACCGGCGGGCGGTTCGGCGATCGCCCCGGGCGGCGGCGTCGCGGCCGATCTCCATCAGGTCCCGCGGACGACCCTCGACGCCCTGCTCCCACAGATCGGGGAGGTGGCGCTCCTTCACCGCCAGGTGGGCGCGCCACTGCTCCGGCGAAGCGCTCAGGCTGTCGGCGCGACGCCGGTAGTACCCGAGTGGCTCGTCGACGTAGCCGGCCCGCTCACCGCGCACGAGGTAGCGAGACCACAGCTCGTAGTCCTCGGCCCGTCGGAACTGCTCGTCGAACGAGCCGTACCGATCGACCAGCTCCCGTTTGAACACCACCGACACGAAGAGAAAGTTGCGCCGGGCGATCACCGCGAGCTGATGGTCCTCGGCATCGGGGAACGGGTACTGACGCCGGTCGCGATAGCAACGCTTCGTCGTCGTCTCGCCGCCCTCGATGAGGTACGCGTCGGTCGTCACCATGCCGAGGTGGGGGTGGGCGGCGAAGTGTTCGACGCAGTGGCCGAGCCGATCGGGCAGCCAGAGGTCGTCGGCGTCCAGCAACGCGAGGTACTCGCCGCGCGACACGCGGATTCCGGTGTTGCGCGCGCCCGCCAAGCCCCGGTTCTCCTGTTCCACATACCGGATCCGGTCGCGGTACGGCGCGATCGCGGCGGCGGTCTCGTCGGTGGAACCGTCGTTGACGACGATGATCTCCACCGCAGAGTAGGTCTGGGCCAAGGCGGACTCGATCGTCTCCGCGACGAAGTCGACCATGTTGTAGGCCGGGATGATCACCGAGACGAGCGGCGCGGGTCCCGGTGTGGGCGACGGCGCCGTCGCCGTCATGAGACCTTGGACCACCGGGCGGCCACGAACACCGGTGAGAGGCGAACGATCGCGCGCGGCACGGGTGGGAGCCGCATGTTGCCGGACACGATGAAGGGCCCGATCGGCTGCCACGCCGTCAGCTCGGCCTTGTCGTCCCGGTCATACGCGCTGAACCACAGAAAGTAGCTGCGCGGCGGCAGCGGGAGATGGTCGAGCTCGATCTCGATGGTCGTGCGGCCCTCGGGGATCGTCGTGACGTGACGGACGACGAAGATCGGGGTCGCGGCACCCTCGCTCACCCCGAGGAACAGCCTGACCGAACGCTCGTGGTCGGACTCGAGCTCGAGGCGAACGCGGCAGTCCTGCGATGTCGCCACCGGTCGGCCGTCCAGGCTCTGTGACTGGACGTCGACGACCCGCACGAGGCCCTGGACGTCGGCGCTCTCCTCGGCTCGGCGCTCGATCGCACGGCGGTACCCGCCGAGCACATCGTCGACCGGACCGTCGGCCATCATGAGACCGTCGCGGAGCCAGATGGCGCGGTTGGCGGTCGCGCCCACGCTGGCCAGGTCGTGCGAGACGAGGAGCAAGGTCGTACCGCCCTGGATCACCTGACGCATCCGGTCGAGGCACTTCTGCTGGAACGACTGGTCCCCCACCGCGAGCACCTCATCGACGATGAGGATGGACGGCTCCAAGAAGGCCGCGACGGAGAACCCGAGTCGGACCTTCATCCCGCTCGAATAGAACTTCACCTGCCGGTCGATCGCGTCCTCGATCTCGGCGAAGGCCACGATCTCATCGAAGCGCGCCGCGACCTGCTTGCGGCTGAGACCGAGCAGGTTGCCGTAGATGTTGATGTTCTCCCGACCGGTGAGCTCGGAGTGGATCCCCGACATCACCTCGATGATCGCCCCGACCTTGCCGTGGGTCTGCACCCGCCCGCTGTGGGGAAACATGAGGCCGTTGACGATCTTCAGCAGCGTCGACTTCCCCGCGCCGTTCGCGCCGACGACGCCCACGGCTTCGCCCGGCTCGACCGAGAACGAGATGTCCCGCAGCACCCAGCGCCACGGGTTGTCGCCGGCGGTACCGCGTATCTTGCCGTGCGCGCGCTTGGCGTGGTCGCGCAGCAGCTGGCGTCCGCGGTCGACGCGGAAGCGCTTCCACACCTGGTCGACGACGACCTCACCCTCACGAGACATCCGCGAACCCCGTCTCGAGCCGCTTGAACACCAGGAACGCGCCGAGGGCCCACACGAGCGCCGCCGTCGCCGCGATCGCGGTGAAGACAAGATTGGGAGCCTGGTTGTACAGGAGGCACCGCCGCATCCCGTCGATCACTCCCGCGACCGGGTTCACCGCGACGTAGACGTTTTGCCACGGCTCGTCGATCTCATCCATCCCGTAGATGATCGGGGTGAGAAACAACCCGAGTTGGAGCAGGAGCGGGATGGCGTGGCGCATGTCGCGCAGGTACACGGTCAGCCCGGAGATGAGCAGCGTG
Source organism: Acidimicrobiia bacterium (assembly GCA_035646535.1). Taxonomy (GTDB): domain Bacteria; phylum Actinomycetota; class Acidimicrobiia; order IMCC26256; family JANYLB01; genus DASRPD01. The sequence goes on from DASRPD010000044.1 coordinate 16,584, forward strand.
ATGCCGAACGCGAACACCAACAGGATCGCGAGCAACGGCACCACCCAGTAGGAGGTCACCGACGGCAATCGTCCATCGATGATGAACAGGATCGCGAGGGCGACCGTGGCGCAGAGCAACGTCACGGTCGCGCTGAGGATCTTGGCGATCGGGAACACCTCTCGCGGTGCGTACACCTTGTTGAGCAGCGGGTTGCCGACGAGGCTGGTCCCGCCACCCGAGACCGAGTTGGCAAAGAACGTCCACGGCAGGATGCCCACGTAGGCGAAGACCGGATACCACACCCCTTGGGTGTCGATGCCCCCGCCCAAGCGGCCTTCCAGGAACGTGAACACGACCATGAGCGTGACCGGGCCGAGCAGCGCCCAGGCTATGCCGAGCACCTCCTGGCTGTAGGTCGATCGGAGGTCACGGAACGTGAGGCTCCGGACGATCGCCCGGGACCGAACGAGCGCCCCGATCGAGCCCGCCAGGTGCATCACGGGTCGATACCGCAGCTCGGATGGCGGTTCGGCGGCGACGTCCGGCGGGATCAGGGCCCAATCAGCGCCTCGCTCCGCCGCCGCGGCCAGTACCGGCTCCGGAGGTTCCGGTTGCGAATACGGCTCCGTTACGGACTCACTCACCGCTGAAGCTCCACCGTGGGCGGCGCGTGAGACGCGGCGGCTCCGGAGACCCCATGACCTGCACCCAACCCCCTCACGGAGCCCCGCCAAGACCCCGTCCCGACCCGATACGGCGCGTCGGTCCAGCCGGGAACGAGCGACCAGGATAACTCCGACGAGCGAGCAACGGCCACACAGGGTGACCACGGTGCGTGGTCCGTCTATCCTCGTCGCCCGAGGGCGCTCGCCCGTGCCCAGCCGAAGCTGGGGCGTTCGAGCATCGACTGGTGGCGGCTGATGGCGGCTGATGGCGGGCGAAATGTGCGATCTGGTGTGCGGTGAGTGGTGAGCAGGCTGGCCCGAGCGGTCCACTGACCGGCGAGCTCGGAGCCCCCCCGACACGCGCCCAAGGCGCGGATGCCCCGTTCCTCTTCGCGGTGGGCTGTGTGCGTTCGGGCACCACGATGCTTCGGGCCATGCTGGATTCCCATGCGGATGTCGCGGTGCCGCCCGAGTCGTACTTCGTCGCCCCGGCCCTGCACCGGGCGGCGCAATACTCGGCGAACGGCCAATTCGACCTGGACCGACTCCTCGCCGACGTCACGTCCGACGACAGCTTCGGCGACTGGCACCTGTCCTCGGACGCGCTCGACGCCGTCCGGCACGATCCGCGCCCCGCGACCGTGCCAGAGGCGATCGCCCGGCTCTACGCCGCCTACGCCCGGACCCGAGCCAAGCCACTCGTGGCCGACCGCACACCGTCGAACGTGCTCGAGATCGAGCTGCTCGCCCAGTGCTTTCCGACGTCGCGTTTCGTCCATCTCGTACGCGACGGGCGCGACGTGGTCCCGTCGCTGGTGACCATGGACTTCGGCCCCGACGACTTCGCCTCGGCCGCGTTGTTCTGGCAGGCACGAGTGCGCCAGGGTCGAGCCGCCGGCGCGCGACTCGGGCCCGACCGGTACCTCGAGATCCGCTACGAAGATCTCGTGGCCGATCCCGATCCGGTGCTGCGCGGCCTCTGTGCGTTCGTCGGCATCGAGTTCGACCCGGCCATGTTGGAGTATCACCGCCGCGCCGACGAGCTCATCGACAGCCTCCGCCGCCCGGGCCACGTCCAGGGAGTGCGGCGACCACCCACACCGGGGCTGCGGGACTGGCGCACGACGATGACGCCGCGCGACGTCATGCTCTTCGAAGCACTGGCGGGTGAGATGCTCGATACGTTCGGCTACGAGCGCTCCGGGCTCGTGACCAGCGTTCGCGTGCGCGTCGAAGCGGCTGCTCATCGCGCGCGGCGGACGGTCGCGGCACGGGCGCGGACCCTGCGCACCCGCGTCGGCCGCCGGATGGCCTCGTCGGCCACGCCGGGCGACTCATCCGATCCCGAACGAGGCGGCGACTGACCGTGCGCCTCACGTTCCTCGGCCACGCGGGTGTCTACCTCGAGACGGCGGGGGGCACCGTGCTGTGCGACCCGTGGTTCAACCCGATGTTCTTCGGATCCTGGTTCCCGTTCCCCGACAACTCCGACATCGACGTCGGGGCCATCTCGTCGCCGGACTACCTCTACATCTCACATCCGCACGACGATCACTTGGACGTCGATTTTCTTGCCAACCACGTCACCAAGGACTGCACCGTCATCCTCCCCGACTTTCCGACCGGCGACCATCGCCGGGGACTCGAGGCCCTCGGCTTCCACCGGTTCCTGGAGACGCACAACGGCGAGCCGGTCGAGCGGGACGGCCTGCGGCTGCTCACCAACGCGTTGGTGGCCCCGACCGACGGCGCGATCGGCGATTCGGGACTCGCCGTCGACGACGGCACCGCCACGTTGTTCAACCAGAACGACTCGAAGCCCATCGACCTGGATGCGATCTGTGAGTTCGGGCCGTACGACGGGCATCTCGTGCAGTTCTCCGGTGCGATCTGGTACCCGATGGTGTACCGGGTGCCCGAGGAGGAGGCGCGCGCGTTGGGACGGCGCAAGCGCCACAACCAGTTCGCGCGTGCCTCGCGGTTCGTGACCGAGATCGGCGCCCGCGAGTTCTTCCCGTTCGCGGGCCCGCCGTGCTTCCTCGACGAAGACCTCTTCCACCTCAACGACTTCGGTGACACGGACTGGAACATCTTTCCCGATCAGGCCAAGACCGTCACCGAGACGAACGCGGCCGGTCTCACCCACGGTCACCTGACGGTCCCGGGGGCGGTCGTCGAGCTCACCCGCGAGAGCTGCACGGTGAAGCTTCCCGACGGTGATCCCCTCCGCGCGTTCACCGACAAGCGGGCGTATCTGGCGGAGTACCAGCAGCGAGCCGCGCCCAAGATCGCGGCCGAGAAGGCCACGTGGCCCGACCACGAAGTAGACATCGCCAACGAGCTGTCCGAGTGGTGGACCCCGCTGCTGGCCGACGCGAGCCACACCTGTGCGGGAGTCCACGGCCGGGTGCTGCTCGATGTCGGTGACGAACAGATCGTGATCAACTTCCTCGACCGCCGGGTCGACCGGTGGGACGGCGAGTACTGCCGATACCGCTTCCACATACCGCGGCCGCTCGTCGAGCGCTGCATCCAGCGCCGCGAGGTCGACTGGGTGAACGCCGTGTTCTTGTCGTGCCGGTTCGAAGCCGAGCGCGACGGGCCCTACAACGAGTTCGTCTACAACTTCTTTCGTTCGCTGTCGGTGGAACGCATGGCCTACACAGAGCGCTACTACTCCGAGGCCGCGCCGCCGTTCGAGACCTTCGTACGCGACGGCTACGAGATCCAACGTCGCTGCCCTCACCTCCGAGCCGACTTGGAGCGCTTCGGTTCGATCGAGGACGGCGTGCTGACGTGCTCGCTCCACGGCTGGCGCTTCGACCTGGCGACCGGCCGGTGCCTCACTGCCGGCGATCGGGGCATCGTGTGCCGCGTGCTCGGCGAGCTCCGTACCGACTCGAGGTCCGGCGGATGACCGCGCCGTTCCTCTTCGTCGTCGGCTGCAACCGGTCCGGAACCACCCTGCTGCGCACGATGCTCGACGCACACCCGGAGCTGGCCGTACCGCCGGAGGCGTACTTCACGGTGCGAATCCTGCGCCGCCATCCGAGCTCTCCGGGCGCTGGGGTCGACTCGATGCTCGATCGACTGACGGCGGAGCTCGAGGCGGACGGGTCGTACCGCAACTGGGCGCTCCCGCGGGACGCGCTCCGGGCGACGCTGGCCGCCCGGCCACCTGAGAGCACCGCGGACGTGCTGCGCTCGGTCTACGCGACCTACGGGGCGACCCGCGGCAAGGCGCGCGTCGCCGACAAGACACCGCGCAACGTTGCCCACATCGACCTCATCGCTCGGAGCTTCCCCGAGGCGCGATTCCTCCACCTCGTGCGCGACGGTCGCGACGTCGTGCCGTCGGTGATCGAACACCTCGTCGGACCCGACCGGTTCCTCCCCACCGTCGAATACTGGCGGGAACGAGTCCTCGCCGGCCGGCGTTCCGGTGGGCAGCTCCCGGCGGATCGCTACCTCGAGATCCGCTACGAGGACCTCGTCTCGGACCCGGCCGCCGCGGTAACCCGTATCGGCGAGTTCGCCCAGCTCGAGCACCCGGAGCGGATGCTCGACTACACCGAGCGTTCCGAGTCCGTCCTTGCAACGGTGTGGGACGAGCGCCGCCACCAGGGCATCACGCGGCCGCCGACCCCCGGGATCCGCGATTGGCGTACGGCGATGCGTCCCCATGACGTCGACCGCTTCGAAGCCCTCGCCGGTGACGCGCTCGACGCGTTTGGGTATGACCGCTCACGCGCCCGACCCCCAGCCCGCGCCCGGCTGGAGGCCTTCGCGTGGCGCCGGTCGGCGCGGCTGCGTCGCGCGGCGCGGCCGCTGACCACAGGAGCCGAACGCCGACGCCGGGACCGTCGGCGGGCCGAGGCGGGCGCCCCGCCGAGGCGTCGCGCCCGCCAGGCCGCTACCGAAGCTCGTTAGCCCGGCGGCGAGTAGAACCGCCCCGAATCGTCTGGGGACGTGTGGCGATCCTCAAGGGGCGTTCGGGCACGACCGACCGGTCCGCACTGCGACGATCTCCACCGGTCCGTGCAACGGCGTCGAGTACGTACGGCCGGCCACGACCTCACCGGCTCCGTTCGGCCCGACACCCACGGCGACCGCGCCGGGTGAGCGAATCGACAATGCAACGCAGAACCGCCGGTCGCGCCGCGGCTGATCACGGTCGGCCTGACCACGGTCGGGCTGATCACGGTCGCGGAGCTGGTGGTAACCGACCCACTCGAACCCGCCGTTGACCGCCTCGGCCGGGATTCCGGTCGCGACCACCTCTTCGGCGAGCTCCCACCGGGCCGCGTCGAACGCAGCCGAGTCGGACGCGTAGGCGAGCCCGAGGAGGGCGATCACGCCGAAGGTCGCCGCGACCGGGAGCCACGTCACTCTCCGCGCCGCGTTCACCTGGGGCGGGACCGCCCGCAACACCAGCAAGCCGATGATCGCCAACAACGGCAGGGCATAGCGGTCGTAGATGATCAGGCCGACGACGATCGCGATGGCGTTCGCGGCGGCGTAGCCGAACGCGGCCAGCCCCAGGGCGGCGATCGCGGGCTCGTCGGGCGTGAGCCGCCCGTCGCGTACGCGTGCTCCGAGATGGACCGACCACGGCACGGCCGTCAGGACCAGGAGCACCGCGGCCACTGATGCACCCACCACGAGGAGGGCGAAGCACCAGTTCGGGAGGAGATCGGGACGAACGCCGGAGAGGAGCTGGCGTGATCCGATGCCGTCACGGGCAAGGTAGTTCCCGACAAAGGCGGTACGCGGCGAATGGATCGCGGTGGCCGCCAGCCACGTCCCCGTGACGGCCGTCACGAGGCCGGTCACCATGGCGTGCGCCCGCCATGCTCGCCGGACGATCCGGACGGGTCCGGCGAGCACGACGACCGGCACGAGCAGCAGTCCGGCGAGCCGAAAGAACGCCGCGTTCTTCGTGAAGCCGTCCGCGACCGCGCCGGTGGTCGGCCACGCAGGCGAGAGATGCCGGACCCCGGTGAGCCCCTGGTGCCAGACCAGGAACACTCCCGCGGCGATGACGAGTCCAGCTCCGAGGACCACGAGGGCTCGGAGTCGACGTCGGTCTGCGGTACCGACACACGCCCACATTCCGGCGAGCACGACCGCGACCGGGGCCACCATGGCGTACTGGCGGATCGAGAAGCCGTACAGACCGACCGCGAGCGCGGCGGCGATGAGGGGGACCGAGATCGGGTCCCGCCGCAGCGCGACGACGCCGATCGCGAGCGACGCCATCGCGAACGCGAACGCGGGGACGTCGGTCATGAAGGTCGGTGCGAGACCCATCCACAGTGGCCCGACCGCGACCGTCGCCGCCACGAACGCGCCCCCCCACCGAGGTTGCAGGAGCCGGCCGCCCATCGCCGCGACCGCCAGGAGTCCGCCGAGCCCGACGACCGCGGTGAGAACCGACACTGCGGCAATGTCGTGACCGACGAGGGCTACGAGCGGCGCGCCCAGCGCGAGCTGGCCGACGAGGGTCATCCCGCCCCAGTCGTTGAAATCCAGCACCCCGGTGTCGGACCAGTGGAAGAGCGTTCCCAGGAACGCCCAATCGTCGTTGCGGGGGATGTCGAGCGCGCCGGACCCCGCCGCGATCGCCACCGGGATCCCGACTCCGAGCACGGCGAGCAGCGCGACGGTAGCGACCGGACCGACCCATGACGCCCGCCGGGTCCGCGTCCGGGCCCGCAACGGCGCGCCGTTCATCGGTCCCCCGCGCTCACGCCGGTGAGCTCAGCGAACAACACATCGGGATCGCGCCGGAGCCGGGTGTCGAGCTCGTCGGCCGCCTCGCGGTTCACCGCCGCGAGGCGACGTTCCGTCCGGCCCCGAATGGCGTGCAGCAGGCGCCGTTTGGCGCGTCGCAGCCCGGCTCCGGGCACGGGCACCCGCTCGATCGGGCGGCTGAGACGATGGACTCGCGACGCCAGCAGGTCGCGACGAAAGAGCTTGCCCCGGCCGATCCCGCCGACGTGGAAGAGCACGTCGTGATAGACGCCGCCCATCACCGGGTGGAGGTCGACCGCGTTCGTGCGGACCAGGCGCGCCCAGCCGAGCCGTCGCGACCACAGGGTGTGCGCGAGTCGGATGCCGGTGTCGGCGGGTTGGCCCGTGGCGCGGAGGAACCGTCTGAACTCCGCGGATCCGTCGGAGTCAGGCGAGAAGCTCGGGTGGTGGTCGTCGAAGAAGGCGCGGGGCGCGAACACACACGACGGGTGCGGGAGGCAGGTATCGCCGTTCTCCACCCGCAGAATCCCGGCCACGCCAGAGTCGGTCTGCGGGTCGGCGGCGGGCGGGCGGGCCTCGGCGATCGCCTCGACCCATCCGTCACGGATCGGAAACGAGTCGACATCGAGCGTGCACACGTGAGAGACCCCGTCCGCGAGCGCCCGACGGGCCAGCTCATCGAGGTAGTACGCGTGCTCCCGGCTCCCGCGCAACTCCGTCGGCTCCACGTCACAGTGCTGCACGTCCGGCCGGGCCCGGATCAGCTCCTGAGCCGCGGCGGAAGCCCTCGCCGTCGTCACGTAGTGCGTGTACGCGACGTCGGTGTGACGGGCGACGCGATCCAGGTGCATCCGCAAGATGGGCACGTCGCCGTCGTCTCGCAGATAGCAGACCACGAGGATCCCGAGACGCTCCACGCCTCCCGGCACCGCCGAGCCCGTCATCTGGACGCGACCTCGCAGTCGCATCCGGTCCGCAGGGCAACGAACGTCTCGGTCGGCCGCCACGGCAGCCGAGACACCCGGCGGGCGACGACCCGGCCCGCCGGAACCTCATCGGGGTTCACCACGACCACGACGCACGGCCGTGCCCCGGCCGGAAACCCGTGGCCGAGCACGGGCGACTGGCCCGCCTCGAGGTGTTCGTTCACCCATTCGAACCCGCCGTTGACCGTCTCGGGCGGGTATCCCGCCGCCACCGCGAGCTCGGCCACGCGCCGGCGGGTCCCGTCGAACGCGGCTGCGTCGATCGTGTAGGCAAGCCCCAGCATCGCCAGGAGCCCGAGGGCGACACCCGCGCCCGCGAGGGCCCGAGGCGACCGCTCGACGCCGTCCGAGCGGGCGCCGCGTACCACCAGGAGTGCGACGAGCGGCAACAGCGGGAGCGCGTAGCGGTCGAAGAGGGGCAGGTCAGCCGCCGCCGCGACGAAGTACGCGGCCGAGTAGCCGGCGACGGCCACCGCGATCGCCGCGATCACCGGGTCGCGCACGCCGAGGTCCCGGGCGCGGGCGCGGGCGACCAGCTCGACGAGCGGCGGTATCGCCGCGACCGCCAGGAGCACGGCGGCGGCGGACCCGACCGCGACGAGGAGCTCGAAGAGTGGCGCCGGGACCAGGTCCGGGCGGTTCCCCGCGAGCACGACCTCGGCCTGGATGCCCGTGCGCTCGAAATAGCCCCCGAGGAAGGGAACGTCGGAGGCGCGGACATGGGTCACGATCTGGGCCGACCCGACGACCGTCGCGACGACCAGAACAACCCCCGGGCTCGCCCGCCAGGCGCGCTGCAGGATGCGGATCGGCCCGGCGAGCAGCAGCACGGGAACGAGCAGGAGACCCACGACTCGCATCAGCTTGGTCGCCTCGACGACCGCGTCCCAGATCGAGCCGGGACCTGGCACCACCGGGCTCAGGGCCTTGTCGTTGGGGATCGCCACCCACCACAGCTGGATCCCCACGACGCCCACCGCCAACAGGCCACCCATGGCGACCAGGCGCCGAAGCCGTTGCCGGTCGCCCGACTGGACGGCGAGAAGGATCGCGACCGCGAGGACCGCGACCGCCGGAACCACGGCGTACTGGCGAATCGAAAAGGCCCACAGCCCGAGCGCCAGGGCGGCCGCGATCAGCGGGAGCGAGACCGGGCGGCGCCGGAGCCCTTCGATCCCGACGAGCAGCGTCACCATCGCTGCGGCGAAAGCGGGAACGTCGGTCATGAAGCTGGCCGCCAGTGTGGCCCACAACGGCCCGACTGCGACCGTGATCGCCACGAGGCCGCCCACCCACCAGGTCGTGCCGGCCCGGCGGGCGAGACCGACGACCGCGACGAGGCCGCCGAGGCCGATGAAGCTCGTCCAGATCTGGATCGCGGCAACGTTGCGCTCGGCGACCAGGGCGATCGGCGTGGCCAGGAGGATCTGGCCGATCAGCGTCATCGAGGTCCAATCGTTGAGATCGATCCGACCGGTCTCGGCGAAGCCGAACAGGGTTGCGAGGTAGGACCAGCCGTCGGTCCGGGGCGTACCGAGGGCGCCGTAGGCCCAGGCGACGACGAGCGGAACGGCAACGGCGACCAGGACGAGGGCGACGAGGACGGGCCAGGCACCGGATCGGCGGCCGGCGCCACCGCCGGACCCGGTAGGTCCGTGCATCTCGCCCGTCGCGGACCCGAGGCTCACCTGGCGCTCCATCGACACCCCTCAGGGCCGGACCGGCCGGCTCCGGACCGGTGGAAAACGGGGTTGGACCGTACCGAGATCCAGCGCGAACCTGCTGCTCGCGAGGGCGCGAAATGTAGCGCGGAGAACGCTCCTCGCGCGAGCATGCCGCCCGAGGGCGTCTCCCACGGGCTCGCCGCCTTGGGTGAACATTTGCCGAAATAGGTCGGAAGGCCGCTCCCTCCCGCGAGGTGGACGGGATTACACTTGTTTTCGCAAAGGCGTGGCGATGTGCGCCATGACCAGGACTGGCGCGCGAGCACAGCGATCAACCGGCTGTCGGCGGGGCACCGCTCGCGCGTCCGAGGCACGGATCAGCCGGGGGGCGACCGCCACCATGAAACCGCTCGAATACTTGCGGCTCCTCCGTCAGAGGTGGTGGGTGCTGCCCATCACCGCGCTGGTCGGCTTCGCGGTTGCGTTCACGACGCAGCCGTCGCAGCCGTCTGCTCCCAACGTCAAAGCGGCACCGGCTTCCTTCGAGGCGTCCCACTGCCTCATCACGGACCCGATCACGGAGCGCAAGAATCAAGACGTCGACTGGGACCGAATCGCGCTGCTCGCGACCTCGGGTGACGTCCCGAACCTGGTCGCCCGGCGGTTGCGCAACTATCGGGTTGCGGGGGCCGCACCTGCCGTCGACGCCAACGGAGCCAAGCACGGTCGCCGGCGAGGCCAGCCTCGCGCCGTGGCACTGCGGTTCGGCACGGTGACGGCCCGCCCGGACGTGGCGACGGGCTCGCTGTGCATCTCCGCGGTCGCGGCCAGCCCCACCACTGCCGCCAAGGTCGCCAACACATTCGCACAGGAGCTGCTCGTGTTCCTGAATACGAACGGCTCCGCGCGGTACATCGCCGAGGTCGCCCAGCTCAGCGCGCAGCGCTCAGCGGCCGAGGTGCAGCTGGCCGCGACGGATTACCTTGGCGCCCAGCCGGGCATCGAGCCGTTCACCCGGCTCTCCAACGAGAACAAGCGGACCGCCCTCGAGACTCGGATCGGTGAGCTCAGCGCCCAGATCGTCGACGCGGCGCCCGAGGGAGCCGGCCTGCGCAGCCTCGAGAAGGCGAGCCCGTGGACCGCGATCAGGACGGCGGGCGCCGCGCCGCCGAACGCCATCCTGTCGTCGGTCGAGTCCGGACCGCAGCGCCTCCTCGTCGGCGGAGCTGTCGGCCTCCTCATCGGCGTCGCCGGCCTGTTGGTGCTGGAGCTGCTCAGCTCCCGAGTCCGTGACGTCGCGGGAACCGAGAGCGCGACCAGGCTGCCGGTCATCACCGAGATCCCCGAGGTGAAGCTCACACGGGCCGAATGGTTCCGGGTGCTCACCGCCGAGGAGCCCTCGGGCCTCGTGGCCGAGGCCTACCGATCCCTGCGAACCTCGATGCTCGCCATGTGGCAACGGCACCCCGTTCACAAGGCCGCGGCCACCGCGCCGAGCGGAGGGGGCGTCACCGCGCCGAGCGGCGGGGATGCCACCCCGGCAACCGGCCGGGCCGTCTCGACCTCGGCGGTGCCGCCGCTGCGCACGCTGTTGGTCACCTCGGCCAGCGCGGCGGAAGGCAAGTCGGTCTCCGCGGTGAACCTTGCGGCCGCGTTCGCAGAGACGGGCTCGACCGTCATCGTCCTCGACGCCGACTTCCGCCGACCGCAGCTCGACCGCTACTTCAGCCGCCCGACCACACCGAACCTCGGCGATCTCATCCCCCTCCACGACGATGTCACCGCGGACCAGCTCGAGGAGATCCTCCAGGAGTCCGGCATCCCCGGGGTGCGGTTCGCCGCTTCGGCTCCCCCGAAAAGCCAGCCCGCCGGCGCGATGACTGCTGCGAAGGCGGCAGCCCGAGTCGCAACCGAGCTCGCCGACATCGTCATCCTGGACTCCCCACCGTTGCTGCTCGCCAACGACGCGGCCGACCTGTCGTCGGTGGCCGACGCCACGGTGATGATGGTGCGCAGTGGTTGGACCCGACGCGCCGCCGCCGGTCGGGCCGCCGACCTGCTTCGGCGCCTCGAGGCCACGGTGATCGGCACCGCGCTGGTCGGCGTGCAGCACAGCGCCCGGACCGGCTACTACGGCTACTACGGCTACTACGGCTACGGCTACGACAAGCCCGAGCAGGCGCAGCTTCGCAACCGACTCCTGCCGTGGAAACGCAGTCACACCGCGCCGCGCACCAAGCCCGCCGATGTGGAGTCGATCAGCGGCCTCACGGGCGGGACCCCCACCGATCACCCCAAACCCTGGAACTGAGCCAACGGCGAGCCAACTCGCCCGGAGCGGGCCCATGACTCACGACGACTCACCTCGCTGGATTCATTCCGAGGATGTGCTGACCCGCTCTGGGCCCTTCGGTGTGGTGCTGCTCGGTCGGCAGTCGTCCGAGCCGGTCACGCTCACCCGAACGGGACCCGCGGTCTGGGACCTGCTCGCTCATCCACGCTCGCTCGACGACCTCACTGAGGCGCTCGCCGAGCGCCACGAGGGCTCGCGGTCGGATGTGCGGCGCGACGTCGCGTCGTTTCTCGACGAGCTTGCTCGAACCGGATTGATCCGACGAGCGGATCGGGTCGCGACGTGAGCGGGACGACGGCTTCGGCGACCTCCCCCACGACCGATGCCACGCACGTCGCGGTGCCGGCGGCCTACGGCCTACCGGGCGCTCCGTCGGCGCCGGCGGAACCCCTCGACGACCCGGCCTGGACGGCACTCACCGACGCGGCGACACGCGAACGAGTGACACCGCTGCTCGCTTCGGCCGTGGCTGCAGGGGCCTTTCCCGCCACCGACCGGCAATACGGGGCGATCGTCAGGGCCCACGAGCGGTCCATGCGGACCTGCGTGGCCCTCGAACGCACGCTGGGCGACGCAGCCACGACGCTCGAACACGCGGGGGTCGCTTACCGCGTGGTGAAGGGTCCCGCGGTCGCCCACCTCGACTACCCGAACCCATCCCTTCGAGCATTCGGCGACATCGACCTCCTCGTCGCCGCCGAACGCTACGACGACGCCCTGACACTCCTGACCGACCGCGGCGGCCGGCGCCGGTACCCGGAGGTCCGGCCCGGCTTCGACCGGCGATTCGGCAAGGGTGCATGCCTCGTCCTGGCGGATGGCACCGAGATCGATGTTCACCGGACGTTCGTGGCCGGACCGTTCGGCCTGACCGTTGATCTCGACGCGCTGTTCGCGACGGACGAGCAGTTCACGCTCGGGGGCCGGTCGCTGCCCGCGCTCTGCCGGGAGCACCGTTTCGTACACGCCTGCTTCCACGCGGCGCTGGGTGACGCTGCGCCGCGCTTGTCGGCCCAGCGCGACGTTGCCCAGCTCGCGCTCGATGACCGCACCGACGTCGCCGGCGCGCTCGAGGCGGCGCGCGCGTGGCGGTCTGATGCTGTCGTCGCGCGCGCAGTCACCACGACGTGGTCACGACTTGGCCTCCAGCCCACGCCGCTCGTCCGCTGGGCTCTTGCCCACCAGCCGGACCGTTTCCAGGCCCGGGCGCTGCGCGCCTACTCGGGACCCGGCCGTTCCTACGCGACCCAGACCGCCGCCGGCCTCGCCGCCGTCGACGGACTCGCAGGGAAGGCCGCGTACCTCCGGGCGGTGCTCGTGGCCGATCGTGACCACGTGCGTCGCCACGACGGCGGCTACGTACGCAGGCTCCGGCGGGGATGGCAGGCACTGCGAGCGACGAGGACCACACGGTGAGCGCCGCGTTGTCCCAAACGGACCAGCCTTCCTCGCGACCGGAGTCGATGGCGGACGCGCCCGCGTGGTGCCAGAACGTGGTGAAGGCCGGCTACATCGTGTGGGCCATCGTCGCGATCGTCGGCTTCGCCACCCTCGACTTCAACCTCATCGACCCGGTCCTGCAAACCGGGGTACTCGTCGCGATCGTGCTGCCGATCGCACGACGAATCGCGCGCACCGACCGCGACCCGGCGATCTTCGGCTTCGTGATGGCCGCGTTCACGGCGAAGCTGCTCGGAGCGGTCGCGCGCGACCTCGTCACCAACGTGTACTACAACGGTGTCGCCGACGCGAACGAGTACCACTCGTGGGGCAAGCAGCTCGTCTCCAGCTACCGTGTGTTCGACTTCAGCCCCGACATCGGCGAGTTCAGCGGGACCGGCTTCATGCGCGGGCTCACCGGCGTGATCTACTCGATCGCAGGAACATCGAAGTTCGGCGGGTTCGTCATCTTCTCGTTCTTCGCGTTCATCGGGCTGCTGCTGTTCTGGCGGGCGTTCTGTCACGCCGTGCCCGGCGGAGATCGTCGACGGTACGGACTGCTGGTCCTGTTCCTGCCCTCGCTGCTGTACTGGCCATCCGCCCTCGGCAAGGACGCGTGGTCGGTCATGGGTCTCGGCATCGCGTCGTTCGGCGTCTCGTTGATCCTCACGCGGCGCCCCTTCAAGGGCGCGCTGGCGATGGCCCTCGGGCTGGGATCGATCACCTATGTGCGGCCCCACGTCGCGCTGGTGGTGTTCTGCGGTCTCGTACTCGCCGCGCTCGTGGGCCGGTCGAAGTCGCGTTCGGGCGCCGCGCCGTTCATCCGCGTGTTCGTCTTCGGTGCCCTCTTCCTGATGGGCACGGTCCTCGCGTCGCAGACGAGCTCGTTCCTCGGTGTGGATTCACTCAATACCGAGACGGTCGATGCGGAGCTCACCAAGGCCGAGGGCCGGACCGACGAGGCTGGTTCGACGTTCTCCCCCGTGCGAGTCAACACACCGCTGGACCTTCCGTTGGCCACCGTGACGGTCCTGTTCCGTCCGTTCCCGTGGGAAGCCCACAACGCGCCGGCGATCGGAACCTCTGCGGAAGGCGTGTTCCTGATCTGGCTCTCCTGGCGTTCCCGCCGCCGTCTCCTCAACATCCCGAGGTTCATGCGCAGGGAGCCGTACGTCGCGTACTGCGTCGGCTACCTCTTCGTGTTCGTCTTCGCCTTCTCGTCGTTCAGCAACTTCGGCATCCTCGCTCGGCAACGCGCGCAAGTCATGCCGGCGTTCCTGGTGATGCTCTGCCTCCCCGAACGGCGGCGCGCGTCCCACAAGCGGATCGACCCGACGGCGCTCGACACCTCCGGTGCGCCGCTCTACCCCACCGGCACCGGCGACGATCCCTACGCGGCACTGCACGAAGGACCTCCGAACCCATACGCCGACCCGCCCGACGACGATTGAGCCAATCACGACGCGCTGCCGCGCTGCGACGACTTCTCGACACCACCCATTGGGCCGGCGAGACGCCGACGTTGCGGCTGCTCGGATTCGACGCGGTCGTGCGGGCCGATGATCCGGTCGTGACGCGGGCACTGACCGAGCTCTACGGGCCTCTGAGTTGCGACGAGCCTGCCGAGCACATCATCACCTTCACCCGAACGCGTGACGACATCTGCGAGCTCCACCTCGACGGCGCGCGGATCCTGCACACCGAGTCGCCCGCGGTGGCGTTCTCCCATTTGATCTGGGAGCTCAATCGCCAGACGATCGAGCACACCACCGGGCGCACCCTCGTCCACGCTTCGGCTGCGGCCCGGGGCGGACAGGCCGTCGTGCTCGTTGGTCCAATGGGCTCGGGCAAGTCCACTCTGGTCGCCGCGCTGGTCCAGGCCGGGTTCGGCTACGTCACCGACGAGGTCGTGGCCATCAACCCCGAGACCCTGCTCGTCGACCCGTACCCGAAACCCATCTCGCTCGGTGGCGCGGGAGGCTCGGTCCCCGACGCATTGGCCGCGCTCCAAACGCTCCGTCCGGCCGGGCTCGAGTCGTACCTCGGTGACCATTGGCTCGTCGCACCCGAGCGCGTGCGACCCGGCGCGGTGGCGGATCGGACGATGATCGGCGCGGTGGTCGTACCCGATTACGTCCCCCACGCGCCGGCGCGACTCGAGCCTCTCTCGCGACCCGAAGCCGTGCTCACGCTCGCCGAGCACACCTTCCAGCTCGGCGACCGGCCGGAGGACCACCTGGACGCCCTGGCACGCGTGGTGGCGGAGGCGTCCTGCCATCGGCTGATCAGCGGTGACCCCGATGGGGCGGTCGCGGCGCTCCGACCCCTGCTCGAACGGGCCGAGGCCGCCACGTGATGACCGAACCCGCGCCTCTCGACGGTCGTTTCGTCCCACGCGCCCGTGACGTCGCGTCGGTGATGGTCGACGGTGAGGCGATCATCCACCACGCCGGTTCGCTCCATCACCTCAACCGCACCGCGACCGTCGTGTGGCAATGCTGTGACGGCGACAGCGACCTCGACACACTCGTCACCGAGCTGGCCGCCGGGTTCGCGATCGATGCCGAGATCGCCCGCGCCGACATCGGTGGTGTCGTCGCGGAGCTGGTGATGATGGACCTACTGTTACCCGCCGCCCACGACACGACCGACCTCGACGGTGTCGAGAGCGGTGTCGATGGTGGTGTCGCCCTCACCGTCCTCGTCGATCCCGACGAAACCTGTGCGAGCTGCGCCGAGAGACCATGGACCCACAACGCCGCCTACGCAGTCGGTGACGTCCTGGCGCCCATCGCAGTCGACGACCCGGTCGTCGGCCAAGCCCTCGACGCGGCACTCGCCGCGCAGTTGGTTCCGTCCGTCGGGCCCCTCACCCCGTACTACGCCGTCGTCGTGCCGCCGCTCGACCGGTCGGGCAGACGCCGCGGGCTGTACGCGCTCCAGCGCGGCGCAACCGTCGCGGTGCAGAGCCGCGGACTGTCCCGGGTGCTGCACGCCCTCCTCGTCCACCTCGCGTCGCACGGTGACCTCGGCGCGCGGGGACTCGTGGCCATCCCGGCGCTCGTCGTCGCGGCGAACCGACGTGCGCTTCTCGTGCCACGCCCCGTACGCCCGGTCGCGTTCGCGCGGGCATTGGCTCGTCGCGGGGTCACGGTCGCCGACGCGCCGGCCGCGCTGGTCGATCCGATCGAGCGGGAGATCATCGTGGGCGCACCCGGCCTCCTGGTCGACCTGCGGGCGCTGCAATCCGCCATCGACACACACCCCATCCACGGCAACGAGCCCGCGGCGCTCCCGTGGGGCCGCTACGAGCTCGGGGGCCTCGCCGTCGCCGGTGGGAACCCCGCTCGAGCCCTGCTCGACTTCGCGCCACCCGCCGAACCGGCGCCGGCGGCGAGCGTCGATGCTCTCATCAAGGTGATCGAGAGCGTGCCGCTCATCGACGCGATCGAACCCGACGCCATCGCGATCGCGCTCGGAGCTACCGTCCATACCGAGGTCGCCGAGGAGCTCACGTGAGCGGCAAGACACGCGGCTTCCAACCGCGGTCGTTGCGGGCCATGACCCGCAACGCGCTCCGACCCCACTACCTGCCGGTGATGGCGCGCAAGGTCATGGCGCGCCTACGGCCGAGCCACCGCGAAGACGCGATCGCGTGGGCCGCGGCCCGCGCCCTGCCCGCCGCCACCATCGCCCGGACCCTCGACCCGGAGCTCTGGGACGAGACCACAGAATGGGCCGAGCGTTTCCGGGCGTACGCGCGGGGAACCCTGGCCACGCTGGGCGTCACCCTCGGCGGCGGCGGACACTTCGCACTCGTCTACTTCCTGGTGCGGTACCTGCAACCGGCCGTCGCGCTCGAGACGGGCGTCTCCGCCGGCTGGACGTCGCAGGCGATCCTCGCGGCCATGGAACGGAACGGCACGGGCCGGCTGTTCTCGAGCGACTTCCCTTACTTCCGGCTCGACGAGCCGGAGCGCTACATCGGATGTCTCGTCGAGGCCCGCCTGCGCGACGGATGGCGACTCGAGATCAGCGGTGACCGAATCAACCTGCCGCGGCTGCTCGACGAAGCTGGCGTCGTCGACTTCGTGCACTACGACTCGGAAAAGTCCGCCGAGGGACGATCGTTCGCCATCGAGCTCATGCGATCGCACCTTGGCCCGAACGCGGTCACGGTGATGGACGACATCGACGACAACGCGTTCTTTCGAGACTGGGCCGAGACGTCGGATCGTGCCTGCACGGTTGTGGAGCGAGGCCGCAAGTACGTCGGGATTCTCGGCCTCGGCGTGGAGGCACCCCGCGACGGTGCGGCCGGTTAGAGCATCTCGCCCTCGAAGCTGAGGCCCCGCAACATCCCTTTGGCATCGAACACGAGCGGAGCGTGGCGGCACACGTCCTCGGCGCTGAAATCGGGATGGTCGACGAGGACGACGACGAGGTCGGCACCGGCCAGCGTGTCCTCGCCGTACGGGACGAGCGGGAGATGCCGGTCCAAATCGAGATCTGCCGGGACGTGCGGGTCGCAGGCCGAGACCCGCGCGCCGAGCGCGCTGAGCCGCTCCGCTACCGCGATGCTCGGGGACTCGCGCCAGTCGGAGGTGGCGGCCTTGTAGGCGACGCCGAGCAGCAAGATCTTCGTTCCGTTGACCGCGCGGCCGTGCTGGTTGAGCAACAGCGTGATCCTGCGGACGACGTAGTCGGGCATGTGCTCGTTGACGTCGTTGGCGAGCTCGACAAAGCGAAAGGCGTGGCCCGAGCGGCGCCGGACCTGCCACGAGAGATAGGACGGATCGACCGGAAGGCAGTGTCCACCGACTCCGGGCCCGGGCGTGAACCGGAGGTAGCCGAACGGCTTGGTCGACGCGGCGTCGATCGCGCTCCAGATGTCAACGCCGAGGTCTTCGGCGAACATCGCGAGCTCGTTGACCAGCGCGATGTTGACGTGACGGAAGGTGTTCTCGAGCAATTTGACCAGCTCGGCTTCCGCGGTCGATCCCACCGGGACGACCTCGTCGACCAGCTCGCCGTAGAACGTCTCCACGGCCCGGCGCGAGTCGTCGTCGACGCCCGCGACGACCTTCGGGGTGTTCTCGAACCGCCAGCGCTCGTTACCGGGATCGATCCGCTCGGGCGAATACCCGAGGCTGAAATCCGATCCGGCGCGCAATCCGCCCGCCTCCAATCGAGGCCGTACGAGCTCTTCGGTCGTACCCGGGTAGCTCGTGGACTCGAGCACGACCAGCGCGCCCGGGCGGAGCGCTTCGGCCAGGGTCTCGGCCGCCGCCTCCACGTACGACAGGTCGGGAACGCGATCGCGCAGCGGGGTCGGAACGGAGATCACCGCGACGTCGAACCCGACCAGATCGGCAGGATCAGCTGTCGGACGGTACCCCTGCTCGGTCGCGGCGAGCACCCGATCGTTCGGTACGTCCTCGACATAGGAGTGGCCCGCAGCCAGCGCCCGAATCCGGTCCGGGTCGATGTCGAACCCGACCACCGGGAACCCAACCTCGGTCGCTCGCATCGCGACCGGCAGGCCCACGTATCCCTGCCCGATCACCACGACTCGAGCGTCGTGGTCGGCGATGCGGCGAAGGAGCTCGACGGACGCGGCCGGCGACGAGGTACTCATAGCCGGGCTACGGGCAGCAGAAGATCAGGATGATGCACTCGTGCTCGTCGAAGTGGCCCGCGTGCGGATAGTCGGGCCGGTTCGGCGTGTCGGTGTCGTTCCGGTCATTCGGCTCGCTCGCGGCGTGGGCGACCGGACCGGTCGTCGACGTCGTCGAGCTGTCGGGCGGAGCGGTGGAGGTCGGGGTCGACGACGAGGAGCTGGACGACGAGGACGTCGAGCTCGAGGTCGACGACGAGGAGCTGGACGACGAGGACGTCGAGCTCGACGTCGACGATGTGGAGCTGGACGACGACGTCGAGGTCGAGCCGGATGGGTCATCCTCGGGGTCGATAGGAACCACGACCATCTCCGGCGGGACACAGGACCCGGGAGGTGGCGGAGGCAAGGTGAGACCCATGTGAGCCGCGTACCACGAGACGACGAGGTTGAGCGGAAACTCGAGGTTCCACGGGAACGGCAATGTCTCGTCCGGTCCGCACGCCAGGAGCTCCTCTTCGAGCACCTTCTGCTCCTCGTCGGTGCGCGGCCGATCGACACCGGGAATCTGACCATTCTCGTCGGGGACCGCCACCGGGGGCTTGCCCACGCGGGGTGTTTCCGGCGTTGCCGCGTCCGGCGAAGTGTCCGGAGTCGCCGGCAAGGTCGACGAGGTCGACGAGGTCGAGCCGGCCGGCGAGGCCGGAGTTGCCGGCGGCGTGCCGAAGCCAACAGCGCGCCCGGGCCCGGCGGTGCGCTGCACCCGGCCACTGCCGGGTTCGTCGTCTTCCCACTCATCATCGTCGCGGAAGTCACCCGGGCGGCCCGAGCGGCCGATGTAGCCGCCGTAGCGCTCGGGGCGCGTCGGAAAGATCAGCCGGCGACCGTGTTGATCGGGATCGCGGGGGTTCGGGTCCGGGTACGCGTCACCGCCAAACTCGTTGCCGTTCTTGTAGCAGCCGAGGATCAATCGGCAGCGGCGCGCCCACCAGTCCGGAAGGTGAGGTGGGGCGGGCAGCAGGGCCGCCCAGGCGTCACGCCCGGTCTGGGTGATGACGGGCTCGTTCTTCGGGTTCTCGAGCTTGATACCGGGGTTCGCGGCAATCCAGTCGAGAATCGGAGGGGGCAACGGATCGGGAAGGTCGGCGCCGATCCGGGAGCCGAACTGCGAATCGTCCGGACGGTCGGGTACTGATCGATCGGAGCGGATCTTCGCGTCGGGACTCGTGACCACACTCGACTCGGAGATGCCCGCGGTCGGGACAACAGGGGCGTCGGTGAAGCCGACGGAACGGCCGGGACCGGCTTGGCCGTGCGGCTGCTCGTAGGTGTACGACGTCGCCGCGCGCCCGCTTCCGGATGAGGTGGACCGGGTCGCGCCCGAATCCGAGCGAGTCAGGGTCTGGGTGCGGCTGGGCTCATACGACCCGTTCGCCTGCCCACCGGCGACCGCGCCGCTCTGCCACGGCGGATGCCCGCGCCCATCCCAGGGCTTCGGCCAGCCGTTCCCGACCGGCTCGGGTTTCCAGCTCGGTGGGAACCCGGACCTCTCTTCGGGGAACATGGGCCAGCTGCGGTTCTTGCGGTTGATGCAGACGATGTAGAAGTGCGTGCACGGGCGCTCCGTGCCATCGCTCGCACCGGTCGCGTAGGCCTTCGTCGTACGGATGACGGGAGCGGCCCAGGCGACCCCGGCCGCGGCCGCGCCGCGTACGAGCACCTGTCGACGCGAGAGACCCTTCCCTCGCCGGACCTGCGCCCTCTCCGGCATGGCTCTTCGAACGCCTCCCTGGCTCGAACCCGCTGCGTCGATCATCGTCAGCCCCGGCCCCGGCCGCGACCGCGGGACGGCTCCGGAACGGATCCGAAACGGCGGATGCCTGACCTGCCAAGGTATCACGCTCCGTGGCTGACGAACACCGCGATTCGCCCCTTCAGGCATCCCAGATCGGCTAGCTTCCGTTGGCGTAGCCGGCCGATGGCCGGCCGGGCTGGACTTTGGCCGGCCAAGGCCCTCCAGGTCGTCACCCGGGACACGCCGACCCGGGGCTGGGGCGCCGGTTCGGGCTGGTCAGGCGCATCCACGACGGGGGGCCCGGTGCGAATCTCCGCGAAAGCCGACTACGCCGTACGAGCCGCCGCCGAGCTCGCCACCTCCGCCGAAGGCCGACCGGTCACCGGCGAGACGTTGGCTCAGCGTCAGGACATACCGCTCAAGTTCCTCGAGAACATCTTGACCGCGATGCGCACCGCCGGCATCGTGCAGACCCGTCGCGGTGCCGAGGGTGGCTATCTCCTCGCCCGCCGGGCCGACGACGTCACCGTCGCCGACGTGATCCGAGCGGTGGACGGCCCCCTGGCTGCGGTGCGCGGCGAGCCGCCGGAGGGTCTCACCTATCCCGGCCCGGCCGAACACCTCGTCGAAGTCTGGATCGCCGTCCGCGCCAGCCTGCGCACCGTGCTCGAGCGGGTCACGATCGCCGACCTCGCCGCCGGCCGTCTCCCGACGGCCGTTCGTGAGCTGGCCGCCGAGCCCGAGGCCTGGCACCGTCGATGATCACCCCCTCACCGCACCCGGCCGGAGCGACCCACCCGACGGGCGCGCCCCTTCCGCGAGAAGACGCTCCGTGACGTCTCGTCCCGACCCGCACCGCCGCGAAGACCGCGACGACCTCGACGGCGACCACCAGCTCGCGGCTCAGATCGCTCACGCCGCCGGCGAGCTGCTCCTCAGCCTCCGAGAGCGCATCGACGACCCCGCCCGGCTGCGCGCTGCGGGCGACCGGGAGTCGAACGAGCTCATCCTCGACCGGCTCCGGGCCGCCCGACCCGACGATGCGATCCTCTCCGAGGAAGCCCCCGACGACGGCCGGCGCTCGAGCGCGGACCGAGTCTGGGTCGTCGACCCGCTCGACGGCACTCGGGAGTTCGGCGAAGCCGGCCGCACCGACTGGGCCGTCCACGTCGCACTGGCGATCGGAGGGCGCGCCGTCGCAGGTGCGGTGGCGCTCCCGGCGCGCGATCTCGTCCTGAGCTCTCGACCGGCACCGGCCGTGCCGCCGGCGAAACCGGGCAAGGTACGGCTCCTGGTGAGCCGGAGTCGCCCGCCCGCGCTCGCCTCCCGCCTGGCTGAGATCATCGACGGCGAGCTGGTGCCGATGGGATCGGCGGGCGCGAAGGCGATGGCGGTGGTGCTCGGAGAAGGCGACGTCTACGCGCACAGTGGCGGCCAGTACCAGTGGGACTCGGCCGCGCCCGTGGCGGTCGCCGCGGCCGCGGGCTTGCACACGAGCCGCCTCGACGGGTCGCCGCTGTACTACGGCGGCGGCGATGCCTGGCTCCCCGACCTGCTCGTCTGCCGACCGGAGCTCGCTGAAACCGTGCAGTCCGCGCTCGTGCGGGCGCAGTCCGACTGACCACGCGGCGTTGTTACACTCGCCTGTTCCCGTCACCGAAGGCGGTTGGGGGAACAACAGGACATGACCGACACGACGATTTCCCACCTCGACGCGCTCGAGGCCGAGTCCATCCACGTGATGCGCGAGGTCGTGGCCGAGCTCGAGCGACCCGCGCTCCTGTTCTCCGGCGGCAAGGACAGCGCGGTGATGCTGCGGCTCGCCGAGAAAGCCTTCTGGCCGGCACGCCTTCCGTTCCCGCTCATGCACATCGACACCGGGCACAACTTCGCCGAGGTGATCGACTTTCGTGACCGCACCGTCGAGCAACTGGGTGTGCCCCTGATGGTGGCGTCGGTCCAGGCCGCCATCGACGCCGGTCGCGTCGTGGAGGAAACCGGCCCCAAGGCCACCCGGAATCGCCTCCAGACCGTCACGCTGCTCGACGGGATCGAGGAGCACGGCTTCAATGCCGTCTTCGGCGGGGGACGCCGTGACGAGGACAAGGCTCGTGCCAAGGAGCGGGTGTTCTCGTTCCGTGACGACTTCGGGCAGTGGGACCCGAAGAACCAGCGACCGGAGCTGTGGGACCTCTACAACGGCCGCCACCACAGCGGTGAGCACATCCGCGTGTTCCCGATCTCGAACTGGACCGAGCTCGACGTGTGGCAATACATCGCGCGCGAGGGCATCGAGCTGCCGACGATCTACTACGCACATCATCGGGAGGTATTCCGCCGCGACGCGATGCTCCTCGCGGTCACGCCGTTCGTGACCGTGCTCGCCGACGAAGAGGTCGAGGAGATGCTGGTTCGGTTCCGCACGGTCGGTGACGCGACCTGCACCGGCGCGGTGGAGTCGGCCGCGGCGACGCCGGAAGAGGTCATCACCGAGGTCGCGGCGTCCCGCATCACCGAGCGCGGCGAGACTCGAGCCGACGACAGGTTCAGTGAGGCGGCCATGGAAGACCGCAAGAAGGAGGGCTACTTCTGATGGAGCTCCTCCGTTTCGCCACCGCCGGCTCGGTCGATGACGGCAAGAGCACGCTCATCGGTCGCCTGCTGCTCGACAGCAAGCAGATCTTCGAGGACCAACTCGAGGCGGTCGAGCGCACGAGCCGCGAGAAAGGCTTCGATTACACCAACCTCGCCCTCCTCACCGACGGCTTGCGCGCCGAACGTGAGCAAGGCATCACCATCGACGTCGCGTACCGGTACTTCTCGACCCCACACCGGAAGTTCATCATCGCGGACACTCCGGGGCATGTGCAGTACACGCGCAACATGGTCACCGGCGCGTCCACCGCCGACCTCGCGCTGATCCTCGTCGACGCCCGCAAGGGAGTGCTCGAGCAGTCACGCCGACACGCGGTCATCGCGTCGTTGCTCTCGGTGAAACACCTCGTGCTGTGCGTCAACAAGATGGACCTCGTCGACTACGACCAGGACACGTTCGAGATGATCTCGGCCGAGTTCACCGAGTGGGCCGCGAAGCTGGACATCCGCGACCTGAGCTTCATCCCTCTCTCGGCGCTACACGGCGACAACGTGACCCAGCACTCGCCGAACACCCCTTGGTACAACGGGCCGACCCTTCTCCATCACCTCGAGCACCTCTACATCGGCTCGGACCGCAATCTCATCGACGCGCGCTTCCCCGTGCAGTGGGTCGTGCGGCCGATGTCGACGGAATGGCACGACTACCGCGGCTATGCCGGTCAGGTCGCCGGCGGGATCTTCAGGCCCGGTGACGAGGTCCTGGTCCTGCCCTCCGGACTCACGACCACGATCGAGGGCATCGATCTGTACGGAGCATCGGTCCACGAGGCGATGCCGCCGATGTCGGTCACCATCCGGCTGTCCGACGACCTCGACGTCAGTCGTGGCGCAATGCTTTGCCGCCCCAACAACGCGCCGAGCGTCACCCAAGAGCTCGACGCGATGGTCTGCTGGTTCAGCGACCGCCCGCTCCAAGCGCGCGCGAAGTACATGATCAAGCACACGACGCGCACCGCTCGGGCGCTCGTCCGAGATCTGCACTACCGCCTGGACGTGAACACGCTGCACCGTGACGAGACCGCCGGCTCGCTCGACATGAACGAGCTGGGTCGAGTTTCACTACGCGTGACCACGCCGCTGTTCGTCGACCAGTACCGCCGCAACCGCACGACCGGGAGCTTCATCCTCGTCGACGAGGCCACCAACGAGACGGTCGGCGCCGGAATGGTGCTGGGCACCGACGGATAATGCGATCGCCGCGGCGCGCGTTCCGACACCTGCTGCGTCGCATCGATGCCCATGTCGGCCGCCGACGGCGTGTCCAGATCACGCGCGTCGTCGCCATCGTGGCCGTTACGCTGGCCATCGTGGGCGACGTCATGTTCCTCGTCGTCGCGGCCCGTGGCGGTGGACACGGCACCGACGTCGCCCAGGCCTCGACGGCGGCGGTCGTAGGGACGTCTGCAGCCGGGTCGACCGGTCCGACGGCGACGGCGCCCGTCACTCCCGAGAGCCAACCACCGGCGACCGAACCGCCCACCGCCGAGCCGACCCAACAGCAACTCCAGGCGTACGAACGACTCGTCGAGGCGGCCGAGAGCTCAGCCTCCGCCCTGGCGCCGGCCGGCGGCTCGGCATCGATCGTGAGCGACCCCGCCGCGTGTTTCTGGGAGCCGTCGGCGGGCGGGACCCTGCACGCCGCGGGCACCGTCACGAACCCCGGGTCTGACGAGGACTCGTGGCTCGTCGACGTCACCTGGAACGAAGACGGCGATCTCTTCGACTCCGAGAGCGACTTCGTCGACACGGGCGGCGGCCAGACCAAGCCCTGGGCGATCGCGCTGGCCGACATCGAGGCGCCTGCCGGCGCGCTGACATGTTCGGTCGAGCTGTTCTGAGCCGGCGCCCGCGGCGCGGCTTCGGCCTCGCGCTGGTGCTGGTGCTCGCTCCGGTGCCGGTCCTGATTCCCAGCACCGAGCCCCGAGCCGACGCCGCCGAGGCGACCACGATCGCGGTCCCGGAAGCGATCGACAGCTCGGGAACGACCGACGTCACCGACGCATTGAACGCCTTCTTCCGGACCGTTCCGAGCGGTTCCACGGTTGCGTTCCCGGAGGAGGGCCGTTACCGCGTCGAAGGAATCGTCCAGATCGAGTCCGCCTCGGACATCACCATCGACGGCAACGGTTCCACCCTGTTCGCCGAGACCGATGGGCGCGACCAGGTCCCACCCCGGCGGGCCTACAACAACCACTGGCCCCGCCGCCGCGAGCACCTCACGCTGAACCGAGTCACGAACGTGCACATTCACGATCTCGTGGTGCGGGGTGCCAACCCGGATGGCGGCGCGACGACTCGCGCGTACGTGCCGAGCCTCGAAGGCCAGGCCGGCATCGCGATCATCGGCGGCACCGGGATCCTTCTCGAGCAGGTCACCATCACCGACACCTACGGCGATCTCATCTACATCGCCGGAGGGGCCACAGACGTCACGGTGCGCGAGAGCCGGCTTCGGCGCAGCGGCCGCCAAGGAGTCGCGGTCGTCAATGGACGTGACGTGCTGATCGAAGACTCCGAGCTCGCGGGGATCGGTCGGTCGGTGCTCGACCTCGAGCCGCTCGGCAAGGGCCTGGCCCGCGACATTCGATTCGTGAACAACGAAGTCGGCGACTACCTGAACTTCCTGCTCGCGGCGGTCGGCGGCGGGACCGGTGTGGACAACATCGACGTGGTTGACAACGCCATCTCGGCCGACCGGGGGCTCTCGGTCGTGGCGGGCGTCGAACGCAACCCTCGCAGCGGGCTGCGTCTCGTCGGCAACCGCGGCACGACCAAGGCTGTGGCCCTCGAGGGCTTCGGGACGGGGGCGCTGATCCAGCTCACCAACCTCGACGGTGTCGAGGTCCGAGACAATCACCAGCCCGTGGCGGGCGGGGTCGCGATCACCCTCGACCGGGTCTGCAACGCCAAGGTGGCCGACAACTCGTTCTCCGGCGCAGACCCGGTCGAAGAGACCCTCGCGGAGTGCGGCGCCGGCGCGCCGGCGCAGGATCCGGATCCGGATCCGGGTGCGACCTCGTCCACCAGCATCGCCTCGGGGGACGACCGCGCAACGGGTCAGCTCCCGGAGTCGGCCGATCCGGGCTCCGGGTCGAGCCCGGGTTGGGCCGGCGCGGCGTTGGCCGGTGTTCTCGGTTTGGCCGCGGGCGGAGCCGGCGGCTGGTGGGCCCGCGCCCGCCGCGCTCGGCCTTCAGATGACACCGGAGCCGCGTAGCCAATCCACGTAGTGCTCCAGGCCGGCGCGGAGCGACACCACCGGTTGCCAGCCGAGCACCGCAGCGGCGGAGCCGGCGTCGGCCTGGCTCTCGCGAATATCGCCCGCTCGAGCGGGCTCGAAGCTCGGCTCGGGATCCACACCGATCGCGGCGCCGAGGGCGTCCAGCAGCTCGAGCAGCGTGTGGGTACGACCCGGAGCCACGTTGAACACGCCCGCGCTCGCCTCGGGGCCTGCCTGCGCCGCGGCAAGGTTGGCGGCGACGATGTCGGAGACGTAGGTGAAGTCGCGGCTCTGCGACCCGTCGCCGTAGACGGTCGGACGCTCGCCCGCCAGGAGGGCCGCCGCGAACAGGGGAATGACCGCGGCGTACTCGGAGTCGGGGAGCTGGCGTGGTCCGTACACGTTGAAGAACCGCAGCGCCACGGTCTCGAGGTCGAACAGCTCCGCAAAGACGCGGACATACCACTCACCCGCGAGCTTGCTGACGCCGTACGGGGACCGGGGACGGGTCGGGGCCGTCTCCGGCGTGGGGAGCTCGGTCGCACCGCCGTACACGCTGCTGGATGACGAGAAGACGACCCGGCGGACGCCGAGATCTCGCGCCGCGGTGAGAACCGTCGCCGTGCCGTGGACGTTCACGAGATCGGTCGAGAGCGGGTCGGTGACCGATCGGGGCACCGAGCCCAGCGCCGCGAGATGGAAGACGACCTCGACCCCGGCGACCGCGTCGGCCACCTCAGCTTCGTCGGCGACCGAACCCACCAGGAGATCCGCGCCGGGGTCGACATTGCGACGACGACCCGTCGAGAGATCATCGAGCACCCGCACGCCGTGTCCGTCGGCCAGAAGTTGATCGACCACGTGGGAGCCGATGAACCCGGCACCGCCGGTGACCAGCACCTCCACGTCGACCTCCCCGTCGCATTCGGTCAGCTCACCGCTCCCCGAGCCGATGCGCGGCGCGGAATCGGCGACCGTACCAGTGCCGGCGTCGGCCCCTGGTCGCACCCGGTGACCTCGGGACGCGCGACGGTAGGCTCCGGCACGACCGCGCGGGCGCTTGGCCGCGGGACGACGAGCGGATCGGTCCCTTCGTCGCGGGCTCCGTGCTCATCAGCGCCATCACGCCGCGAAGACGGTGATCTCGGTGGCTTTCACCGACACCCATACCGCCACGCCGACACCGAGGCCGAGCTCGCGGATCGCGGCCTCGGTGATCTCGGCGACGAGCGGCACCGGGCCATCGAATCGGATGCGGGCCCGGCCGCCGTACTGCTCGATCCCGGCGATGGTCGACGACCAGACGTTGCGCGCGCTGGTCTCGGGCCGGTTGCGGTGGACGGTGACGGCGTGAGGATGGATCGAGGCGAACACCGGGCCATCGCGCGCGTCGGCAACCACGAGCTCGTTGGGCTCGCGGGGCGTGGTCGGTAGATCCGCGTGGTCCAGCACGACTCGGTCACCGCGGGCGTGACCGCGCAGCAGGTTGGTGCCGACGAGGTCGGCGACGTAGTCCGAGCGGGGTCGTGCCACCGCGTCGGCGAGGGTGCCGGTCTGGACGACTCGGCCGGCTTCGAGCACCACGATCCGGTCAGCGAGCGCGGCGGCGTCGAGTAGGTCGTGGGTCACGAGCACGGCGATCCCGTCGAAGGCATCGAGGTCGCGGCGCACGCCGCGCCGAGCAGATGCCCGACCGGTGGCGTCCAGCGCGGCGAACGGCTCGTCCAACAGGAGCAGGCGGGGCCGGGTCACGAGCGCGCGCGCGAGCGCGACCCGCTGCGCCTGTCCGCCGGAGAGCACGTGCACGGGTGCGTCGGCGAGCTCCGTCATGCCGAGGTCGGCCAGTCGGTCACGAGCGACGCGCCGGGCCCGGGCGCGCCGCGTGCCCCGACTGCGGAGACCGAAGGCGACGTTCTCGGTGACGCTGAGATGAGGAAAGAGCAGGTAGTCCTGGAACACGACGCCGACGGGCCGGCGCTCGGCGGGTACGAGCACGTCTGCGGCCGGGTCGTCGAGCACGGTCCCGTCGAGGTCGATGCGCCCGGAATCGAGCGGAAGCAGCCCGGCCAGCGTGCGCAACAGCGTGGTCTTGCCCGCGCCGTTCGGCCCGACGATGGCAACGGTCTCGCCCGGTTCGACTTCGACGGTCGCGTCGAGACCGAGCGAGCCGGCTTGGACCTGGGCGGCGACAGTGAGTGTCATCGGAGCCCCAGCCAGCGACCCCGCAAGGCGATGAGGACCACGACACACACGGCGAGCAGCACCAGGCTGAGCGCGACCGCGGCTGTGGGGTCGTGGTCGAGCAGCAGGTAGACGGCGAGCGGCGCGGTCCGGGTCTCGCCTTCGACGTTGCCGGCGAACGTGATCGTGGCCCCGAACTCTCCGAGGGCCCGCGCCCAGGCCAGCGCCGCGCCGGCTGCAAGCGCGGGCGCCACGAGCGGCATGGTCACACGTCGGAACACCGTCGCACGGCCGGCACCGAGCGTCGCCGCGGCGTCTTCATAACGGCGGTCCATCGAGCGCAGCGCGGCTTCGACCGTGATGACGAGGAACGGCATGGCGACGAACGTCTCGGCCAGGACGACCGCCGGGGTGGAGAACGTGAGCTGGATCCCGAACCAGTCGTCGAGCGGGCCACCCAGGAGCCCGCGCCCGCCGAACGCGGAGAGCAGGGCGACACCGCCGACGACTGGCGGCAACACGAGCGGCAACAACGTCAAGGCCCGCACGAGGGACCGGCCCGGGAAGTCGACCCGGGCCAGCACCCACGCGAGGGGCACACCGAGCAGCACCGCGAGGAACGTCGCCCAGAGTGACGTGACGATCGAGAGACGAAGCGCGCGCACGGCGTCTTCGCTCGTGACGCTCGCCCACAGGTCCGACCACGGCGCGCGGGTGAGCAGGCCGAGGAGGGGCAGCAGCAACACGATGAGCGCACCACCCGCGAGCACGAGCGGGAGTGCGGGCGGGCGGCGGACGCGACGGGTCATGACACCAAGAACCCGTGGTCGACCAGGATCGCTTGACCAACCGGGCCGCGAACGAAGGTGACAAACGCTCGGGCGGTGCCAACCTCGTCGGTCCGCCGCACGATCGCAATCGGATAGCGCGCGACTTCATTGTCCGGCGCGGGAATCGACACCGTGCTCACCGCGTGAGCCGCGACGAGCGCGTCGGTCACGTAGACGATGGCCGCGCCGGCATCGTTCTGGGTCACCGCGGCGAGCGTGGCCCGCGCATCGGCCCCGCGGGTGATGCGATCGGACGGCACCGACACGCCGGCCCGATCGAGCACCTGATCGGCGTAGCGGCCGCACGGCGCCACCGCCACGCAGAGTGCCACGGTGTCGACGTCGGCGAGATCGGCGAGGGCGCCGATGTGCTGCGGGTTCCCGGGACGGGTCACGATCACGAGGGTGTTCTCGGCGAAGAGCTGTGGATCATCGGCCACGTCGCCGGCGCGGACCAGTCGATCCATCGTCACCTCGTCGGCGGTCGCGACGACGTCGGCCGGCGCGCCCTGTTCGATCTGGGCCGCGAGCTGGGCCGATGAGCCGACGTTCAACCGGATCGAGGAGCCCGGGTGGGTGCGCTCGAACCGGTCGGCGATCTCGGAGAACGCGTCGCCGAGTGACGCCGCGGCCGACACCGTGATCGTGGCTCCGCCATCGTCGCGGGCAGTCGACGCCGACGATCCGCAGGCCGCCAGCGCGACGGCGCCGATGACCGCCAAGGCGGTGCCGCGCGCCACGTTCACAAGCCGGGCGGGATCTCGATGATCACGTTGGTGGCCTTGACCGCGGCCACCGCGAGGTCGCCGGGTTCGACGCCCAGCTCATCGGCCCCCTCACAGGTCATCAACGAGACGATGCGGTGGGTGCCCGCCCGGATCTCGACGATCGCGGTGAGACCGTCGCGCTCGACCCGGGTGACCACGCCGGTGAAACGGTTCCGGGCGGACTGGGTCATGCCGACCGGCTCGGGGGCCGGTGGGCGCTCGGTCAACAGCCGGGCGACGTCACGACCCTCGATGAGGCGATGACCGCCGGCGGTGCGGGTCGTACGGAACCGACCCTCATCGGCCCACCGACGCACGGTATCGACGCTGACGCCGACCAACTCCGCCACCTGGCCCGGCCGATACTCGCTCACACGAGGATTCTAAGCGCACAACCTCGCAATTGCGAGGGCGGTGCCGGTGGAGGCTACGAGACGGCGGGGGCGGTGTCGGGCTCCAGGATCGCCCGGACCTCGTCGACGCGCCGACCGTGGATGGTCTCTTCCCGGCCGTTGAGCCGAAGCAGTCGCTCGACCTCGGGGTCTGATTCCCGATCGGCCCACCGTTGGTACCCGGCGTCGCCGTCGATCTCGGCCTTCACGATCACCGGAAACAGCTCGGCGCTGATCTCGTCGGGGAGGGGAACGGCGAAGCGCGTCTCGAGCTCGGCGGTCGGCTCGAACGCGTGACCCTGCCGGATGGCGATGGCCCGTCCGATCCGCTCGGCATGGCCTCGTTCTTCCTTGCCGTTTCGTCGGAGGAGCTCGGCTGCGCGCTCGTTGCCGACCCGCTCGGCCAGACCGGTGTAGAAGTCCTCACCGCTGCACTCGAGCCGATACAACAGCTCCATGGCGGCAACGTCGAGAACCTCGACCTCGCCGATTTCCGCCACCGCGGCAAAAAAGTCCTGCGGAGCGGGGGCAGTACTGTCGGTCATGGCGGCCAGCCTACGACGCCCGGGGAGGCTCGGCACGATGAGCGCACATGACACCTACACCGACGTGAAGTTGAAGTCGATGAACGCCCTGCATCGCACGGTGCTCAAGCTGTCGGGCGGGCGGCTCATGGCCAACCCGCTCGGAATGCCGACCGTCGAGCTGCACACGATCGGCCGCAAGGGCGGGCGGCGGCGCTCGACCCTGCTCACGAGTCCGGTGCACGATGACGACCGCGTCGTCTTGGTGGCGTCCAAGGGCGGCGACGACCGCAATCCCGAGTGGTACCTGAACCTCGTCGCCGAGCCCGACGTCGAGCTGACCATCGCCGGTACGACCACCGCGATGCGAGCCCGGACCGCGTCAACAGACGAGAAGGCGGAGCTGTGGCCGCAGATTGTCGCGGCGAACAAGGGCTACGACGGCTACCGCAAGCGCACCGACCGCGACATCCCCGTCGTCATCTGCGAACCGCGGGCCGGGACCGAGACCTGACCACGACGCCCGCGCCGGTCCCGGATCCTGACGGCCCGACTCCCGGACTGCCCGCCTACTGCTGCTGGTAGACGCGCAGGTAGTCGATCTCGAGCTGGCGGGTGAGGGTCGTATCCGCGAGGGCGTGGCCCCAGTTACGTTCCCACTGGTGGTCGACCATGTGGTTCGCGATGAGCTGCATCGGGCCCGACTCGATCGTGGAGCTGTCACCGTTGAACTGGCCGCACTTCACGCCGTCGATGTACCAAGCGATGTGGGTGGGCTGCCAGTCCAGGCCGAAGCGCACCCAGTCTCCCGTGCGGTCGGCCACGGCGCAGGCCCCGTTGTTGCCCGTCCCCTGGTTCGGGGTGAACGCCTGGGAGCGGTTGTTGTAGTGGTAGTTCATGTACATGGTCGACGGGTCGTAGCCCAGCACCTCGACGATGTCGATCTCCGAGCGGTAGACGTAGCTCGGATCCGCCGGCAGCATCCACAGCGCGGTGAAGAAGCCCTGCGTTGTCGGCAGCTTCATCCGGGCCTCCACGTACCCGTAGGTGAACTGATAGAGGTAGTCAGAGCCGTTCCACGCCTGCGGCCGCGCCGTTGACAACAGTCCGGAGCGGTAGGTGCAACCGCCGCCGAGGCACGCCGCACCGTCGGACTGCGGGCTCGACCCGGGCTCGGCGACCAGCTTCGCGGTGCCGTCCGACACTCGGATCTGTGACGGCGCATACCACTCGCGGCCTCCGTTGAACGACCCGGTGCAGCTGCCGTAGTTCCAATCGAAACACGGCGACAGCTTCGAGGTGTCGAGCGCGGTTCCGGAGAACTCCTCGCCGAACGTCGCCACCCATCGCTTGCCCGCCGAGGCCGGGGCGGGCACGTCACCGGCGGGTGCGGGTGTGGCGGGCTCGCTCGGCGGCGTCGTGGGCGCCGTCGTCGAGGTCGGTGCCGGCGCGCTCGGCGCAACCGCGAACGGCGCGCACGCCGCTCCTACGACGAGGAGCAACACACCGAGCGGGAGTACCCGCCTGCGCGCGCTCATCTCGGTGCGACGACCAGTGTGCTGCGCGGTCAATTCAGAACTCCCCGTCCATGGCATCGGTCATGCCACAGTTGTCGACATCCGAGACCGCGTTTCTTGAATCACGGCCCGAGATTCCTGGTCGACCGCGAGAGTCTCGGCCGGCTACGGCCGGGGAAATGCGGCCGGGGAAGTGCCGTCGTCAGCGCGTGATCAGCAGGTGTCGCGCACGATGACCGGTGCGGATGGGGTGCTCGGCACGATCAGACACGCGGAGCCGAAGAGGCTCGTGGACACCTCGAGCTGCCAGAGCTCGGCGTCGAGCCGGCGGGTAGTCGCGTCCACGGCTCTCCGGCCGGTCGTGGCGAGCGTGACGTCGGCCTCGTCCAGGTCGCTCTCCAGGACGGCCCGTCTGACCGCTTCGGCTGATCGGGTCGGGATGTCCTCGCTCACGGCCACGTCCTGAATGTCCCGGCCGAGCCGGTCGGCGTCGCGGCGGGCATCGTTGGTGCTGTTGACCGAGACCGCGCCGAGGACGATGAACCCGGCGATGAGGATCACGCCCAACACGATCTCGGCGTAGCCGACGATCACGCCGGCCAGCGCCATGCCCCGGCCTTTCATCCCGGTGCGTTTGATCCGCCCGAGCGCGACGTGGCCGAAGACCACGGCGAGGATCCCGGTGACCGGGAACAAACAGATCAGGATCCCGCCGAGCGCCACGGCGAGCGAGACGATGGCGAACGGCTCGGTCTTGCCGCTCGGTTGGGTCGCGGGGTAGGCGGTCGGCGGGTACGCGGGCGGCGCCGACACCGGTGACGAGGACCGAGGCGCGGGCGGAGCCGCGCCCGGCGCCGGGCTCACGGCGCCGGGCGAAGGGAGCTCCCAACCCGGCGGGGGTCCCGAAGGCGGCGGCTGGGCCGGCGGCTCGTTGCTCATCGAGGCTCCCCTTGCTGCACGTCGCTGGATCCTTCCACCCAGCATGCCTGACGCGACTCGGGGTGCCGGACATCTCGTCCCGGGCCGGCGCCGGTGACGAGGGCGGCTTCGAGGTCACGAGCGTCCGAGTCCGTATCCGCCCCGGCGGTGTGCATGGGTTGGCCGCCGACGGGATCACCCTGCGGGTCGAGCCGGAGACCTGCGACCGCGCCAGGTGAGGCCTTCGAGCGCAGGCCTGATCATCCGGCCCCCCATGTGCCTTCGGCCCAGGGCTCCCCTCCCTCGGGACCAAGCTCGTTCAGCAAGTCCGGGAGCAACGCCGCGCGCACCTCGAACCAGGCGTCGCGCATCTGGTCGAGCGACTCGAACGGAAACGGCGGCATCTGGCCCTGTTGCGCGGGTCTTGGTGGTCCGACCTTGAACAGAAGGCGCGCCATCGGATCGGTCACCCATCGGCTCGAGTCGGAGCTGGCGGGCCGCTTGCGGAGCTGTGCCATCGGGATCTCCTCCAGTTCTCTTCGCCGCAGCGCTGCGTGCTCGATCTCGCTCGGGGAGCCGCGGGCTACGCACGCCTGATCATGTCCCGTGACGCCAGAGGGGTCAGAGAAGGACCTCTCCCGAAGCCATGATCGTCGGCGGCACCGCTCCGAACATCTGATCGACGATCAGAGGACCGTCGTACGGGCTCGTGTCGGCGCTTCCTCGTCTCAGATGGTGGGCGGTAGGCGACTTGAACGCCTGACCCCTTCCGTGTCGAGGAAGTGCTCTGCCAGCTGAGCTAACCGCCCTGGCGGCCGGATCGAGTCCGGACGAGACGCTGAGTCTAGTTGACGGAATAGTGATTCAAGCGGGGCCGAGACGTGCCGATATCAACTGTGCGGAGGTCTGGGGAGGCCCGAGACGGACGAGAGTGGGAGCCGATGGATCGGACGAGACGACCCCGGCTGATGATCTGGCTCGGCGCCGCCGCGGCCATCATCCTCGTCGGCGCGGCGTGCGCCCCGCAGACGGCGCCGCCGGCGCCGGCGCCGGCGCCTGCCCCTGCGCCCCCGTCCGCAGCGCTCACCAACCCGCCCGCCAACGCCTGCCCGGCGAGCGCCGGTACAGGCGCCGGATCGGGGTCCGGCTCGAGCGCGGCCACATCCACACTGGCTCCCGCCGAAGCTGCCGTCGACGCGGTCGAGAGCTACGAGGCCGCGGCCGACGTGCCCGCCGAGGCGGTACCGATCGTCACGGTCGAGGAGACCCCCAACGGACCGAGCGTCGAGACCCACGTCGTCGACTCGGCCGCCGAAGCCGCGGCCGTCGCGGTGGACGGGGCCCAGGGCGACGACCTCGTCGCGGTCGAAGCGGACGAGATCGCCACCGCGGTCGCGAGCAACGACCCGTACCGTCCCTCCCAGTGGGGTCTGAACAGCTCGCCGTTCGAGGCTGCGTGGGGCTCCTCGAACGGAGCGGGCGTGATCGTCGCCGTCGTCGACACGGGCGTCAACCACCTCCATGCCGACCTGTCCGGTCAGGTGTACGAGGGCTGGACGTTCCTCGGCGGGCTCAGCCAGATCGGCGCCCCCGACGGGCACGGGCACGGCACCCACGTATCGGGCACGGTCGCGGCCCTTGCGGGTAACGGCGTCGGCGTGACCGGCGCCGCCCCCGGCGCCAAGATCCTCCCGGTGCGCGTGCTCGACGCCAACGGCTCCGGCTGGTACTCGGATATCACCCAGGGGATCACGTGGGCCGCCCAACACGGCGCACGCGTCATCAACATGAGCTTGGGCGGGCCGTCACCGAGCAGCTCGCTCGACGCGGCCATCAGCTACGCGCGCGGCTGCGGCGTGGTGGTCGTGGCCGCCGCGGGCAACGACGGTGACTGCGCGGGCACGCCCAACGGCGCGTCCTACCCCGCCGCCAGCACTGGCGTCATCGGCGTCGGCGCGATCGACTCCTCGCTGGCTCGGGCATGCTTCTCGGACGTCGGGAGCTACGTCGACATCGCCGCACCCGGCGCCGGCATCTGGTCCACGACCTCCGACGGTGGCTACGCATCCTGGAGCGGCACGTCGATGGCGACACCGCACGCGGCCGCGGCCGCGGCGATCGTGATCGGCTCGCACCCGGCGTGCACGGCTGCGGGCGCGGACGCTCGGATCCTCACCGGCACCACGGCCCTCGGCGCGCCGACAACCCACGTCGGCTCCGGGCTGGTCAACCCGCTCCAGGCCAGCCAGATCGCGGGCTGCTGAGCGTCACTCGGTCGCGATTGCCTCGAGCACATCGAGGCGAGACGCGCTCCACGCGGGGATCATCGCGGCGATGACCCCGGCGATGGCGAAGACCACGACGAACAGACCGAGCTGGGCGACCGGAACGCTGAGCCGGTCGACGAACTGGTCACCGAGCGCGGTGACCACCGCCCATCCCCACACCAGGCCGACGACCACGCCGACGAGGCTGCCGATGATGGC
This sequence comes from Acidimicrobiia bacterium, assembly GCA_035646535.1. Taxonomy (GTDB): domain Bacteria; phylum Actinomycetota; class Acidimicrobiia; order IMCC26256; family JANYLB01; genus DASRPD01. The sequence continues at coordinate 52,330 of DASRPD010000044.1, forward strand.
AATCACGACGGCCTCGCCGCGGATCATGCGCCGCACCTGACGACGCGTCATCCCCACCACGCGCAGCAGGCCGATCTCACGGGTACGTTCGTAGACGCTCAGCATCAGCGTGTTCACAATCCCGAGGATGGCGATGACCTCCGAGAGGAACAACAGCGCGAGGAACACGTTGAGGAACTGATCGACTGTGGCTTCACGATCCAGCCGGTACTCGTCGACGGTGCTGACCTCGACGTTGGGGAACCGTGACGCGAGGACCAGCTCCAGATCGCGCCGGGCCGTGCCGACCTGACCGGGCTGCGCGGTGACGTAGACGAGCGTGTCCTGTTGCGCGCCGCCGAAACCGGCCTCGAACTCGTCCATCCCGACCACGATGTCGACCGGGAACGAGCCCGAGACCCGCCGATGCTCGTACACGCCGACGACGGGCACGTCCTGGGGACCCAAGCGGGGGAACCAGATGGAAAGCCGGTCACCGACGGTGACACCGTAGGTCTCGGCGGTCGGCTCCGAGAGGATCACGCCACCATCGCCGAGACCCTCGGTGCCCCCGGCGGTGAAGCCGAGCGCGAAGACGTCATCGATGCCGTCGATGGTCGCGCCGGTGATCATCTCGGCCTGGCCGTTCACCTGCGCGTTGGCGAAGCGCAGCGCCACGATGGCATCGACCCCGGGAACGGAGCTGGCGATGAGCTCCACGCGGGGAGCGAAGGCCGTGAAGCCGGGTGCGCTGATGATGAAGTCGGCCCGGACGCTGTCGGTGAGCGAGCTGCGCACCGAGGACTTCACCGAATGGGCGAAGATCGAAACCAACGACACGAGGGCCAACCCGACGACCAGTGCGGCGGCGGTGGCGGAGGTCCGTCGCGGATTGCGTTTTGCGTTCTCGCGGGCGAGCGTGCCGGTCACGCCGAGCACCGTCGGCAGCGGTCGCCCGACGAGCTCGGCGAGCCGCCGTACGAACAGCGGGCCGATCACGACCACGCCGAGGAAGACGCCGAAGCTGCCGACGAAGGTGACCGCCACCGCGTACTCGATCTGGAGGTCGGCGGTGAGGCCGAAGGCCATCGCCGCGATACCCGCGGCCAACACGAGCGTTCCGACGATCGCCCGGCGTATGAGCGGCGCGTTGCCCCTCGGCCGAAGATTCGCGATGGCGGCAACGGGGGGTGTGCGGGCGGCCCGCAACGCGGGCGCGAGCGCGGCGACGACCGTGACGCCAATACCGACGACCGCGCACGCCACGACGGTGCGGCCGATCACCACGGCGTCGGTTCCCGGCACCGTGAGCCCGATCCGAGGCAGCAACCACAACAGGAATTCGGCCAGGCCGATGCCCACGACGAAACCCGCCGCCGCCGCGATCAACCCGACGACTGCCGCTTCGGCCACGACCGAGCCGATCACCTGCCTCCGAGACGCGCCCAGCGCCCGCAACAACCCAAGCTCGCGGGTGCGTTGTGAGACGAGGATCGTGAACGTGTTGAAGATGATGAACGCCCCGACGAGCAGGCCGACTCCGGCAAAGCCCAACAGCGCGTTGTTGAGGGTGTCGAGGAACTCGTCGACGGGCTGTTGGATCTCGGCGGCAACGTCGGCCGCGACGCTCACCTCGTACCCGGGCCCGAGTTGGCGCTCCAGGCTCTGTTGCACCGCGGCCGGCGTGGTCTCGGCGCCGACCTTCACGATCACCTGATCGACGAGCCCCTCGGCGTCGAACACCGCTTGGGCGGTGGCCGGATCGAACGCGGCGACGGTCAACGCACCGAAATCGGTCGAGTCGCCAAGGCCGAAGAAGCCGACGATCTCGAACGACTCGGCCCCGTCGGCGGTGACGACGAGCACCTCGTCTCCGAGCTCGAATCCTTGGCGCTGGGCAGTACCGAGGTCGATCGCGACTTCGCCGTCGCGCTGCGGCGGGCGACTGGCCCCATCGCTCACGATGCGCAACGGGCCGACCGCACCGTCGAGCGACGACCAGGAGAACCCCAGGCTGGGGACTCCTCCCCGGGCGATCGTCTCCGAACCGTCGGCCTCGATCAACGGCGCGCTGCCGATGAGGGAACCTTCGGCCGCCGCGACGCCGGGCACGGCGCGCACGTCCGCAACGACGGAATCGGGCATGCGGGCGCGGCTGCCGAAGAGAACACCGTCGCCCCCGCCATCGCTGTCGAACGGCACCGCGGAACGCACGACGAGATCCACGTTCGCGGCGGTCTGCGCGAACACTTGGGAGAACGACTGCTTGAGCGTGTCGGTCAGGACGTAGGTGCCGCTCACGAACGCCACGCCCAACACAATCGCCAGCGCAGTCAGGGCGAGACGCACCTTCCGCGCGAAGAGACCACGGACGGTTGCCCTCCACATCGCCCGGGGATTCTCTCCCATCCGCGCCCCGAACCGGTGCCGCGCTCCTACGATGGGCCCCGACACGGGAGGAATCGGTCATGGGTTCACTGGACGGACAGCGCGCCGCGATCACCGGGGGCGCATCGGGAATCGGCCGGGCCACCGCCCGCGCCATGGCAACCGAGGGTGCCACGGTCGCGGTGCTCGACGTCGACGAGGCCGGCGCCAAGGAGGTCGCCGCCGAGATCGGGGGCCACGCCTACACCGTCGACGTCACCGACTTCGCGGGCGTCGAGGCGGCGCTCATCGACGCCTCCCGGGCGATGAACGGGCTCACGTTGCTGTTCAACAACGCGGGGGTCGGCAACATCGCACCCCTGCACGAGTACGAGCTCGACGAATGGGCCCGGATCGTGGCGGTCAACCTGACCGGCGTGTTCCACGGGTTCAAGGCCGGCGTGCCGCTCATCCAATCGAGCGGCGGCGGTGCGATCGTGAGCACGTCATCGATCAGCGGGACTCGACCGTCGGCGGGCGAGGCGCCGTACTCGGCGGCGAAGGCGGCGGTCGCGGCCATCACCGCGAACGCGGCGCTCGAGTACGGGCCCGACATCCGCGTCAACGCAGTGGCTCCGGGCATGATCCGCACCCAGCTCACCGAACCACTGCTGGCCGGCCTCCCCCATCTCTCCGACCGTTACATCGCCGACACGCCGGTCGGTCGGATCGGTGAGCCCGAAGACGTCGCCGATCTCGTGGTGTTCCTCTGTTCGGATCGGGCGCGCTTCATCACCGGCCAGAACATCGTCGTCGACGGGGGCATGACCCTGCACGGCGCGGGCGTGGACGGTGTCCTCGCCGACGTCCAGCGAATGCTCGGCAACACCTGACCCACGCCCCCACCACCCCCACCCCGTTCCGGTCAGGTCTCGCGTTGGTAGGCAACAGGAGCCGTGACCAGAACGGGGTGGCCCGCAGCCCTTGCGCGACGGCACCTCTCGGAGGTGGCCGGCGCGGGCCTACGCTGGTCGCCCTATGCATTTCGACGTGCGTACCCGGACCGACGGGCCCCGTCCGGTGATCGATCCGGCTGATTTCTTCGCCCACGATCTTCCCGCCGCGCTCGAGCGGGAAGCAGCCGGGATGGGCCCCGGGCTCGCCCTGATCGAGCCCCGGCCGCTGACGATCGAGATCGACGGCGAGACGTGGACCCTCGCCGCGAACGCGTCGGACCAGCCCGGCATCTCGATCACATCGGGCCCCGACCCCGACGCCGCTCACCTCCGGCTCGTCACCACCCAGTTGGACGACCTCGTCCACGATCGGGCCACACCGATGGCCTGGCTGTCGAGCGGCAAGCTCGACCAGCCGGCCGGTCGGCTCGCGGACCTGCTCGACTGGTGGGTGATCCTGCGGGCCGCCATCGACGGTCAACCCATTCACACTCCCGGGGCGGTCACGTTCGAAGCCCGCAATGCCAGCCCCCTGGAACTCCACGCGGCGCTCCACATCGATGACGATCCGGCCGACCTGCGCCACTTCCTGCACGAAGCCGGCTATCTCCACCTCACCGGAGTCTTCGACGAGGCCGACATGGCCGAGGTGTCGGCCGACATGGACCGCGCTGCGCCCAGCTACTCCCCCGGCGACGGGCACTCCTGGTGGGCGCGCACCCGCGACGGCGCCGAGCAGGTCGTCCGCATGCAGTCCTTCGACACCCACTCCGAGCGCACCGCGGCGATCATCGCCGACGACCGCTTCCTCGGACTGGCAGAGATTCCCGGCGTCGGCCACGAGTTCGGTGCGCGACGAGCGGACAACCGCATCGAGGCGCTCTTCAAGCCGCTCGGGGTCGTCGAGGGCATCTCGGACGTGCCCTGGCACAAGGACTGCAGCCTCGGTCGGCATTCCTATGAGTGCTCCTCTCTCACGGTCGGGATCTCGGTCACCGGCGCCGACGCGGACTCGGGCCAGCTCCGCGTCCTCGCGGGATCGCACCGCGCGCTGACCTGGCCGGCGTTCGTCCAGCGGGGCAGCGGCCTTCCCGAGATCGATCTGCCGACCCGCACCGGTGACGTCACGATCCACCTGAGCTGCACGACCCACATGGCCCAGCCGCCCGTGCACCGGGAGCGGCGAGTCATGTACACGGGGTTCTCGCTGCCCGTGCTCGATCCGGCCGCGGCCGCGGCGGGACGCGCCGGGTTGCGCGCCGTGCGGGAGTCCGCGCCGACCACGGTGTCCCAGCGACCCGCCGGATGAGCGACGCCGTCGGTCTCGTCGACGAGCTGGCCACGATCGTCGGCTCGGAGCACACACTCACCGGCGACGCGATCAGTGACAACTACGCCCACGACGAGGCCCTCACCGTCACCTGGACAATGCCTGCGGTGGTCGCGCGCCCCGGCACGACCGCGCAGGTCGCCGCGATCCTGCGCCTCGCGAGCGCGCATGACGTCCCCGTGACCGCCCGCGGCAGCGGCACCGGCCTGTCGGGCGCGTGTGCACCCGAGGAATCCGGCATCGTCGTGTCGTTCGAACGAATGAACCGGATCCTCGAAATCGACGACGACAACCATGTCGCGGTCGTCGAGCCCGGCGTCACGCTCGAACAGCTCGACGCCGCGCTCGCTCCCCATGGCCTCGTGTATCCGGTGTTCCCCGGCGAATACAGCGCGAGCATCGGCGGCAACGTGGCCACCAACGCCGGGGGCATGCGGGCAGTGAAGTACGGCGTGACGCGTCACCATGTGATCGGACTCGAGGTCGCGCTCGTCTCCGGCGACATCATTCGCACGGGGGGTAAGATCGTCAAGACGTCGACGGGCTATGACCTCACCCAGCTCATCGTCGGTTCGGAGGGCACGCTGGCGCTCGTCACCGAGGCCACCCTCAGGCTCTACCCCCGCGCTGAGCACCAGGCGACCGTGCTCGCACCGTTCCCGACGGTCGAGGCAGTGACCGCTGCGGTGCCGCGCATCGTTGGCAGCGGGATCGGTCCCCTGATCCTCGAGTACATCGACGTCCTCACGATGACGGCGATGACGGCAAGCTTCGGCGTGGAGCTCGGCGTCGCGCCCGAGATCAAGGAGACCGCGCTCGCCTATCTCGTCGTGATGATGGAACAGACCGATCCCGACCGCCTCGACGGTGACGTCGCTCGCCTGGCCGGCCAGCTCGCCGAGCTCGGCGCACTCGACGTGTACGTGCTGCCACCGCAGGCCGCGACCGAGCTGATCGACGCGCGCGAGAAGGCATTCTGGCTCGCCAAGGCAAACGGCGCCGACGACATCGTCGACGTCGTCGTTCCCCGCGCCGCGATCCCGGCGTTCATGGCCCGCGTCGCCGAGCTCGCCGAGACATCAGGCTCGTGGATCGCGGGGTGCGGCCACGCGGGTGACGGCAACGTGCACCTCGGCGTGTTCCAGCCCGATGAGACAGCCCGCCACCAGCTGCTCCACGACGTGTTCGCCGCGGGCATGGCACTGGGCGGCGTGATCTCCGGCGAGCACGGCATCGGGCGAGAGAAGCAGCCGTATCTGGCCGCGCTCGAAGATCCGGTCAAGCTGGACCTCATGCGGCGCATCAAGACCGCGTTCGACCCGAGCGGCATCCTCAACCCGGGAAAGATCTTCACATGAACGGAACCACCAACGGCGCCCACGCACTGCTCGCCACCCTCGTCGATTCGGGCGTCGACGTGTGCTTCGCCAACCCGGGCACGTCGGAGATGCACTTCGTCGCCGGTCTCGACACCGTCGCCGAGATGCGAGCGGTGCTCGGCCTCTTCGAAGGAGTGGTCACCGGCGCCGCCGATGGTTACGCCCGGATCGCAGGTCGCCCGGCGGCGACGCTGTTGCACCTCGGCCCCGGACTGGGCAACGGGATCGCGAACCTGCACAACGCCCGTCGGGCACACGTCCCGCTCGTGAACATCGTCGGAGATCACGCGCTGGCCCACAAGCCGCTGGACGCGCCGCTCGAGTCCGACATCGAGACGCTGGCCCGAAACGTGTCGGGCTGGATCCGGTCGTCGACCTCGACCGCAGACGTCGGCAACGACACCGCCGACGCGGTCGCCGCGGCGCGCACGCCACCGGGCCAGATCGCGACGCTGATCCTGCCCGCGGATGTGAGCTGGGGCGACGGCGCCACTCCCGCACCACCCCGGCCGATCCCAGTCCCCGCCCGCGTCGGCGACGACGCGGTGACCGCTGCGGCCACGGCGCTGCGCTCGGGTGAACCGACCGCGTTCCTGCTCGGTGGTCACGCACTGCGTGAGCCCGCGCTCTCCGCCGCGAGTCGTGCCGGCGTCGCGTGCGACGCGCCGCTGTTGGCCGAGACGTTTCCCACCCGGCTCGAGCGGGGCGCGGGCCGACCCGCGGTCGATCGCCTCGGCTACCTCGCCGAGTTCGCGGCGATCCAACTCGACGGCCTGGCCCATCTCGTCGTCGTCGATGCCAGGGCGCCGATCTCGTTCTTCGCCTACCCGGACAAGGCGAGCGAGCTGACCCCCGAGGGCTGTTCCGTCCATGTGCTCGCCGGCCCCGGCGACGACGTGGCCGACGCGTTGGCCCGCCTCGCGGACGCTGTCAGTGGAAGCGAACCCCGGCTGCAAGCAGCGTCCCGACCGGATCGACCGACCGGCGCGATCACCGGCGAGTCGGTGGCCGACGCGCTCGGCGCCGTGCTGCCCGAGGGCGCCATCGTCGCCGACGAGGGCCAGACGACCGGGCTGTGGTGCGCACCGTCTACGGCAGGGGCGCCCCGTCACGACTGGCTCACGCTCACCGGCGGCTCCATCGGCTTCGGCCTTCCGCTCGCCACCGGTGCGGCGGTCGCCGCGCCGGACCGGCCGGTGATCTGCCTCGAGGCCGACGGCAGCGCGATGTACACGTTCCAGGCGCTGTGGACCCAGGCGCGCGAGGACCTGAACGTCACCACGATCCTGTTGAACAACCGCTCCTACGCCATCCTCAACTTGGAGCTGTCACGCACCGGAGCCGGCACGCCGGGACCAAAGGCGCTGTCCATGCTCGACCTCCACGGCCCCGAGCTCGATTTCGTCGCTCTCGCCCGTGGGATGGGTGTTGCCGCCGAACGACCGGCCGACTCCGAGGCCTTCACCGTGGCGCTCGAACGCGCCATCGCCGAGCCGGGCCCGCACCTCATCGAAGCTGTCCTCTGAGCCACCCGCCCTGCTCCACGCCCGCCGGGTTTGTTCACTCGACGCGCGTCGTGAGCGCCCAGTGAACAAACCCGGGCGACGGGGGCGCGCTACTCGACGTCGAGGAGGCTGCGCTGGTCGAGGACGTACAGCAGCCCGAGCGATGGCACCAGGACCACCACCGCGACCAGGAAGACGATGAGCACCGTCCAGAGGGTCGCGTCGGGTGCGGCGGCGGTCTCGATCTTCAGCGTCTCGGCCAGGATGTACGGGTACTGCGCGACGCCCCAGGCGGCGACGATCGAACCGACCGCGCCGATCGCGAGGAACCGTGCCCAGGTCGCCGCGCCTCGCACGAGCAGGACGAGGCCGACGACCCCGAGCACCATGGAGAGCAGGACCACCGGTAGCGCCCGACCGAGGAGTCGGTCGATGAGGAATCGGTTGTCGTTGCGCAGCAAGAAGATCCCGGACGTTGCGATCACGCCCGCTCCGATCGCAGCGGCGATCGCTCGACGCCGGAAGTACTCGACCAGCCCCTGGTCCGACAGGCGGTGGGCATCGGAGACCAGGAACACTGCGGATAGGTAGGCACACACCGCGATGGCGAGCACCCCACCGACGAGCGAGGTCGGGTTGAGCCAGCTGTCCCAGAGATCTCCGGTGGTACCGCCCGCCGGAACCCGTCCCGACGCGATCCCGCCTGCGACCGCGCCCAGACAGAACGGCACGATGATCGACGACAGCGCGAACGCTCCGCCAAAGAGCCGCCGGTAGCGGGTCCGTACGACGACCTTGCGGAAGGCGAAGCCCGAGCCCCGCAGCACGATGCCGGCCGCGGCGAGCGACAGGGGTACGAAGAGCGTCAACGTGATCGACGCGAAGGCCTCCGAGAAACACGTCCAGATGACGACCAGACAGAAGATGAGCCAGACGTGGTTGGCCTCCCACACCGGACCGATCGACTCCTCGATCACCAGGCGCGGCTTCGCACCCCGGGCGGCGCCGCCGGCGGTCAGGTCCCAGAATCCTGCCCCGAAGTCAGCGCCGCCGAAGATCGCGTACAGGATCACACCGGCGAGCAGGATCACGGCGATCACGTCGGCGAGAGTCATACCCGCTCGGTCTCCCGTTCGCGATGGGAACGAGGCCCGTACGGTGTGTCGTGCGGGTCGATGTCTTCGTCACCGGCAAGCTCGGCGGCGCGCCACCGCTGTGCCATCCCGCGCAACACGATGATCAGGGTGACGACGACAGCCGCGTACAGGACCACGACACCGAGGAACGTGATCCAGACCCCAGAGTTCGTCGTCGCGCCGTCTTCGACTCGCATGTAGTCGTAGACGATCCAGGGTTGGCGGCCGACCTCGGTCACGACCCAGCCGGCTTCCAGCGCGATCACCGCGGCGATACCGGAGATCGCTCCGAATCGGAGGAACCACTTCGAGCGGGGCAGGGCGCGTTTTCGCCACCACACGAACGCGAACCAGATCACGAGGGCCAACAGTGCGGTGGCGAGCCCCACCATCACGTCCCATGCGAGGTGGACGGTGTTCACCTGGCTCACCGTCGGCCGATCAGACGCGGGAACGGAGTCGAGGCCGTCGATCTCGGTGCTCGTGCTGAATCCCGACAGAAGCGAGGCGAGCCCGGGTATCGGTACTCCCAGATGCACCTCGCCGTCGGAGCCGAGGTATCCGCCGAGCGTCTCGGGCACATCGGTTGCGTTCTGATCGACCAGCTCCATCGCCGCGAACTTCACCGGCTGGTCGTGGAACACCGAGCGTGCCGCGAAGTCACCCACGACCATCTGGACCGGCGTCGCGATCGCGGCGACGGTGAACGGGATGATGAAGCCGAGCCGGTAGTAGCGCTCCGTACGGCCGCGCAGCATCGCGAACGCGTAGACCGACGCGACCATGAACCCGCCGACGAGGTACGCGGCGACGATCATGTGGGTGGTCTCGTACGGCGTCGCCTGGTTGAAGATCACCCCGAGGGGATCGACGTCGACGATCTTGCCCGCCGCGTCGAGCGTGAACCCGGCGGGTTGGTTCATCCACGAGTTCGCCGCGACCACGGCGAACGAGCCGCCGATCCCGGCGACCGCGATCGGCACGCCCGACCAGAAGTGTGGCCAGGGTCTGAGGCGCTTCCAGCCGTACAGGTAGATCGCGATGAAGATCGCCTCGGTGAAGAAGAAGAGGCCTTCGATTGCGAACGGAATGCCGAAGGCGTCACCCCATTGGCTCATGAACTGCGGCCAGAGGAGCCCGAACTCGAACGTGAGCACCGTCCCGGTCACCGCGCCGACCGCGAACGTCACCGCCATGACCTTCGACCAGCGCTGGGCGAGACGCATGGCGTCGGCGTCGTTGTTCTTGATCGCGCGGTAGTTGGCGATGAGCGTCATCGCCGCCCACGACACGCCGAGCGGTACGAGCACGATGTGCACCGCGAGCGTGAAGGCCATCTGGGCACGCGCCCAGGGCACCGGGTCCACGGCGAGGATGTCCACTGATCGATCACGCTACGCGAGCCGGCGCGCGGGTTCGCGCACCCGGGTCGCTACCGGCAGGCGGCCGCCGTCAGTCGGGCGCGGGTGGACGTTGCGTGGCCAGCAGAATGGCGACCCGGTCGACGAGCGGATCGAGGGGCGCGGGTGGGTGCACACCCAGGGGCTCCACGCTGAGCACCGCCTCGGTGATGCCCGCCTGCGAGGTCTCGAGGTAGATGAGCAGCGATGTCGCCTGTGTCGGCGCGAACGTGACGATTACCTCCAGAACCCCGCTGAGTCGATCGACGTAGGACACGTCGCCGACGAGATGCGCCACCTCCAACAGCGCGAGGAACGCGTCGCCGAACGGTGCGTCGAGCAGGACGCGTCGGCTGTCGTCCACGGTGTCGGTCGACACGCGGGCCGCGGCCCAGGCACTCGGCGTCGGCTGCGACCTGGCGCGCCGGACGGGATCGGCGGGACGGTCACGCGCGGTGAGGAGCACGGCGTACGCCGCAGTGATCTCGGCGGTGATGACGGTACGGCGACCGGATTCGGCCAGGTCGTTTGCACCGTCGGGGTGGTGACGGCGGACGAGACGGAGGTACTGCGCCCGAACGTCGGCCCACGGCGAATCCGCGGAGACACCGAGCACGGAACGAGCAACGACGCGGTCCGTCTCCTGCGTCTGCTCGTGCGCCTGCTCGTGCGCCATCTGGAGCGGACGACGGGATTCGAACCCGCGACCCCAACCTTGGCAAGGTTGTGCTCTACCAACTGAGCCACGTCCGCGTGAAGACAACCACGATAGCAAGGCCCGCGGCTCGGGGAGCGAGCGCCGATCTAGGGTGCGGTGATGCGGATCGGGATCTTTGGTGGAGCAGCGGTCGAAGGGGGCAGCATCGATGGCGTCGTGAGCGATGCCCGCCGATCGGCGGACGAGGGGTTCGCCACCTACTGGTTGCCACAGATCTTCGGCCTGGACGCTCTGACCACCCTGGCGGTGGTGGGCCGCGAGGTTCCGCGCATCGGGTTGGGCACCGCGGTCATCCCCACCTACCCGAGGCATCCGATGATGCTGGCCGCGCAGGCTCGCACGGTGCAGGCCGCGAGCGGGAATCGGCTGACGCTCGGCATCGGCCTCTCGCATCAGATCGTCATCGAGAACATGCTCGGGTACTCGTTCGCCAAACCTGGCACTCACATGCGCGAGTACCTCGAGATCCTCGCCCCGCTCGTGCGCGGTGAGACCGTCGACTTCGACGGCGAGAGCCTGCACGGGCATCTCGGCCTGTCACCCATCGACGCGCAGCCATGCCCGATCCTGGTCGCGGCGCTCGGACCCAAGATGCTCGAATACGCAGCACGTCTCGCCGACGGAACGATCCTGTGGATGACCGGCCCGGGAACGATCGAGTCGTACACCGTCCCGACCATCACCGCGGCGGCCGCCGAGGCCGGCCGGCCGGCGCCGCTGGTCGCCGCGGGCGTGCCGGTCTGTGTCACCAGCGACGCCGACGCCGCCCGCGATCGGGCCGCGCACATCTTCCGGATCTACGGGACGCTGCCGTCGTATCGCGCCATGCTCGACCGCGAGGGATTGGACGGCCCGGCCGACCTGGCGGTCATCGGCGACGAGGCCGCAGTCGCCTCCGCCATCGGTCGGTTCGGCGACGCCGGCGTCACCGACTTCGCCGCCTCGGAGTTCGGCGGCTCGGCAGACGAGAAGACACGCACGCGCGAGCTGCTCCGCACGCTTGTCTGATCGCCGGCCGCGTGGCGCGCCGAACCGCCCGCGCCGCAGGATCAGCGTGGGAGCTCGAAGCCGGGCGCGTCGTCGGCCTTGAAAGCAATGACGGCGCACCGGCACCCGGTCGTGCCCTGGACGACCTGGTTCAGTGCCGCGATGCGTTCGATCGCGACGGAGTCCAGCCCGGGCACATCAGCGAGCGCCGCGCCGGCGAGCGGGGAGCCGAGCGCGGTGAAGAGCTCGGGACGGCCCGCGGCAACCAGCTCGCCCCAGACCTGGCGTTGGAGCTCTCGCAGCTCCTGCTCGTCGTCCGGCGCAAGCGCGGGCGCCTGCCACAGCACATCAGCGCCGGGCTCGCCGGACAGCACGCTCACGTACCAGCCTCCTTCGACGACGTAGAGCACCTCGTCGACCTGGTCCACGGTCGCTGCCCGCGACTCACCGAACTGGAATCCGAGATCAGGATCGACCCGGACATCGACGCCGGCGCGGTCGAACTCGTTGACGACCGCGCGATGCAGACCGAGAAAGGACGTGTCGGGCGCCCGCACGAGCACGCTCCCATCGAGCGCGTCGTCGGATCCGATCACGTCGAGCATCTGCTGCGCGCGGCTCTCGGCGCTGAGGACGTCGCCCACTTGACCGACCCGCCATGCCGTCGCCGCCGACGACCAGACGAGCACGACCACGAGTCCGCCGAACGCAGCGCGGCGCAGCGTGAGGTTTCGATCGGCGCCGAACGCGTACCAACACGCGCCGATCGCGACCCCGACGGTGGCGATCGCGATCGGGACGCGCCAGTAGAAGACGTACCGCTCCGCCGGTCCGGCCACCCTCGAGATCGACCACAATCCCGTGACCACCAGCAACGTGACCAGCCCCACCAGCCGACCGAGCCTCCGCCCTTCGGGACGCCGCACCGCGACGCCCGCCACGGCGAGCAACCCGAACGGGACGAGCAACCACGCGGCTGACGCGGGCACCACCGCGTTGGTGAACGAATCCAGCTCCGTGCGACCGCCCAGCCACGGTGGGGGAAGAGCGAACGCCTCACCCACGATGCCCGCCGCGCTCGACAAGCCGAGGCGGGGTTCGCCAGGCGCGCTCCACAGAAATCGGCCCAAGCGCTCGACATTCGGTCGGCGCAAGAGCTCGTGCGCGACCACCGGCGCCCAGGTGAGCACCAGAATCGCCCCGCTCCACAACAACGGCCGCTTCCACCGCATCGCGCGCTCCGGCGACGCGCGCGAGGTGCGCACCGCCGCGACCACGGAGAACCCGATCGCGACGAGCACCAGCGGCGCGTAGCCGACGTGGGTCTGGACGAGAAACGTCCCGACGAGAACCGCGAAGGGCACCAGCCGGGTGTCACCATCGGCGATGGACCACGAGAGGAGTACGAGCACGCCGAGGAACGGGAACGCGATGCTCGGGTTCCACGGCCAGAGCAGCAGCGCGGCGCCGAAGGCCCCGTACGCGAGGCCGTTGAGCGCGAGGAAGATCGCGACGAGCGCGAGGCCACCCTTGCGCCAGGCCAGCGCGGCGAGGGCCACGATCGCTGCTCCCTGGAGCATTGCCCCACCGACCAACGTGGCCCAGGACGGCCGGCCCACGAGGCCGGAAAGCGGTGCGAGCGTCCAGAACATCGCCGGCCCGGGATGGTTCCAGCCGAATCGGTTGTAGGTGCCGATGAGCGGGAT
>DASRPD010000045.1:0-6305 GCA_035646535.1 Acidimicrobiia bacterium
CGGTTCGTTGTTCGGTGCGCTCGTGGGCCGGGCGCTCGACGAGTGGTGGGACCAGCTCGGCCGACCCGACCCGTTCCTCGTGGTCGAGGCGGGCGCGGGTCGCGGCCGCCTGGCCCGCGAGATTCTGCGGTCCGAACCCGCCTGCGCCGCCGCGCTTCGCTACGTGCTCGTCGAGCGGTCACCCGCGCTGCGGGCCGCCCAGCGGGAGCTGTTGGCCATCGAGCCGGAGGAGGACGCGCTCGGGCCGTTCGTGAGCGCGCCGGGCGACGAAGTCCCCGACCCGATTCCCGGCTGCGGGCCGATCGTGACCGCGTTGGACGAGCTGCCCGGATCTCCGTTCGAGGGCGTCGTCCTCGCGAACGAGCTCTTGGACAACCTGCCGTTCGACGTCGTGGAACGTACCGAGCGGGGCTGGGATGAGATCCGGGTCGGTCTCGCGGCCGGCGAGCTCAGCGAGGTGTCGGTCCCCGCGGCCGATGCGCTCATACCGGCCTTCGACGTGCCCGTGGGCTCGCGTCTGCCGGTGCAGCGCGCGCTCGAGGAGTGGATTGGCCAGGCCGGCGCGGTGCTCCGACGGGGTGTCGTCGTCGTGATCGACTACGCCGCTCCTGCCGCCGAGCTCGTGACCCGCGGCCGCAGCGGCTGGCTCCGGACGTTTCGGCGCCACAGCCGAGGTCACGATCCGTTCGACGACCCTGGCGGCCGTGACATCACCGCCGACCTGGTGCTCGAGACCCTGCTGGAAGCGGGGAGCGGGGCACGGCTCGACGTGACGTGGAAATCCACGCAGGCGGAATGGCTCTCCCGGCTCGGCGTCGACGAGATCGTCGCCGATGCCCGAGCCCGCTGGACCGAGCGGGCCGCGATCGGCGATCTCGACGCGCTCACGGCGCGTAGCACGATCACCGAGGCCGCGGCGCTCACCGATCCCGCCGGGCTCGGCGCGCACACCGTCGTCGCGTTCACGAAGCAGGCCTAGCCCGCGCGGCGGGTCACGCCTCGACCGTTCGGGACGTCGGGCCGACGGAGGAATCCGGCTCGCGGGTTCCTGGTCGGATCGGGCGGTAGCCTGACCCGCCGCAGATCACGATCCGGGAGTTGTCCATGTCCGAGCCGACGATCGAAGCACTGCTCGCCGAGGGGCGCACCTTTCCGCCGTCTCCTTCGTTCAAAGACGCCTCGCTCGTGGTCGACACCGATCTCTACGACGAAGCGGATCGTGACTATCAGGGCTTTTGGGCCCGCCAGGCTCTCGCCCTCGACTGGTTCGACGAGTGGGACACGATCTGCGACTGGGAGCTCCCGTTCGCGAAGTGGTTCGTCGGCGGGACGCTCAACGTGAGCCACAACTGCCTGGACCGCCACGTCAGCGCCGGCCACGGTGACCAGGTCGCCTACCACTGGGAGGGTGAGCCCGGCGATACCCGCACGATCACCTACGCCGAGTTGACCGACGAGGTCGCCCAGCTCGCGAACGCGCTCAAGGCGCTCGGCGTCGGGAGGGGAGATCGCGTCGCGATCTATCTCGGCATGGTCCCCGAGCTACCGATGGCGATGCTCGCGTGCGCGCGCATCGGCGCGGCGCATTCAGTCGTGTTCGGGGGCTTCTCGAAGGACTCGTTGCGTGACCGCATCAACGACGCCGCGTGCGTCGCGCTGATCACGGCCGACGGAGCGTGGCGCCGCGGTGGGATCGTCCCGCTCAAGGCGACCGCCGACGACGCGATGGCCGAGACACCGTCGGTCACCAAGGTCCTGGTGGTGCGGCGTACCGGCAGCGATGTCGCGATGCAGAGCGGCCGTGACGTCTGGTACCACGATGTCGTTCCCGGCCAGTCGGTCGAGTGCCCGCCCGAGCACATGGATGCGGAGGATCTCCTCTACATCCTCTACACCAGCGGCACGACCGGTAAGCCCAAGGGCATCATGCACACGACCGGCGGCTACCTCACCCAGGTGAGCTTCACACACCGCTACGTGTTCGACCTGCAGCCCGATACCGACGTGTACTGGTGCGCGGCCGACTGCGGCTGGGTGACCGGTCACTCCTACATCGTGTACGGGCCGCTCGCGAACCGAACGACCAGCGTCATGTACGAGGGGACGCCCGACTTCCCGGACAAGGACCGGTTCTGGGCCATCATCGAGACCTACGGCGTGACCCAGCTCTACACCGCGCCGACCGCGATCCGTACGTTCATGAAGTGGGGTTCGGAGTTCCCCGAGCGCCACGACCTGTCGTCGCTGCGGCTGTTGGGCACCGTCGGCGAGCCCATCAACCCCGAAGCCTGGATCTGGTACTGGCGCAACGTCGGCGGTGAGCGCTGCCCGGTGGTCGACACCTGGTGGCAGACCGAGACCGGTGCGATCATGATCAGCCCCCTTCCCGGTGCGACGACCCTGAAGCCCGGGAGCGCGACGTTCCCGCTGCCCGGCATCGGCGCCGATGTCGTGGACGAGCAGGGCACGTCGGTGCCGATACCGGGCGGGGGATACCTCGTGCTCACCCGCCCGTGGCCGGCGATGCTGCGCGGCATCTGGGGCGATCCCGACCGCTACCGCGAGACGTACTGGTCCACCTACGAGGGCCGCTACTTCGCCGGCGATGGGGCCAAGCGAGACGACGACGGCTATTTCTGGCTGCTCGGGCGCGTCGACGACATCATGTTGGTGGCCGGTCACAACATCTCGACGACCGAGGTGGAGTCGGCCTTGGTACAGCATCACGCGGTGGCCGAAGCCGCCGTCGTCGGCAAGGCCGACGCGATCGCAGGCCAGGCGATCAGCGCGTTCGTGATCTTGCGCGCCGGTCACGAGCCTGACGAGGCGCTCGCGTTGGCGCTCCGTGACCACGTCGGCGAGGTGATCGGTCCGATCGCCAAGCCCAAGACCCTGTTGTTCACCGATGACCTTCCCAAGACCCGCTCCGGCAAGATCATGCGCCGCCTGCTGCGCAACGTGGCCGAAGACGAGGCGCTCGGTGACACGACCACCCTCGCGGATCCTGCCGTGGTCGCCGCCATCAAGGAGCAGTATCTGTCCAGCGGGGACACCGACGAGGGGTGACGACGTTCGGCGTCCCACCCCCCGACCATTGGAACTGGCGCGATGGAGCCGTCGACGCGGCTCCTGCCGCGGTCGTCGACATCGATGGTGTCCTCTCCGACGCGGCCAATCGCCAGCACTACCTCGAGGCTCCTCGCCGCGATTGGCAGGGGTTCTTCGAAGCCTGCGGCGATGACGACGTCATCGAAGAGGTCAAGGTGCTGCTCGATCTCTTGCACCCGGACCTGCGGATCATCCTGCTGACTGCCCGGCCCGAACGGGTGCACCACCTCACCGAGGCGTGGTTGCGTCACTACGAGATCCGTTGGGATCTTCTGATCATGCGGCCGTGGGGCGACTACGACATGTCTCGAGAGTTCAAGCAGTCCACGATCGGTGACCTGCGTGCCTTCGGCTTCGACCTCCGCCTCGGCATCGAAGACGATCGGCGCAACGTCGACATGCTGCGCCGCGAGGGCATCCCGTGCCTCTACATGCATTCCGGCTACTACGAGTGACGCGCCCGTCCGCGACCTCGCGCGGGTGATGGCCACGCGGGCGTTGCGGTCAGTCGACGATTGGTCGGGTGTAGCCGTGGCGTGAGATGACGAGCTGGTCGCGCGCCGAGACGAGATCCACCGTGGCGGCGTCGTGGTAGTCGGTCCACGCCCGGTGCGACGAGGTGTTGCGCCGTGCGGCATCGGCGGTCAGCTCGGCCAATCGGGCGCGTTGGTCGTCGTCCAGGTCGTAGCCCGCGCGGGCCAGGACACCCGGCATCTCCGTGGTGATGCGATCGGTTCGCAGGAGGTCGTCACACACGTTCTGGGCGGCATCGAACGTGACGAGGTCATCGATTGACACGAGCTCTCCCGGTCGCATCAGCGGGTCGGCGTCACGGGAGAACAGCGCGAGGTATCGCCAGCTCAGCAGCCCGATCACCTCGGTGAGCGTACCCGCGCCGTAGCCGGGCTCGACCAGGCCCGCCTCGGCCGGGTCGAGCACCCGCCTGAGCCACGCACGGAACCGGCCCGGGTCATCGACATCGGCGTACAGCTCCGCCCAGCCCCGTGGATCCGCAGACCCGCCGCGCGAGCTCGCGGTCTGACCTTGTGCATTCGCATTGGGGGGCTTGCGCCCGCGGCCGGCGAGCCGGCGCACGACCGACCCGGCGGCAGCGCGCCGAGATCGAGTGCGGGTCACGCGTTGATGCAGTCCCCCTCGGCCCATGCACCCGTAGGCCCACAGCGACACGTACCAGGACCACGGGTCCCGCACCGTGCCGAGCACTCGCCGACCATGGAGCGGGATGTCGAGGCGGCCGTGCGACGTCGGCCGGTCACCGGTGAGCTCGAGTGACTTGCGGAAGGTGCCGCCGACCACGAGCTTCACCGTTGCCGCGACCTGGGTCGTGGCGCATTTGCGCAACCGCAGCACGATCATCCGGTCGTTGACGAGCACGGGCTGCTCCTGGTCGCGGGTCGCTCAGTCGCGGAAGTTCTCGAATTGCAGCGGGATGCCGAGGTCTTTGGCCTTGAGCGCGGCGATGACATCTTGGAGCGCGTCGCGCTTCTTGGCGGTCACCCGCAACTGCTGACCTTGGACCTGGTGCTGGACGCCCTTCATCCCGAGACCCTTGATGAACTTGCCGATCTCGCGGGCCTTCTCGTCGTTGATGCCGACCGTGAGCGTGATCTCCTGACGCAGGGTGCTCTTGGCGGCCTCCTCCACCTTGCCGAAGTCGAGCGACTTCTGCGAGATCTTGCGTTTCGCGAAGCGCTCCTGGAGCACCTGGGTCAGCGCTTTCAGTCGCTCCTCGGTGCTGGTGTGCAGCTCGATCGTGTGCTCCTTCAGCTCGATCGAGCTGTCGGTGCCCTTGAAATCGAAGCGGTTCGCGATCTCGCGGCCGGCTTGGTCGACCGCGTTGCGAACCTCCTGCATGTCGACCTCGGACACAACGTCGAAGCTGGGCACGGCGCACCTCGTTCTCGGGGGGAACTCGACTGGGCGGCTGATACTGTACGCGGCCCCGGGTCGGTACCCGAGTGGCCAAAGGGGACTGGCTGTAAACCAGTTGCGCAAGCTACGGAGGTTCGAATCCTCCCCGGCCCACCATCTCTGCTGGTTCCGCTCGGGGGGTGCTCCCGGGTGGGCCAGTTTCACGTTCGCCCCTTGCTCCACATGCTCTGTTGGTTCCGCTCGGGGAGTGTGTCCGGGTGGGCTGGATCTACAGGAGGAGCTGGAGCTCGACGATGTCGAGCCAGCGGCCGAACTTGCGGCCGACCTCCCGTTCGACGCCCACGAGCTCGAAGCCGCACGCCCGATGGAGCGCGATCGAGGTCTCGTTCTGGCCGACGACGCGGGCGACCATCGAATGGAACCCGTGGGCCGTGGCGCGCACGACGAGGTCGTCGAGGATCATCCGGCCGACGCCGCGGCCCCGGGCGTCCCGGCGGACGTAGACCGAGTCCTCGACGGTCGTGGCGTAGGCGGGCCGCGACCTGAAGGTCGACAGGGAGCCGTAGCCGAGCACCTCGCCGGCGTCGTTCACCGCGACGACCGCCGGGTGACCGCCGGTGTGCTGCGCGAGCCACTCCCGCTGCTCGGCGAGGCTGCGAGGTACGAGGTCGAGCAGCACCGTGGAGTCGGTGACCTCGAGGTTGTGGATCTCCAGGGTCGCGGTGGCGTCGTCGAGGGTCGCGGCCCGTACTGTCGTGCCGGCGTCGTCGCGGGCCCCGGTGATCTGAGCTTCGAAGGCGCTCGGCTCGCTGCCGGAGGTCGGTCGTCCCACGCCCGGAAGGTAGCCGAACAACCACCGCGGCTATCCTGGCGGCGTCGCCCCCTTAGCTCAGTTGGCAGAGCACTTCCATGGTAAGGAAGGGGTCTACGGTTCGAATCCGTAAGGGGGCTCGCGCGCGGGTGCCGTCGTGCACCCGTGAACCCGGCGGGGTAGCTCAGTCGGTTAGAGCACACGGCTCATAATCGTGGTGTCGCGGGTTCGAGTCCCGCCCCCGCTACACAGCAACGCCCAGCATGACCCACCACACCCATGGTCGGCTCGCCCGAGCGTCCGCCGACCGCGGAGGGGACACCCCGTCCGCCCTGAACGGAGACGATGAGAGATGGCGAAGCAGAAGTTTGAGCGGAATAAGCCGCATTTGAATATTGGGACGATGGGGCATATTGATCATGGTAAGACGACGTTGACGGCGGCGATCACGCGGGTGTTGGCGGATCGTGATTCGGCGACGACGGTGATGCAG
>DASRPD010000046.1:0-9144 GCA_035646535.1 Acidimicrobiia bacterium
CCTCGACCTCGGCGCGCGCGTCGGCGAAGGCGTCGAAGATCTCTTTGCTCGGGCGTCGGCCGCCGACCGAGGCTCTGCCTTCGGCCGCTTCGCACTG
Organism: Acidimicrobiia bacterium; assembly: GCA_035646535.1. Classification (GTDB taxonomy): domain Bacteria; phylum Actinomycetota; class Acidimicrobiia; order IMCC26256; family JANYLB01; genus DASRPD01. Next base: position 98 of record DASRPD010000046.1, read on the forward strand.
GCCGAGCCGTTGCCGTGCGTCGCGAAGCACGCGATCGGCGTAGCTCCGGGCGGGGTTCGGTGTCATGCGCGCCGCGTCGTCATCGACGGTGGCGTAGCTGTTCAGGGCGTCGAGGCCGTAGTGAGCGCGCATGTAGCGGAAGAAGTTCTCCTGGCTCCAGCGGTTGAACATGGCGTGGGCCACCGGGGCGGGGTCGGGGTCGGCGCGGGTGGTGAGGATCTGGGTTTGGTGGCTGCTGGTGGGGTCGAGGCGGGTGATCTGGCGGCAGGCGAAGCGCCGCTTGCCGGCGTCGTAGCCGATGCGCACGTTGCGGTCGGCGAGCAGGTAGTCGTGGGTCGCTCCGGCATCGTCGGTGAAGGTGTGGGCGACGAAGGCCGAGCGGGGCTCGGCCGGGGCGGGGCCCTTGCGGTAGGTGAGGATGTCGAACCCGGCCAGGGTCAGCTCGGCGAAGAGCTTCGGCGACCAGCCGCCACGGTCGAAGCAGATCGTGGGGCGGGCCTCGGTGCCGACAAGCGCGCGGATCTTGGTCACCACCGCGCGCAGCTCGCCGGTGAGCGACGCGCCCGGCGGTGTGGCCCACACCAGCACGCCGTCGCCGTTGTGGTCGCAGACCCAGGTGTCGACCTCGGCGCGCATGGCCAGGCGGATGCGGGCCACGTGGGCCTTGGGGACCTCGGCACCGCCGTGATAGGCGCGCACGTGGCCGTCGACGTAGAAGATCCCCGCCGCGGTGGGGTGGGTATCGAGGTGATGACGTGCCAGCGCGTCGATGAGCTTGTCGGCGCGGCCCAGTCCGGCGAGTGCTTCCATGCGCCGGCGCATCGTCTTGACCTCAGGAGCCCGGTCCAGGCCGAGGAGTCGTCCGGCGTCGGTCGGATCGACGCGCGTCAGCCCCTCGGCGCGGGGCTCGCCGACCAAGGCGGCGAACACCACCGCCATCACCAGCGAGCGCAGTCCGTAGAAGGCGGCCCGTCCGGTGGTGTAGACGGAGGCCGCGGCGTCGAGCAGTCCAGTCGCCGCCAGCGCCGGCAGGATGAGCAGCGCGCCGGCCAGCGGCAGCGAGGCACCCTCGCAGATCACCGGCGGCGCCTCGGTGATCGCAGCGGCGCGTGCCGCCTGGCGCTCGGCCGAGCGGTCGGCGGGACGGGCCAGGGGCTCGAGCCCCGACGCGCCGACGGCCTCCACCGGGTCTGCCGCGGGCACGGGCGTCGCAGCCAGGGCCCGGCGCACGGTGTCGGTCGACACCCCGGCGCGCGCCGCCACGGCGAGCAACGCCAACCCCTCGGCGCGCAGCTCTGCGATCTCGGCCCGCTTGGCGTCGGTGAGCTTCGAGGGTCCCTTCGGGCCCATGGGGCGCCCGGCCAGCCCGGCGGTGCCGTTGGCCCTGTACTCGGCCCGCCAGATGATCAGGGTGTCCTCGCACACACCGAAGGCCGCCGCCACCCGGCGCTGCCTGGCCGCCTTGGACTCGACGAGCTGCACCGCCGCCAGCCGCCGGGCCACGCGGTCCTCGGCGCACCAGCTCCACGCCGCCATCCCCCACAGGAACACCGACCCGGACCCCTCGTCGTCCTCCAGGAAAGCCACGCCATCGGCCACTCGAAGCGACCCGCCCGGGGCACGAGGAAGCGGTGTCATCGCATCCAGTGTGCTCGCGGCCGGCGCCATCTCCCGACCTCCCCGGAACATCCATTACTCCAAAGAGATTATCTCACCTCTCGGAAGTGATCTGGTGGATACCTGCTGCTCAGAAGGGGTGCCCACCTCTCTATGTCAGGAGGTCTGGATTCCCTCGAGGTGCGCGCCGCTCTGCGGTCTGTCAGGTTCCTCCCACGGGCTCGTGAGGAGTTCGTGAAGAGACCTCCGGAGTGGTTGCGGGGCCGTGGCTCGTTTACCGTGCGGTGGCCTGGGGGGAAGCGCCCAGCGGGAACCGTCGAGGGAGACGACATGAGACTCGTGAAGCCGGCGTGGGCCAAGGGCATCGTTCGCGGGCTCGGCGCCGGAGTGCTCGTGTTGGCACTGAGCGGCTGCTTCCAGTACACGGCGCTCCAGCACCAGGCCGCCGATCCCACGACCCGGCCGTGGTGGTGCGAATCGACCGGTGACGGCGGCGGGCACGCCGCCCACCACTACATGGGCCAGACCAAAGGCATGCTCTCGTGGGAGGACTGCCTCACCCTGTCGGCAAACTTCGACCAGGCGCTCGACTACGCCAGGCAGTACCCGTCGCTCGGCGTCGCGGAGACCGCGGGGATGCACCGCTTGGTGAACTACGCGACGGGCATGGGCACCCACAACGCCTTCCTCGGCTCCTTCGACCCGACCGACCCGTCGTTCGACCCGCTCGACCCCATGTTCCCGGGTACTGCACTGGACGACGTGTTCGACCCGAACAAGCCCGAGTTCCTCCAGTACGACGGCAACGGGTCCGACGCGAAGCTCGTCGGGATGAGCTGGTACGTGCGGACCGACAACGGGATGCCCCCGGCCGGCTTCGCGGGGAACAACGACTGGTGGCACACCCACGAGCTGCTGTGCTTCTCCAACTCGAACTTCCGCGTGAGCGGCGAGGGCCTCACCGACGAGCAGTGCGCGGCGCAAGCAGGCACGAACCTGCACCTCGGGAACTACTTCATGATCCACGCGTGGATCGTTCCGGGCTGGAACCACGAGCCCGACGTGTTCGTGGGTCACCACCCGTGCCTGCTCGCCACCGGTCCGGCCGCCTGCCAGGAGCCCGGGGCTCCGTCCAGGACTCGGACCCCGTGAACAGGAAGACCTAACGGCGGCTCAGACGGCGAGAAGGTCGCGTGCGCCGGTGTCGGCCGACGGGTGGCGCAGCTTGCTCATGGCCCGTGCCTCGATCTGACGAATGCGCTCACGAGTGAGGTTGAAGTACTCGCCGACCTCTTCGAGTGTGCGCGGCTCACCGCGATCGAGACCGAAGCGCAAGGCCAGGATGTGACGCTCGCGCTCGTCGAGTGGGGCCAGGAGCTTCTCGATCTCCTCGGGCAGCAGGGCAGTCGCGGCGACCTCGAACGGCGACTCCGCCGAGCGGTCCTCGACGATGTCGCCGAGCTCGGCGTCACCGTCTTCGCGCAGCGGCTCGGACAGCGACAGTGGCTCGGCGGCGAAGCGCAGCGCCTCGGTCACCTTGTCTTCGGGCATCTCGACCTCGGCCGACAGCTCGGACAGGGTCGCGGGACGGCCGAGCTTGAGCTCCAGGCGTGAGCGAGCCTTCTGCAGGCGAGCGAGTGTGTCGCCGGCGTGAACCGGGAGCCGGATGGTACGCCCGGTGTTCGCGATGCCTCGCGTGATCGCCTGGCGGATCCACCACGTCGCGTAGGTGGAAAACTTGAAACCCTTACGCCAGTCGAACTTCTCGACGGCGTGCATCAGGCCGAGGTTGCCCTCCTGGATGAGGTCGAGCAGCGGGAGCCCCGACGCCTGGTACTTCTTGGCGATCGAGACGACCAGCCGCAGGTTCGACTGCACGAAGGTGCGCTGCGCGTTGTCGCCCCCGCGCGATGCCCGGCGCAGCTCTCGCTTCTTCGCCGGCGTCAGGCCCTTCGGCGCCTCGGCCAGCTCCTCTCGAGCGGCGTTGCCACCTTCGATCTGCTGCGCGAGACGAACCTCGTCGTCCTTGGTCAGCAGAGGGTATTGACCGATGTCAGTGAGATAGAGCCGAACGAGGTCTTCCTCATCACGATCGACACGTTCTTTCGCCACAATTGTTCCTTCTGCCCGGTCCAGTACGGCCTGTGGATCTCGTGTGCGGATTGCACGGTTGGCGGAGGGCGGGAGTCGCCGCCAAACCGCCACATTGGTGCAACAATCGGCCCGGGCACGCTGATTCCGACGCCCCAAGCCCGCCCGCAGTACTCCAATAGGATACCGAAGCCGTCAAGGCGTCTTTTCCACAGACCTGTGGATACGCTCAAGATAACAACCGGGTAGGAGGAATCATGCCCGCAGACCCCGAGGCAGAAGAGGTCGCGATCACGATCGTTGCCGGCATCTTTCGGGCACGAACCGGCCGGGAAGCTGACCTCGCTGCGGTCCTGTCCCGCTACGTCGTGCTCACGCGGTCGGTGACAGGGTGTCGAAATGTCGACCTCGCCGCCGAGGCGAGCGGCTCCGGGAGCTTCCTCGTGGTGGAGAAATGGGCCGACTCCCAGGCCCAGCGGGCGCATCTCGATTCGGAGCACATGGTCACGATGGCCCGGTCGGCCACAGATCTGCTGGCGGCACCACCAGAGTTGGCGCTCTACGCGTCCATCTCGGCCCACGACCTGGACTGACCGACCCACCCACCCACGTTTGCCACGCGACCTTTGATGGTTCTGTCACGCCTGGCGTGACCAAACCATCAAAGGTCCGTGCTGAGGGCACCGGGTCGGCACAGAACCATCAAAGGTCCGTGCTGAGGGCACCGGGTCGGCACAGAACCATCAAAGGTCCGTGCTGAGGGCACCGGGGCGGAGCGTGACCGGGAGGGCGCTCAGGCGTCGATGCGGAATGACGAGCCCTTGGCGCCCGGACGGGCCTTGGGCTTGGGTCGCGGGTCGACGGCCTCGGTCTCGTCGGATGCGGCCACGATGTCGGCCCACGTGATGGAGTCGGCGCCCCAGAGCCGGTCGTAGACGGCGTCAGCGGCGTCGCCGAAGCCGTGCGCGAGCCGGAAGTGGTAACGGCTCAACGACTCCCGCACCGGGAACCCGAGGCGGGTGAGACGGCCCCGCGCGGACACGTCCCAGGCGGCGCGCCGGCGGTCCGAGAGCTCCCCGTCGACCGGCGCCTCGGAGAACCCCGGGCTCAGCCGGTCGGCGCCGCGGAGCAGATCACTGCCCAGCTCGAACCCGGCGAGCGACTCGGAGAACCGACGCGGGTAGTGCGGGTCCTCGAAGTTCCCGCCCGAGCACCAGATGGACAGTGCGCCGTCGACGAGGTCGACGTAGGAACCCAGGAGGGGCCGCGGCAACGCCTCGTCGACCTCGATCGAGACCTCGATGTCGGCCGGCACCCCGACACGGTCGGCGACGCGTTCGGCCAACGCGGCAATCTCGGCCGCGTCGTAGTACACCAACTCGAAGGCATCAGGAGTAACGCGGACGCGTGCCATAGCCGTCTACCTTCCCTCGCCGTGGTCGAAATCGGGGAGAACCCGGCCCGGATTCAGTCCGAGGCGGGCTGCATGGCCTCGGCCATCGCCTCGGCCTCGGCCTGAGCCTGCACGGAGAGCTCGGCGAGCTCGTCCATCTCGTCGTCCGAGAAGCCGGCGAGCTCGCGGAACCGTCGCGCCAGGTGCACCGGGTTCTCCTCGCTCTCCCCACGGAAGCCGCCGAGGCTGAACAGCTTGTCCACGGTGCGCTGGTACTCCAGGGCGCGCTCGCGCCGATCGGGGTCGTCAGCGGTGAGCTGGCGGAGCCAGTCGGAACCCATCTTCACGTGGGTGACCTCATCGGCGAGCATCCAGTCCTCGCTGAACTCGAGCACGGGGTCACCTGAGAGGTCTCCGAACTCCTTCATGGTGTTGAAGACGTCGATCGCCAGGCCTTCGAGCGCTCGGTTGACGCCGGCAAGACGCATGACCGGGTCATCGGCGCAGGCCGCCTGGTAGAGGAAGGTCTGCTCGGCGAACTCGCCGATCTCGGAACCCATCCAGTCACCGAGCTTCACCGAGATCTCGCAGTGGCGGGACTCGTCCCAGCACTGGCGGGCCATGTCCAGCTTGAGCGCGAAAGGCGCCTCGGTCTCGTCGAAGTCGAAGGTCGTGCGGCCGGCCCCTTCGAGCGCCTGGATCTCTCCGACGAAGATGCCGTGCATGAGCGCCCGGGCCCGTTCGGCGGCGGCAGGTCGAGCCGGGTCCATCCGGGCGGAGCCGATATCCCGGTCGTTCATCATCCGGTTGCGCGGGTCGGCGATGGCGTCCTCGATGCGGTTCCGCACGAACCGGTCGTCTCGGGCCAATTCCTCGGCGGGAAAGTGCTTCCTCATGCCTTCACCTCTTGTGGTGTCGCGTCGGTCACAGAATCGCCTTGCCCCAGGCTACCCGGGCCGGCGATCCCACCGGCCCGCAGCATCAGGGTGTCGAGCGTGGCGGCCCGTCGGCTCGCCCGTTCCAGCTCTTCGGGAGTCTCGATGAGCGACTGGAGCAGCATCTCGCCGTCGCGCCAGTCGTTGAAGTCGTCTTGGAGGGCGAAGTCCAACGAGCGGATCGTCGGCGCGTCGGTGATCGTGCTCGTGGCGTTGCGGTGGTAGGTGTAGGCCGCGATCATGCGGGGCAGGAGCACCCGGTACACGCCGACCAGCTTCTCGATCGTGAGGTCGGGCGCTTCCGGCTCGGTCATCGCCTCGACGAACTCGGCCAGCGCCTCATTCGGCGGTACGCACAGCCGATCCGTGTCCATCTCACGCAGCTCGGGCAGGCGCTTGTCCCACAGCTCGGCGTGCCACGCGTGGTGATAGCAGTGCCGGCCGAGCACGAGCTTCACGTCGAGCTCGGGAACGGTGGCGACCCACCCACCGAGCGCCTCGAACAGGCGCATCTCGATCCACTTGTAGTGGCCGACGCGCCGGGCCGATTCGTCGACCGAGAAGAGACCGGGAAGCTCCCGCCGGTCCCAGGGCGCGAATGCGGGCCTTACCTTGCCCCCGTGAGTCATGGCGCCATTCTCCCGATACTTGACCGAGCGGTCAAGTGTGACAGGGGTCACGGATCGTCCCGCTCATTCGCGGCCGCATGAGCTCGGATCACCGGCACATCATCCGGCACATCATCCGGCACGTCACCCGGCACATCATCCGGGCCAACGGTTGGTGATGGGCAGTCGGCGGTCCTTGCCGAAGGCCTTGGGTGTCACCCGCACCCCCGGCGGCGCCTGGCGGCGTTTGTACTCGTTGCGATCGACGAGGCGGACAACCCGGGTGACGAGCTCGCGGTCGAAGCCCTCGGCGATGAGCTCTGACACCGAACGATCCCGCTCGACGTAACCCTCCAGCACCGGATCGAGCTCGGCGTAGTCGGGCAAGGAGTCGTCATCGCGTTGGTCGGGTCGCAGCTCCGCGCTCGGCGGCTTGTCCAACACCGCTTGGGGGATGATCTCGCGGCCCTCCCGCTCGTTGCGGTCGCGCGCCAGCGCATACACCAACAGCTTCGACACGTCCTTGATCACCGCGAAACCGCCGGCCATGTCCCCGTAGAGCGTCGAGTAGCCGGTCGCCATCTCGCTCTTGTTCCCGGTCGTCAGCACGAGCGCGCCACGCTTGTTGGAGATCGCCATGAGCAACGTGCCGCGGACGCGAGCCTGGAGGTTCTCCTCGGCCAGACCGGGCTCCGTGCCGGCGAACAGGGGTTCCAGGAGGTGCAGGAACCCCTGGTGGACCTCTTCGATCGGGATCGTGACCGTGCCGATCCCGAGGTTGGTCGCGAGCGCCTCGGAATCGGTGACGCTGCCCTCGCTGGAGAATCGCGACGGCATGAGCACGCCGGTCACGCGCTCGGGCCCGATGGCGTCGGCCGCGATGACCGCCACGAGCGCGGAGTCGACACCGCCGGAAAGCCCGATGAGCACGTTGGTGAACCCGTTCTTCGTCGCGTAGTCGCGCGTGCCGAGCACCAGCGCTTCGTAGACCTCTCGGACCGGGCTCAGCCGTGGCGCAATCGCCGGTTCGACCGGTGGCCCGGAGATCCGCGCCTCGCTCACAGCTCGCTCCGGCAGCGGCTCGGCGTCGGGGCGGCCACTGGGATCGAGGAGGCGGCGTCGGAATCCCGGCGCCACGTCGAGGTCGACGACAAGGAGGTCTTCGACGAACTGCGGCGCGCGCGCGACCAGGCGGCCGTGCTCGTCGAACACCAAGGACGCGCCGTCGAAGACGAGCTCGTCCTGTCCCCCGACCAGGTTGACGTACAGGATCGGCACACCCGCGTCGGCCGCTCGCGTTGCCAGCATCGTCTCGCGTTCGGCGAGGCGGTCGGCGTAGTACGGAGACGCGTTGATGTTCACGACGAGCTCGGCACCGGCCGCGGCCTGGGTGAGCACGGGGCCGGTCGGGCTCCAGGCGTCCTCGCAGATCGTGACCGCGACCTTCACGCCCGCGACGCGGAACAACACGCCACCGGCGGGTGACGGCGTGAAGTACCGCTGCTCGTCGAAGACCGCGTAGTTCGGCAAGAGGAGCTTGCGGTACGAGCCGTGGAGATGCCCATCGGCGCACACCGCGGCCGAGTTGTACAGGTCCCGGCCGGCTTCCGGATAGCCGATGATCGCTGCGGTCCGCCCGGTGCGCGCGGCGAGCTTCTCCACGACGGAGTTCGCGTGCGCCACGAACGAGGGCCGCAGCAACAGGTCCTCGGGCGGATAGCCGCACACCGCCAGCTCGGGGAACGCCACGAGGTCGACTCCGGCGTCGACGGCGGCTTCGTAGGTCTCGAGGACCCGGGTCGCGTTGCCGTCGAGATCGCCCACGACGAGGTCGATCTGGGCCGCCGCGACCCGGATGTGCGTCATGTCGGCCGTCCGGTCTGCATGGACCCAGGATACGAGAGCCCCGACCGGCTCTCCGACGTGGGTTCACGCTCCGGAGGCCTGCTTCAGAAGAGCGGAGGACGTGTCGAAGACCATGGCGCTCCCGAAACGGAGTGCGACAGGGTGGGGTGGGCATGCACGTGCCGTCCAATCGTCAGCGAGCCTCATGTCGACCCGCTACCGCCGTCTCCTTCTGCTCGCGATACCGGCTGCTCTGATCGCCGCGAGCTGCCTCCCCCCATCGCTCTCCGCACCGCCGGCCGCTCCCGGAGGATCCGAGGCCGCCTCCGCCGTCGTGAGCCTGCCGGGCCAGGCGGACCAGCCGTTCGACTTCCCCGATCCCTCGGTGATCCAGGTCGACGGCGTGTACTACGGCTACGCGACCGGCTCTTCGACCTTCGGGTTCTCGACCGTGCCGGTCGTTCGCTCGACCGACTTGCAGCACTGGACGTACGCGGGTGAGGGCCTGCCCGGCGGCACCAACGGCTGGGCCGACCTCTTCGCGTTCACCTGGGCGCC
>DASRPD010000047.1:0-15729 GCA_035646535.1 Acidimicrobiia bacterium
CAAGGGGTCAGACGACGGCATCGCGGTCGGGATGCCGTCGTCTGACCCCTTGCTCAACTCCACCGCCGAGCCGAAGTTCCCCGGCGACGCGGCCACGATCTCGGTGGTGATGCGAGGCACGTTCGCGACGTAGTCCAGCTCCGCGAGGCGAAGCAGCTCCTCGTTCTCACGCTCGACCGGAACGGCCCGGCGAGCGGCGGTGCGAGCTTCGGCGAGCTCTCGTTCCAGCCGCGCGTTCTCGCTCTTCAGCGAGGACGACTCGGTGACGCCGGCCCACCAGTCGGTGACGGGCTCGAAGGCGCCGTCGACTGCCGACTGCACCGGCGCGATTGCGTCATTCGCACCGTCGCGGACCGACTGGATCGCGCCCGTGTCGCCCCGCTGATCCAGCGTGATGAGCGTGACTGCGCTGAGCGCGAGGAGCACCAGCACCGAGCGGCGGCGTGAACGACGACGAGAGATGACCACCAGCCTTCGTGCCTCGGGCTAGCTGTTCCGCGAAGAGATCAGCACCTGCTTGAGCGCCTCGAACTCCTCGAGACATTGCCCCGAGCCGATCACGACGGATTGCAGGGGGTTCTCGGAGATGATGATCGGCATCCCCGTCTCGTTGGCGAGGCGCGCGTCCATTCCGTGGAGCAGCGCACCACCACCGGTGATGACGATGCCTTTCTCCATGATGTCGGCCGCCAGCTCCGGCGGCGTCCTGTCGAGGGTGACCTTGACCGCGTCCACAATGGCCGACACGGGCTCTTCGATCGCCTCGCGTATCTCCTCGGTCGAGATGACGATGGTCTTCGGGAGCCCGGTGACGAGGTCGCGGCCGCGGATCTCGGCGTAAAGCTCCTCTTCGAGCTCGAACGCGCTACCGAGCGCGACCTTGATCTCCTCGGCGGTGCGCTCGCCGAGCGCGAGCGAGTACTCCTTCTTCACGAAGCTGATGATCGACTCGTCCAACTCGTCTCCGCCGATGCGGATGGACTCGCTGGACACGACGCCTCCGAGCGAGATGACCGCGACCTCGGTCGTACCGCCACCGATGTCGACGACCATGTTCCCGGCCGGCTCGTGCACGGGAAGCCCCGAACCGATCGCGGCGGCCATGGGCTCCTCGATGATGAACGCCGGCTTGCGGGCCCCTGCGTACTCGGCGGCTTCCTGCACCGCGCGCTGTTCCACCCCGGTGATACCCGAGGGAACGCAGATGACGATGCGCGGCTTGGCCCAGCGCCGGTGGTGCACCCGCTGGATGAAGTAACGCAGCATCTTCTCGCAGATGTCGAAGTCCGCGATGACGCCGTCCTTCAGTGGACGGATCGCCTTGATGTGGCCGGGAGTCCGACCGATCATGCGCTTGGCTTCGGCACCGACGGCCAACGGACGGTTGTCCTTGGTGTTGATCGCTACGACCGATGGCTCGTCGAGCATGATGCCGCGCCCGCGTACGTAGACGAGCGTGTTGGCGGTGCCGAGGTCGACAGCCATGTCGCGGCCGAGAATGGACGAGTACCAGGGCTCGCTCACGGGGCTGCCTCCCAGGAGGCGTCGCGGACCCGAAGGGGAAGTTGCGCGCGGGTCGGGCAGTACCAGCGAATGACCCAGGCTAGGGCCTCGCCCGGCCCGAATCCAGTCCTGGGCGCCTCGCCGGCCCAGGGCCCGGCCGAACGAACGAAGCGATGGATCAGAGCCCGGGGAAGAAGATCGCGATCTCCCGGGCGGCCGACTCGGGCGAATCCGATCCGTGAACCAGGTTTTCGGTCATCTCGATCGCCAGATCGCCGCGGATCGTTCCCGGCGCCGCCTCTCGCGGATTCGTCGCCCCCATCAGCGTGCGGACGACCTTGAAGGCCTCGGGCCCCTCCACCACCATCAACAGCGCAGGACTGCGGGTGATGAAGGCCACGAGATCGCCGAAGAAGGGCTTGTCCTCGTGCTCGGCGTAGTGAACCTTGGCCGTCTCGGCGTCGATCGTGCGCAGCTCGACCGCGGCGAGGGTCAAGCCCTTGCGCTCGATCCGGCCGACGATCTCGCCCACGAGGTGGCGTTCGACGGCGTCGGGCTTGCAGATCACCAGGGTTCGGTCAGCCATAGGGCTGGCGAGGCTAGCGCCCGGGCCGGGCTACACCGAGGACGCCGGGACGAGAGCCGAGCGGGCCGCGCCGACGACGTAGAGCGACCCGGCCACGACGACCTGGCCGTCGGCGGGGGTCGCCGCGATCGCGCGCGCCACCGCCTCGGGTACCGAGTCGACGGCCACGACGCGTTCTCGGTCGATGCCCATCTCGATGGCCTCGGCACCCAGATCGACGGCATCCAGACCTCGGGGGCTCGGTGGCCGACAACACACGACGAGCGCGGCGCTCCGCGCCCCGAGCGCGTCGAGCATCTCGCGGGCATCCTTCTCGCGGAGCAGCCCGACGACGAGCGCGCGGTCCGCGTCGGGGAACTCCTCGGCGAGCGCGGCGGCGAGCGCGTGCGCGCCGGCCACATTGTGCGCTCCGTCCAGCAACACGAGGGGTCGGTGGCCGACGACCTCGAGTCGACCGGGCGAGGTGAGCTCGGCGCACGTGGCGCGGAGCCCATCGGCGTCGAGCGGGCGCTCGAGAAAGCTCTCCGCGGCGGTGATCGCCACGGCCACGTTGTGGGACTGATACGCCCCGTGGAGCGGAAGGAAGACGTCGTCGTAGGAGGCGAGTGGCGTGCGCACGTCGACGAGCCGACCGCCGTGAGCGACCCGGTCCCGCGCAATGCCGAAGTCCCGATCGCGCAGCACGATGCGGTCGGGCTCGCGGCCCGCGAAGATCGCCACGAGGTCGGTGTCGGTCTCGCCGAGCACGAGGGTGCAGCTCGGATCGACGATGCCGGCCTTCTCGGCCGCGATATCGGCCCGGGTCGATCCGAGGTAGTCGACGTGGTCGATGCTCACGTTGGTGACCACCGCAACGTCAGCGGCCACGATGTTGGTCGAGTCCCACGTCCCGCCCAATCCGACCTCGATGACCGCGACGTCGACGGCGACGTCCGCGAACCACGTCAGCGCGGCGGCGGTGAGGATCTCGAACCAGCTCACTCGGTCCAGCCCGTGTTCGGCCAGCACGGGTTCGAGCGGGGCGATATGGGCAAGGAGCGCGTCCAGCTCACTGTCGGCGATCGGCTCGCCGTTGCGGACGATACGCTCGTTCACCACCGCGAGGTGCGGACTCGTGAACGACCCGACCGAGAGGCCGGTCGACTCGACCAGCGCGGCGGTCATCCGCGCCACCGAGGTCTTGCCGTTCGTGCCGGTCACATGGATCACGGGATACGACAGCTGCGGAGAGCCGAGCAGCTCGACGAGCAACGAGATCCGTTCCAGCGTCGGCGCGGTGGCGCGCCGAGACGGCCCCGACGGCGCGCCGACGCCGGTCTCGAGGTTGACGTGCGCGTCGAGCCAGGCGCGGGCTTCGCCGGGTTGCACCGCGATCAGGCTTCGGGTGGCGCGAGCTCGACGTCAACGCGGAGCTCGGTGGACACCTCGGTCTCGAGCTTCTCGATGCGACCCGCGGCGGACACGTCGTCGGCCGCGAGGGCGAGGAGCGCGAGCCGTTCCTCGGTGTCTCGGATCGTCGCGCGCACGACATCGGTCCGAAGCGACCGCTTCGCGTCGGACTTCGCCTTGCGGACCGCGCCGAGCACCCCGGCGGCGACGTGGTAGACGTCACGTTCGTCCGCAGCGATCTTCGCGCTCGTGTCGGGCCACGGCGCGCGGTGGACCGAGCCTTGGCGCCACCACGACCAGACCTCGGCGGTGACGAACGGGAGATGCGGCGCGAACAGCCGGTGCAGGGCGTCGAGCGCGACCGCGAGCGTCGCCCGGGCGGACGCGGCTCCCTCGGGTGTGGCGCCCCCGTAAGCACGGTGCTTGACGATCTCGAGGTAGTCGTCGCAGAAGCCCCAGAAGAACCGCTCGGTGCGGTCGAGCGCCCGGGCGTAGTCGTAGCCCTCCAACGCGTCGGTGACATCCGCCACGAGCACGGCGAGCTCGGCGTGCAGTGCCCGGTCGATCGGCGTGGCGATCAGCGCCGGGTCCGCGGTGCCGTCGCCCATGACGCCGAGCACGAACTTCGACGCGTTCAACAGCTTGATGGACAGCCGACGGCCGACCTTCATCTGACCCTCGTCGAGCGCAGTGTCAACCCCCGGGCGACCGTTGAGCGCCCAGTACCGCACGGCGTCGGACCCGAACTGCTCGAGCACACTGATCGGCGTGACGACGTTGCCCTTCGACTTGGACATCTTCTTGCGGTCCGGGTCGAGGATCCATCCGTTGATCGCGGTGTGGGTCCACGGCAGCTCGCCGTGTTCGAGCGTGGAGCGCAGCAGCGTCGCGAACAGCCATGTCCGGATGATCTCGGGGCCTTGGGGGCGGAGGTCCATCGGGAACGTGCGCCCGAACAGGTCGGGGTCGTCAACCCAGCCGGTCGCGATCTGGGGCGTCAGCGACGACGTCGCCCAGGTGTCCATCACGTCGGGATCGCCGACGAACCCGCCCGGCTGATCGCGCTGCGCCTCGGTGAATCCCGGAGGCGTGTCGCTCGACGGATCGACAGGGAGGCTCGCGTCGTCGGCGAGGATCGGCGCGTCGTGGTCGACCGTTCCGTCGTCACCCAGCGGGTACCACAGGGGGAACGGGACGCCGGAGAACCGCTGACGGCTGACGAGCCAGTCGGAGTTGAGCCCCTCGACCCACGACTCGAAGCGACCGAACATGTGGGGCGGATGCCATTCGAGACGACGGCCCCGATCCAGCAGGTCGGCGCGCAGGCCGGGATCGTGGGCGCCGTTGCGGATGTACCACTGCCGACTGGTGACGATCTCGAGCGGGCGGTCGCCCTTCTCGTAGAACTTCACCGCGTGAGTGATCGGCTTGGACTCCCCCACCAGGTCGCCGGTCTCGACCAACAGCTCGACGATGCGTCGCTGCGCCTGCTTGGCGGTCTTGCCCGCCACCTCCGCGTACCGGTCGGCCGCCGCCGGATCGACCGACGGACCCCACTCGGGCGGATCGGCAAGCAGGCGGCCGTCGCGGCCCATGATGTTGCGCGTCGGCAGCTGGAGCTCACGCCACCACACCACGTCGGTGGTGTCACCGAAGGTGCAGACCATCGCGATCCCCGAACCCTTCTCCGGATCCGCCAGGTGGTGAGGAACGATGGGGACCGACACGCCGAACAGCGGCGTGGTGACCGTCTGGCCAAAACGATCGGCGTAGCGCTCGTCGTCGGGGTGCGCGACCAACGCGACACACGCCGCGAGCAGCTCGGGCCGGGTCGTCTCGATGACGACGTCGTCACCACCGTCGACACCGTGGAACGAGACCGCGTGGTACGCGCCGGCGACCTCGCGGTCCTCGAGCTCGGCCTGGGCGACCGCGGTACGGAAGTCGACGTCCCACAGCGTCGGCGCCTCGGACTGGTACGCCTCGCCCCGCTCCAGGTTGGCCAAGAAGGCGCGCTGGGAGGCGCGCTGGGCGTCGGGGCCAATCGTCGTGTACGTCAGGTCCCAGTCGACCGAGAGGCCGACGTGTCGCCAGAGCTGTTCGAAGGCCTGCTCGTCCTCCCTGGTCAGCCGGAGGCACAGCTCGACGAAGTTCTGGCGCGCCACGTGCACCGGAGGGTCCTTCTTCCCCGGCCGTTCCGGCGGCACGAAGTCAGGGTCGTAGTGCAGCGACGGATCGCACTGGACGCCGAAGTAGTTCTGCACCCGGCGCTCGGTGGGCAGGCCGTTGTCGTCCCAGCCCATCGGGTAGAAGACCTCGAACCCGCGCATCCGGCGGTACCGCGCGATCGCGTCGGTATGCACGTAGCCGAACAACGAGCCCATGTGCAGCGAGCCCGACACCGTCGGCGGGGGCGTGTCGATCGCGTAGACCTCGGCCCGCGGCTTCGTCCGGTCGAAGCGGTAGGTGCCCTCGGTGTCCCAGGCGCCACCCCACTTCGCTTCGAGGCCGTCGAGAGTCGGCTTCTCGGGAACCGCGGCAGGCATAGCTCGCCAGTCTACGGAACACCTCTCACCGATCTCGGTAACGAAACCCGGCCGGCCGACCGCTGCCTCGCGGCACGGGCCGGCCGAGAAGGCAGCGGGTGTGGCTACGCGCTGCGGCGGTTGGCTTCGTCGGTCGTGATGATCGTGGGGGTGACGTTGCGCAACACGACCCCACGGTCGATCACACACTGCGCGACGTCGGTGCGACTCGGCAGGTCATACATGACCTCGAGGAGCACCTCTTCGAGGATGGCCCGCAGGCCGCGGGCCCCGGTCCCTCGCTTCAGCGCCTCGTCGCCCACCGCGTCGAGCGCGTCGTCGGTGAGCACGAGGTCGACGTCGTCGAAGTGGAAGAACTTCTGGTACTGCTTCAAGAGCGCGTTCTTCGGCTCGACGAGGATGCGGATGAGCGCTTCTCTATCCAGGTTGTGGACGGTGGTCATGACCGGGAGTCGCCCGACGAACTCGGGGATGAGCCCGAACTTCAGCAGGTCTTCGGGAAGCGCCTGGGAGAGGATGCCGCCGATGTCCTTCTCTTCGGCGCGCCGAACGTCGGCGTGGAAGCCGATGCCCTTGTTGCCGAGACGGCTCTCGATGATCTTCTCCACCCCGGCGAACGCGCCTCCGCAGATGAACAGGACGTTCGTGGTGTCGATCTGGATGAACTCCTGGTGCGGGTGCTTGCGCCCGCCCTGGGGCGGCACGGACGCGGTGGTGCCTTCAAGGATCTTGAGCAGCGCCTGCTGGACACCTTCACCGGAGACGTCTCGGGTGATCGACGGGTTCTCGGCCTTGCGGGCGATCTTGTCGATCTCGTCGATGTAGATGATGCCGGTCTCGGCCTTCTTGACGTCGTAGTCGGCGGCCTGGATGAGCTTGAGCAGGATGTTCTCGACGTCTTCACCGACGTATCCGGCCTCGGTGAGCGCGGTCGCATCTGCGATGGCGAACGGCACGTTGAGCATCCGGGCCAGCGTCTGGGCCAACAGCGTCTTGCCGCACCCTGTCGGGCCGATGAGCAAGATGTTGGACTTCGCGAGCTCGACGTCGGGGTCGCCGTACGCGCCGACCTGCACGCGCTTGTAGTGGTTGTAGACCGCGACCGAGAGGATCTTCTTGGCCTGGTCCTGACCGATGACGTAGTCGTTCAGGTAGCCGTAGATCTCACGAGGCTTGGGGAGCTCGTCGAACTTGACCTCGGTGCTCTGCGAGAGCTCCTCTTCGATGATCTCGTTGCAGAGGTCGATGCACTCGTCGCAGATGTACACGCCGGGGCCGGCGATGAGCTTCTTGACCTGCTTCTGGCTCTTTCCACAGAACGAGCACTTCAGCAGGTCCCCCCCGTCCCCGAACTTGGCCACGACGTGCCCCCCTGGTCGTTCGTGTCTCTGGCGGTGCGGTACTAGCTCACGCCCGCGGGGACGGCCACCGCGGCCAGCTCCCGGTTCGTGATGATCTCGTCAACGATGCCGTATTCCTTGGCCTCGAGCGCGCTCATGATGAAGTCGCGGTCGGTGTCCTTGGCGACCCGTTCGGCGGGCTGGCCGGTGTGGTGGGCGAGGATCTCGTCCAGCAGCTCGCGCATCCGGGTGATCTCCTTGGCCTGGATCTCGATGTCGACCGCTTGGCCGGAGGCCCCTCCGTGGGGCTGGTGGATGAGGATCCTGGCGTGGGGCAGCGCGAAGCGCTTCCCGGCCGTGCCCGAAGCGAGCAGGACCGCGGACGCGGAGGCGGCCTGGCCGAGGCAGATCGTCATCACGTTGGGCTTGATGAACTGCATCGTGTCGTAGATGGCGAACAGCCCCGTGAGCTCGCCGCCCGGCGAGTTGATGTAGAGGGAGATGTCCTTGTCGGGGTCGTCGCTCTCCAGGGTCAGGAGCTGGGCGACGAGGAGGTTCGCGACGGAGTCGTCCACCGGGGTACCCAGGTACACGACCCGGTTGTTGAAGAGCTTCGAGTACGGATCGATCTGACGCTCGCCCCGGTTGGTCTGCTCGATGAAGAGCGGGTTCGGCAGGTAGCTGTTCTCGGGCTGCGTCACGCCTCGGGCTCCTCTTCCACTGCTGGGTCGGCCGGATCCGCGGCATCGGGCTCGGCCGGGTCGGTGTCGGATGACTCGGGGAGCGTGAGGTCGATCGGGTTGCCGTCCCGGTCGACCGCGGTGGCATGGTCGATGAGGAACTCCATCGCCGCGCCCCGGGCGAGATCAGATCGTAGTGCGTCGAGTGCCCCCTGGCGGTCGAGATCACGCCGCACCTTCTGGATCTTGCGCTTGGTCTGTTCGGCCAGCTTGGCGATCTCGGTGTCGACATCCTCCTCGGAGGCCTCGATGGCCTCCTGGGCCACGACGGCCCGGAGCGCCAGGTCCGCGAGGACGGCCTTGTCGGCCCCCGAGCGCACCTCGGCGAGCAGGTCTTCCTGGGTCTGTCCGGTCGATTCGAGGTACCCGGCGATCGTGCCGCCCCGCTCCTCGAGCTGATGCGCGAACTCGCGCAGGCGCCGTTCCATCTCGCTCTGGACGAGCGGTTCCGGCGCCGAGATCAGCACCAGGTCGGACGCGGCCTCGAGCACCTTCTCCCGCATGGCCATGCGACCCCGTACTGCGGTGACCATCTCGAGGCGTCGCCGGAGATCGGCACGCAGCTCGTCCAGCGTGTCGAACTCGGTGACTTCGGAGACCCACTCGTCGGTCGCCTCGGGCAGCACCTTCTTCTTCGCTTCCTTGACCAGCACCCGAAAGGTGATCTCGTCGCCGGCCCGGTCGCCGAAGCGGTCGTCGAGCTCCTCGGTGAACTCCACGATGTCGCCCGGCCCCTTGCCGTGCAGTTGCGGGTCGAGCCCCGGGACGACCGAGGCGGATCCGACCTCGTAGAGAAAGTCGGCGGCGGTCAGCCCGTCGACGGGCTCGCCGCCCGCAGACCCATTGATGTCGATCTCGGCGTAGTCACCGTCGGTGAGCGGTACGGACGAGTCCTCGAGGTCGGCGAAGCGCTCCCGCAGCGCGACGACCTGGGCGTCGACGGCGTCGTCATCGGCGGCCTCGTACTCCTCCAGGGTGACGCTGAGGTCGTCGTAGCCGACGAGCTCGACGACCGGTCGTAGCTCGACCACCGCGTCGAACGCCACGTCGCCTGACTCTTCACCCGCGGTGATCTCGATCTCCGGGGGCGCGATCGTGTCGAGCTCCTCGGCACCGAGTGCGTCGCGGTAGTAGGTCGGCAACGCGTCACGCAGCGCATCTTCGCGGGCCGCGTCCGCTCCGAACTGCGCCTCGAGCACGCGTCGAGGCGCCTTACCGGGCCGAAAGCCGTCGATGCGGACCTTGGACGCGAGCTTGCGGAACGCCGCGTCGATGGCCGACTCGAACTCCTGCTCGGGGATGGCGATGTGGAGGCGAACCTTGTTGTCTTCGAGCGTCTCGACCGACGTGTCCATGAGGGCTGGGAGTGTACCGGCCGGGCGCCACAAATCGTCGTCTCAGACCGCGCGCTGCGATCGCCGCCCTCCCAACGGGTCGCGCCGCCGCCTGGTCGGTCGGCCGGGCCCGACCGCCGGACGACGTGGGGGCGGTGATGATCGAGCCCTCCCACCACGCCGTCAGTACGATCCAGCCAATGGCCGCCGACACCCGCCTGCGCAAGCGCGCTCGCCTCCCCCGCCCCCTCGTCGACTTCCTCCACGCCGAGGCGGCCGGCGGCGTCGTCCTCGTCATCGCGACGATCGTCGCCCTGATCTGGGCGAACTCCCCGTTCCGGGACAGCTACCACGAGCTGTGGGAGACGACCATCGAGGTCATCGTCGGCGACCACCTCCTCCGCCTCGACCTACGCGAATGGGTGAACGACGGCCTCATGACGATCTTCTTCTTCGTCGTCGGCCTCGAGATCAAACGCGAGCTCGTCGTCGGGGAGCTGCGCGACCGGCGCACCGCGACGCTCCCGGTGGTCGCCGCGCTCGGCGGGATGGTCGTTCCCGCGTTGATCTACGTCGCGTTCAACGCAGGTGGTGCTGGAAGCTCCGGTTGGGGCATCCCGATGGCGACCGACATCGCCATGGCCGTCGGCGTGCTCAGCCTGCTCGGTTCGCGCGTCGCACCGTCGCTCAAGCTGTTCCTGCTCGCGCTCGCGATCGTCGACGACATCGGCGCCATCATCGTGATTGCGATCTTCTACTCGGGCGGCATCGACCTCACCGCGCTCGCGGTCGCGATCGCGCTCATCGCGCTCACGCTCGTGCTCCGACTGCTCGGCGTGCGGGCCATCTGGCCGTACGTCGCGGTCGGTGTCGCTCTGTGGCTCGCGATCCACGAATCGGGTGTCCACGCCACGATCGCCGGGGTGATCCTCGGCCTCATGACGCCGACGGGCGCGTCGTGGTCACCGTCCACGATCGACGGGGAGCAGCTGGCCGACCTCTCGTCGGTCGAGGCCGCTCGCAACACCACGGTGCTGGCGCGCGGCTCGGTCTCCATCGCGGAGTGGCTCGAACACGGGCTGCACCCGTGGTCGAGCTACGTGATCATTCCCCTCTTCGCGCTGGCCAACGCCGGCGTTCCGATCTCGGCCGACTCCGTCGGTGACGCGCTCCGCTCCCCAATCGCGCACGGCGTGATGTTCGGCCTGGTCGTGGGCAAGCTGGCCGGCATCACGTCATTCACCTGGCTGGCGGTCCGCCTCCGGCTCGGCACCCTGCCGACCGAGGCCACCTGGCGCGGCCTCGTCGGGGTCGCCGCATTGGGTGGCGTCGGGTTCACCGTGTCGATCTTCGTGTCGCAGCTCGCGTTCGGCGCCGACGGACGTGACACCAGCGCCAAGCTCGGCATCCTCACTGCGTCCTTGACAGCCGCCGTGCTCGGCGTCCTGATACTCCGCCGGGGCGGCCGGCCGACGCCGACAAGTGTCGCCGTTCCCGCGGTCGCGACACCCGAGCCGCGCGCCTCGTAGCCCGCGCTACCGTTCGATCATCAGACATGCAACACCATTCGATCAGGGGAAGACCCGTGCAGATCTACGACACCCTCTTCATCGGCGGCGAGTTCATCAAGTCCGAATCAGACTCGGTGATCGACGTCGTCTCGCCGCACACCGAGGCCGTCATCGGCCGGGTGCCCGATTCGTGTCCCGCCGACATCGACCGGGCGGTCGGGGCGGCGCGCACGGCGTTCGACGACGGGCCGTGGCCCACGATGGACCCCGCCGAGCGCGGTGCTGCGATCAGCCGGCTGTCCCAGGCGCTCCAGGCCCGCGCGGAGGCCATCGCGGACCTGATCTCCAGCCAGAACGGTTCGCCCAAGAGCTGGTCGATCATGGGCCAGGTGTTCTCCTCGACCATGGTGCTCGACACCTACGCCGAGCTCGCAGCCGACTACCCGTTCATGGAAGAGCGCACCGGTGCGCTCGGTGGTCGCCTCCAGGTGCGACGGGCGCCCGTCGGAGTCGCCGCCGGAATCCTTCCCTGGAACGTGCCGCTGTTCATCACCGTCATGAAGCTGGGGCCGGCCATGGCCGCCGGAGTCCCGATCGTGTTGAAGCCCGCGCCGGAGACCCCACTCGACTCGTACCTCCTCGCGGATGCGATCATCGAAGCCGACCTGCCACCCGGCGTCGTGAACATCGTCCCCGCCGGGCGCGAGCACGCGGCCCACCTGCTGACCCATCCCGGCATCGACAAGGTGAGCTTCACCGGAAGCACGGCAGTCGGCCGACACATCGCGTCGGTCTGTGGCGAACAGCTCAAGCGGGTCACGCTCGAGCTCGGCGGGAAGTCGGCGGCGATCGTCCTCGACGACGTGAAGCTCGACGACGCGATGCTCGGCGAGCTCGTGATGTCAGGCCTCATGAACAACGGCCAGGTGTGCGGGGCGCAGTCGCGGATACTCGCGCCCACGTCTCGCTACGCCGAGGTGGTCGATGCGCTCGGCGCGTCGGTCGGTGCCCTCGCGGTCGGTGATCCGCTCGACCCCACGACCCAGATCGGTCCGCTCGTCGCGGAACGCCAACGGACCCGGGTGGAGGGGTACCTCGCTTCCGGTCGGGACGACGGCGCACGCGTCGTGGTCGGCGGGGGGCGTCCGGAACAGCTCAGCTCCGGCTGGTACGTCGAGCCGACGGTGTTCGCCGACGTCGACAACGACATGAAGATCGCGCGTGAGGAGATCTTCGGGCCGGTGCTGTCGGTGATCCCCTATGACACCGAAGACGACGCGGTGCGGATCGCCAACGACTCGGACTACGGACTGTGCGGTTCGGTGTGGACCGCGGACCCCGAACACGGCGCCGCGGTCGGAGCCAGAGTGCGCACCGGTGTCGTGGCGATCAACTCGTCGACCATCCTCGACTTCCGCGGGCCCTTCGGCGGGTTCAAGCAGTCCGGATTGGGCCGGGAGCTGGGCCCCGAGGGCATCGCGCCCTACACCGAGTACCAGACCATCATTCTCCCCGCCGGCTGAACGGCGGAATACGCCAGCGTCACCGCGGCTCCGGCGCTGTCGGACCCGGTCGGGCCCGTTCCCGACCGGACCCCGAATGTCCTTCTGTCTCAAGTGCGGCCCCGAAGCCGTCGACGCATGGACGACAGCGCGACAAAGGCGGAGAGCACGAGATGGCACCCACCCGCTCGGTCGAGACCGAGGATCCGGCCCGTTCGGCTCGGCCCAGGTCCCGTTCGGCGCGGCCACGCCCGTCGGCGCCGAACGGCTCGAGGGTCCTGGTCGTCGGGACCGACGACGGCGTGCGGCTCCTGATCCGGCGGGCTCTCGAACGCGACAGTCTGCGGGTCGACGAAGTCCGCGAGAGCGGGCGCGCACGGGCCGCCTGCGAGCAGCGCTCCTACGAGCTGGTGATCGTCGACGCCTCCGAACGAGATGGCCACGGCCTCGACCTGATCGCGCAGCTCCGCCGCGCCAGCGATGTTCCGGTGATCCTCCTCAGCGAGCGATCCGAGGAGAACGACCGGGTGCTCGGCCTCGAGCTCGGCGCCGACGACTACATCGTGAAGCCGTTCTTCCCGAGGGAGCTTGCCGCGAGGGTGCGATCCCTCCTGCGCCGCGCCGGTGTGCCGACCCGTGCCTCCGTGCTCGAGTTCGGACCGCTCGTGATCGACACGGCGACACGCGAAGCGCTGGTACGCGGCGAGCCCGTCGATCTGACCGCTCGTGAATTCGACCTGCTCGAGTTCCTTGCATCCGCGCCTCGCCAAGCGTTCTCTCGCGCGCAGCTCCTCCAACGCGTCTGGGGATCGTCGACCGAGTGGCAGCAGGAGTCGACCGTCACCGAGCACGTCCGCCGCGTTCGCCGCAAGCTCGAGGTGCCCACGCCGCGGGGTGAGCGCCATCAGGAGTGGATCGCGACTGTGCGTGGGTTCGGCTACCGCTTCGAGCCCTGAGATTCACGCGAACGCGCCGTGGCCGCCCTACCGGCACGCGCACGCGAGGATCTTCTTGATCCCGGACGAGGAAGCAGATCGTGCCTCGAGGTCTCGACACGAGAGAAGCCACCGCGTTGGCGGTGACCGCTGCGTACAACATGGCGGTGAACCGTGTCCTCCCGCGGGCGTCACACCTACCCGCCAACCTCACCGCGTCCGCGCTCCTGCTCCTGCTCCTGCTCCTGCTGGCCTACGACGGCGACGGCGACGGCGCCCGCGAGCTCGGCCTCGCGCCCGATCGCGCCGGCCCGGACGTGCGCACCGGGCTGGCCGTCGGCGCGATCGCAGCCGCCGGGGTTGCCGCGGTGGCCGCGATCCGTCCGACGCGGCGGCTCTTCGTCAACGGTCGGGTGCGAGACCATTCGACCGCCGAGCTCGTGTACCACACGTTCCTCCGCATTCCCCTCGCGACAGCCCTCGGTGAGGAGCTGGTGTTTCGCGCCGCGCTCCTCAGCCTGTTCTCGCGCCGGCGGTCACAAGCCTCGGCGGGCGCGGGGTTCGCGGCTCTGCGACTGCGGACGGGCTCGGTCCTGGCGCCGGCGATCGTGCATGCCGCGATCGACGGCACGGCACTCCTCGCCGTCCGCCTGGTGAGCGGGCCCAGCGCAGCCGCGCTGGCCTGACAGGACGGGGACCTGAGGCCACGGGGGTCCCGACGGAGGGGACCATCCGCTCCCGGTCGAGTCCAGCTCGGTACGGTCGGTGGCGTGGCGACAGTTCTGCGTGGGCGCTACGAGCTCCGAGCGATGCTCGGCACCGGCTCGATGGCGCGCGTCGTCGAGGCCTACGACCGCCATCTCGGTCGCGACGTCGCGTTGAAGTTCCTGCGGGCCGATGCGGCCGACGCCGAAGGTCGCGCCCGGTTCGTGCGTGAGGCGCGCGCCACGGCCGCCTTCACCCACCCCCATGTCGTCACCGTGTACGACGCGGCCGAGGACTTCCGCTGGCCCTACATCGTGATGGAGCTCGTGAGGGGCCCGAACCTCGCCGAGGTCATGGCGGCACGCGGCCGGTTGCCAGTCGACGAGACCGTCAACATCGCGAGCCAGATGCTCGATGCCCTGGCCGCGGCCCACGACCTCGGCTGGCTGCACCGTGACGTCAAGCCGTCCAACGTGCTGTTCGCCGATGCCGACACGATCAAGCTGACCGACTTCGGGCTCGCGAAGAGCGTGCACGACATCACCCGGGCGATCACCCGGCCCGGTCAGATCCTCGGTACGCCCATGTACCTCGCGCCCGAGCAGTCGAGCGGCAAGCGTGTGACGCCGTCGGGCGATCTCTATTCCGTCGGCATCGTTGTGTACCAGATGCTGACCGGCGCGGTGCCGTACACCGGCAAGACCCTCGTCGACGTGGCGGTGGCCCACGGAGAGGATCCGATCCCGCCGGTGCTACGCGACGACGTGCCCGACACGCTCGCGGTCGCCATCGCCCGAGCGATGGCCAAGGATCCGCTCGACCGCTTCCCCAGCGCGCGGGCGATGCAAGCCGCGCTCCTCGCCTCGATCGCCACCCCCACCTACGCATCGAGGTAGGCCCGGTACGCTCTCGGGCGACACGGGGAATGGCGCAGCTTGGTAGCGCGCCTGCTTTGGGAGCAGGAGGTCGGGGGTTCAAGTCCCCCTTCCCCGACTCTGCCGACAGTCGTCGCCCACCCCCGAGGCGCGCCCACCCCCGAGGTTGATGCTTGCGTGATGCCAGGCATCACGCAAGCATCAAACCTCGCGCTCGGGTTCTCGTGCGGTCGCTTCCACGGCCGGAACGTCAGCGTGATGGCGCCAATCGCGACCGCGTCGCGCACGTCCCGCGTGAGCTGCACATCGCCACCCTGCGCACGGCCAGATCGTGAGACCCCGCTGATACCCTCAACGCTCTCGCGGGTGTAGCTCAATGGCAGAGTCCCAGCCTTCCAAGCTGGTCATGCGGGTTCGATTCCCGTCACCCGCTCTGTAGTGAACACCCAGGTCAACGGCCTATTGGGGCCGACGAGCGGGCGGAGCCGCGGCGAGATCCGGGCCGCCATCGCGCGTCCATCGCGCGTGTCGCCCGAAACACCCTCAAGGTCGGAATGCCACTGCCGATCCTTCGCGAGAAGGGGTGCGCTGGGTGGGACTCAGGAGGAGTGCCATGCCCGCAATCTCAGATCAGTTCGTTCTCGGTCTCGATCTCGATGGCGTGGTCGCCGACTTCTACTCGCATCTCCGGCCGATCGTGGCCGAGTGGAAGGGCCGACCCGTCGAAGAGCTGACTCCGAACGTCACGTACGGACTCCCAGAG
>DASRPD010000048.1:0-15057 GCA_035646535.1 Acidimicrobiia bacterium
CCTCACGAGCTGAGCACCGCTCGGGGCAAGGACACCGGTATCGACGTCGATCGCATCGTGTTGTCGTCCGCGGCGGGAGGTGAGGCCGTGTCGGTCGCCGAGCTGACCGGCGCCTCGTCCGAGCCGGCCATCAGCTCGACCGAGCCGGCCACGCGCACGGACCCCGGTGTGCCGGAGATCAGGGTGACGAGCTCCGGTCGAGACCGAGTCACCGCTCGGGTCGCCGGTGCGGAGTCCCCGTTCTGGATGGTGCTGGGTCAGAGCCAGAACGCCGGGTGGCGGGCCGAGCTCGAGGGCACCGACGGCACCGTTGACCTCGGCGGCTCGACCCTCGTGGACGGCTACGCCAACGGCTGGCTCGTACGGCCGCCGCCGGGCGGCGGGCCGTTCACGATCCGGATGCGATGGGCGCCCCAACGGGTGGTCAATGCCGCGCTTGCCGTCTCGGCCGTCGCCATCGTCGTCGCGCTGGCCATCGCGGTCGTGACCGGCGTTCGTTCCCGCCGTCGGCGCCGCAACACCGCCGCGCCGGGCGGTGTGATCGTGAGCGGCTTGATTGTGAGCGGCGCTGTCGTGAGCGGAGCGGTCGTGGGCGGGCCGGAGGGCAGGGCCAAAGCCGCGCTCGAGGATCTCGCGCCGAGCCCGGGTGCGCCACCCGTGCCCGAGGGTTCCGGCTGGGCGCCGGCGATCGGACTGGGCGTCTTCGGCGCGGTCGTGGCCGGGCTGCTGCTCCAGCCGTGGGCGGGCCTTGTCGTCGGTCCGGCGGCGCTCGTGGCTGTGCGGGTCCGCCGGGCGCGGCCGGCGCTGGCGCTGTTCCCGGCCGTCGCCGTCGCCGCGTGTGGCCTCTACATCGCGGTCCAGCAGCACCGCCACCGGTTCGCCCCCAAGTTCGAATGGCCCACGTTCTTCGGCCGGGTCAACCAGCTGGCCTGGCTCGCGGTTCTCGTGCTCGCGGTCGGAGCGGCGGCCGAGATCGTCGCCCGACGGCGTTCCCAGCGGAGCTGACGCCTCCGTCATATGCGGCTCTACGCGCCCAAGCCGGCGACGCCGAGGTCAGCCAGGACGACTGCGACCTCGGTGGCATCAGCGTCCTCGAGATCGGTGACGACGGGACCGGGACCGCCACCACGATGGTGAAGTCCACCGACATCGGCGCCAACGCGCACGACTGCGGCGCGGCCGACACCCGCTGCTTCCTCAGCGTGGGTGAGCTGATCGCCGACGCGGATGCCGAGCGTTCCGAGGACATCGACATCACGTTCGCGTCCTAGCCGAGGCGTCGCAGGCTGCGCCTAGGGTGAGGGGATGACCGAGCCCAAGTCGTTCTTTCTCTCACCCGAAGGCCAGCGCTACCTCGTCGACCACGGCGCGACCCCCGACGAGACCCAGGCCGCGCTCATCGCCGAGACCGCCGACCTCGGTGGGATCTCGATGATGCAGATCTCGCCGGAGCAGGGCGCGTTCATGACCCTGCTCACCCGCCTCGTCGGGGCGCGCCGCGCGGTGGAGGTCGGCACCTTCACGGGTTACTCGGCGCTGTGCATCGCCCGGGGCCTCCCGGCCGACGGGCAGTTGCTCTGCTGTGACGTCAGCGAGGAGTGGACCGCAGTCGCACGGCGTCACTGGGACGCGGCCGGGGTGTCCGACAAGATCGACCTTCGGATCGGCCCGGCGCTCGACACGCTGCGCGCGCTGGCCGACGAGCCGACGTTCGACCTCGCGTTCATCGACGCGGACAAGCCGACGTACCCGGCCTACTACGAGGAGGTGCTCCGGCGCCTCCGTCCGGGTGGCGTGATACTGGTGGACAATGTGTTGTGGGGTGGCGCGGTGATCGAGCCGACGGTCGACGACGAGAACACCAACGCGATCCGTGCCTTCAACCGCATGATCGCCGACGATCCCCGCGTCGACAGCGTCATCCTCACCGTGGGCGACGGGCTCACCGTCGCCCGAAAGCGCGACGGCGCGCCCGCCGAGCACGCGCCCGCCGAGAACGCGTCCGTCTAGAACTTGCCGGTTCGCCCGTAGCGGTAGTAGCCGGCAAAGGTCTCGTTCACATCGGCCGGGATCGGGACGATCTCACCGAGCAGCCGCGCGCCCCAGACGATCTCCGCGGTGCGTTCCACGAGGTGGGCGACGTGCAGCACCTGCTTGGGGTCCTTGCCCACTGCGAAGAGCCCGTGGTTGGCCATGAGGACCGCCGCCCGGTCGCGCACGCGCCGGGCGACCTCTTCGCCGAGCTCGTCGGTGCCGGTGGTGCGGTAGTCGGCGCACTCGACGTCGCCACCCACGAACACGACGAACTCTTCGATCACCGCGGGGATCGGCTGGCGCGTGAGCGCGAACATCGTGGCGAACTTGGCGTGGCAGTGCATCGTCGCGTTGATCTCGGGGTGGAGGCCCAGCGCGCCGAGATGGAGCGCCTTCTCGGTCGTGGGGCTCCGCTCACCTTCGAGGACGTTGCCGTCGAGGTCGCAGACCACGAGGTCGTCGAGGGTCATCTCGAGGTAGTCGACGCTCGAGGGTGTGAGCACGGCATTGCCGTCGGGCAAGCGCGCCGCGAGGTTCCCGGCCGTCCCTTCGACCAGGCCGGATCGGAGCATCTCCTGGGCGGCCCGCAGCACCTGCTCCTTGACCGCGAGGATCTCGGCCGCGTTGCTCACGCGAGCACCTCCGGGTTGCAGATGTGGGTGGGTCGCTCTCCGGCGAGGAGCCGCCGGAGGTCATCGGCGATGAGGCGCGAGTGATTGGCCTCGGTGTCGTAGGTCGCGCCGCCGATGTGGGGAGTGAGCACGACGTTGGGCATCGCGCACAGCGGATGATCGATGGGCAGGTTCTCGCCGACGAAGTGGTCGAGGCCGGCACCGCCCAGATGGCCGAGCACGAGCGAGTCGACGAGCGCGTCGGTGTCGTGCAGCTGGGCCCGGGCGCTGTTCACGTACAGGGCGCCCTCCCGCATGCGGGCGAACTGGCCGGCACCCATGAGCCCCTCGGTCTCGGGGGTGACCTTGGCGTGCATCGACACGACGTCTGATTCTTCGAGGAGCTGATCCAAGGAGTGGGTGGCCTCCGGGTTGTACGGGTCGTACGCGATCACCCGCATTCCGAGGCCCTCGAGGCGCCATCGTGTGGCCTGGCCGACGGCGCCGAGCCCGACGAGGCCGGCGGTGCGGCCCGCGAGCTGCCATGCCCGGAAGCGCTGGTAGGGGATGGTGCCGTTGCTCCACACCTCGCCCGCCCGTACGTCGAGGTCGGCGCGGACGAGCCCCCGGTTGACCGCGAACACCAGCGCGATGGTCATCTCGGCCACGGCGTCGGCGTTGCGCCCGGGAGCGTGCAGCACGGGGATCCCCTTGGCCGTCGCCGCCGGGATGTCGACGTTGTTCGGGTCACCGCGACACGACCCGATGGCGAGCAAGCCAAGGTCCAGCACCGGTCCCTTGACCGAGTCGCTCTCGACGATCAGCAGATCGGCGCCTTCGGCCTCGATCCGTGCGGCCAGGTCCTCGGCGTTGTAGAGACGGAGTGGCCGGTGGTCGATCCACGGGTCGAGGACGACGTCGGCGATGCTCTGGAGGGTGTCGAGCCCTTCGCCGCGGAAGGGAGCGGTCACGAGCGCTTTCGGTCGGTCGGTCACTGATCGAGTCTCGCACGAACCTGACTACCGTGTCAGGTGTCCGGAGACCGCGGAACGGGTGTCGTGTGGAGCGAGTGTGATGCGGAGCGAGCGGAACGGTCCTGGTGTGGAGCGAGCGGTCGCGAGTGAGGCTGCCTTCTGATGGGGAGCGAGCGGAACAATCTTGGAGGTGGTGTGGGCCCGTGCATCGTGGGGGTGGCCAACCACACGTGGCGGGAGGACGCTCCGGAGCCCCTCGACATGTGGGCCCGCGTCGCCCGCGAGGCTGCTGCGGACGCGGGCTCTTCGGTGCTCACGGCGGTGGACGCGCTCGACGTCGTGTTCACCCAGACATGGCAGTACGACGACCCGGCGGGGCGCGTCGCCGAGCGGCTCGGGATCACCCCGCGCCGGGCGAGGTATTCGGGGATCGGCGGGACCACGCCGCAGGTGCTTGTCCAGGATGCGGTGACCCGGATCTTGGATGGTGAGTCCGAGGTGGCGTTGGTGTGCGGCGCCGAGGCGTTGGCCACCCAGCGCCGGTGGCGCAAGGCAGGGGAGCGATTCCCGTACTCGTTCAAGCCGGCCGAGAAGCGCCCGTTTCCCTGGGAGGCGCCGTTCCATCCGGCCGAGGTCGCTCACGATGTGTTCCAGGCGTGGCTGACGTTCGCGATGTTCGACAACGCCCGCCGGGCCCGTCTCGGCGTCGGTCTCGATGAGTACCGGGCGCAGCTCGGGGCGCAGTGGGCGCGCTTCACCGACGTCGCCGCCGCGAACCCCGACGCCTGGTTCCGGACCCGGCGCACCGCGGAGGAGATCATCACACCGACGGCGGACAACCGGATGGTCGGCTACCCGTACACCAAGTACATGGTGTCGATCATGGACGTGGACATGGCCGCCGCAGTCGTCATCGCATCGGACGACGCCGCCGACCGCCTCGGTGTTCCTCGGGACCGCCGCGTCTATCTGCGCGGCTGGGCCTACGCAACCGATCCTGTCTACGTGGCCGAGCATCCCGACCTGGCGCGCTCGCCGGCGATGGAATGGGCGAGTCAGGCCGCGCTGGCCGGTGCGGGCGTGGGGATCGACGAGGTCGCTCACCTCGACCTGTACTCGTGCTTCGCCTCGTCGGTGAATCTCGCGCGCGACGCGCTCGGGCTCGAACCCGACGACCCGCGGGGTTTCACCGTCACCGGGGGTCTGCCGTACCACGGGGGCGCGGGGAGTGACTACCTGGCGCATTCGATCGCCACGATGGTGCGCGTGCTGCGGAAGGACCCCCGCGCGTTCGGGTTGGTGAGCGGGGTCGGGATGCACATGACGAAGCACGTCTTCGGGGTGTACTCGGCGACGCCCGGCGCGGTGACGCCGCCCGAGGCGAGCCCCGATCCGGTGACCGTGCCGATCGTCGAGCGCCACGAGGGCCCGGCCACGGTCGCGGCGTACACCGTGGTGCACGGCTCGGACGGAGCGCCCGACTGGGGGGTGGCGGTGTGCGACGTGGCGGGTGGGCGTTGCTACGCGCGTTTCGACGATCCGGGGGTCATGGCCGAGGCGGAGAGGTGCGAGCTCGTCGGTCGGCCGGTCAGCGTGGTGACCGACGGCACCGTGAATCGCTTGGCCTGAACCGCCTGGCCTGAAGCGGCTGTCCTGAAGCGGCGGGGCCGGGTCGACGCGAGGGCGGTCGCGCGGTGACGGCTCAGGTCCCGCGGGGGAGCCCCAGGACGCGCCTCGCAAGGACGTTCTTGTTCACCTGGGTCGTACCGCCGGCAATGGTGAGCGAGCGCATGGAGACGCGATCGCGGCCCCACCGGCCGGTGTTGGCCTCGAATCCGAGTACCTCACCGGCTGTCTCACCGAGGTGTTGGGTGGCCTCGCTCCAGACGAGCTTGGCGATGCTCGACTCGGGGCCAGGCGCGTCGCCGCGCAGCGCGCTGGAGATCGCCCGTTCGCTCAGGAGCTTCAGCAGCTCGCCTTCGAGGTAGACGCGCGCGAGCTTCTGACGCACGACGGGATCCCGGTCGAGGCCGCGCGCGGCGGCCTCGTCGACCAGCTCGAGGATCGTGGCGCGCAGGCCGAGATGCAGGTTGGCGACGGTGCCGCGTTCGTAGGTGAGGGTGGTCATGGCGACTCGCCAGCCCTCGTTGATCGGTCCGAGGAGGGCATCGGCCGGGACCCGCACATCGGTGAAGAAGATCTCGCTGAACTCGTGCTCGCCGGTGATCGTGGTCAACGGTCGTACCTCGATGCCCGGTAGCGACAGGTCGACGAGCAGGCACGAGATGCCCCGGTGCTTCGGGACGTCGGGGTTCGTGCGCACGAGCAGCTCGCAGTAGTGCGCGACGTGGCCGAGGGTGTTCCAGGTCTTCTGGCCGTTCACGACGAAGCAGTCGCCGTCGATGACGGCTCGGGTCTTCAGCGAGGCCAGATCAGAGCCCGCGTCGGGTTCGGAGAAGCCTTGGCACCAGATGTCGTCGCCGGTCAGCATCCGGGGCAGCAGGCTTCGCCGCTGCTCGTCGGTGCCGTGCTCGATGATCGCGGGGGCGATGTTGGAGAGGCCGATCGGGTTGAGTGTTCCCGGTGCGCCGGCGCGGTGCATCTCTTCGGCGAAGACGACCTGTTCCATGACACCGGCGCCTCGGCCTCCGTAGGCCTCCGGCCAAGCGATCGCCGCGTAGCGAGCTTCGGCAAGCAGGTGATTCCACGTGCGGAGCCGTTCGATCTGGTCGGGGCCCATCTCCATCGAGTAGCTGCCGTCGCCGCGGCCGTCGTCGGTGAGGTGCTCGTCGAGCCAGGCGCGGAACTCGGCGCGAAACGCCTCGGCTTCGGGCGGGTAGGTGAAGTCCATCAGGTGCCGATCCCGCCGCGGGCGAACGCATGGGGTGTCACGGCCGCGCCGTGGCGGATGATGTCACCGACGAGGAGGCCCATCAGCCGCCGTGCCCGAGCTCGACGATCACGTCGTCGTGCTCGTGGCGATCGGGCGGCGACGATTCGCCCGGTGCCAGGACCTTGATCCACACGCGCACGCGCACGTGCTCGTCCTCGAAAACGAGTCGCGGGGCGATCGGCCCGAGCGCAGCGTCGTCCACGCGCGGCATGATGGCACGGATGGAAGCCGGACTTCTCGCTCACGCTCGCCGCGATCCCGATCGGGTCGCGCTCCGAGTCGACGATCAGGTGATCACGTACGGAGACCTCGCCGAGCGCGCCCGCCGCGGCGCGCGGGAGCTGCTCCGTGTGGGTGTGACGCCCGGCGGCACCGTCGCGGTGATGGTGCCGAACTCGCCCGAGTTCTTCGTCGCCCTGCACGCGGCCGGCCGCCTGGGTGCGGTCGTGGTGCCGATCAATGTGCACTTCAAGGCGGACGAGGTCGGCTGGATCGTGCGCGACTCCGGTGCGCAGGCGGTCGTGGTCTCGCCCGAGCTCGTCGCCGCGCTCACCGACGTTGCCGATGTTGGGCGGATCGTGGTCGATGACGGTTGGCCCGAAGGCGACGGTGACGGCAGCGACCAGGACCTTCCGGTCGCGGAGCCGGGTGACGCGTGGCCGACGACGATGGCCTACACCTCGGGAACCACCGGGAGGCCGAAGGGTGTCGCGATCGGTGCCGACGACTTTCGTCGCCGTGCCGCCGGGGTCGCCGGGTCGGGCGAGCGTTGGGAGCTCGGCCCCGATGACGTGCACCTGCTCGTCGGTCCCTCGTACCACTCGGGTCCCGGCTTCTGGGCTCAGATGCAGCTCGCGGTCGGCGGATCGGTCGTCATCATGCGCTCGTGGGACGCGGCCGCCGCTCTCGCTCTCATCGAGGAACATGGCGTCACCAACACCCACATGGTACCGGCCAACTTCTCACGGCTCCTCGCGCTACCGGCGGAAGTGCGCGACCGCTACGACCTCTCGTCGCTGAAGGTCATCGTGCATGCGGCCGCGCCTTGTCCCGTACCGCTGAAACGAGCGTTCATGGATTTCGTCGGCGACGACAAGGTGTGGGAGTACTACGGCGCGTCGGAGGGCGGGGGAACGGTCATCTCGCCGCAGGAGTGGCTCGAACATCCCGGCAGCGTCGGTCGACCGTTCCCGGGCAACGAGTTCGCCATCCTGGACGACGACGGGAACCGGCTCCCGTCGGGCGGGATAGGCACCGTGTACGCGAAGCCCGCGGCGTCGAGCTTCGAGTACCACAACGATCCGGCCAAGACCGCGGAGGCGCACCGCGACGGTTACTTCACCGTCGGTGACGCGGGCTATCTCGACGAGGACGGGTATCTGTACCTGACCGATCGCAAGGCTGACATGGTCATCTCCGGCGGTGTGAACATCTATCCCCGCGAGATCGAGGACTGCCTGTTCCGCCATCCCGGCATCGTCGATTGCGTGGTGCTCGGAGTACCCGACGACGAGTGGGGCGAGGTGCTGTACACGGTGGTGCAGCGCTCCGATCCCGCCCTGGATGCCGAGGGGGTCATCGGCTGGGTCCGCGAGCGCTTGGCCGATTACAAGCGTCCCCGCATCGTCGAGTTCGTCGACGAGCTGCCGCGCGACCCCAACGGCAAGGTCCGCAAGCACAAGCTCCGCGACGCGTACCTTGCCCATCACTGACCAGGAGTAATCGACAATCAGTGGTGATAGACTTCGGTTGTCATGAAGAACGCGGGCGAACTCACCGACCTCTTCCGGTCGCGCGGACTGCGGGTGACGCCGCAGCGCCAGGCGATCTTCGGGCTCCTGTACGGCAGTGATCGCCACCCCACCGTCGACGCGATCTACGAAGCCGCGCGCCGGGCGATGCCGACGATCTCGCGCAAGACCGTGTACCAGACCGTTCACGACCTCGAGGAGCTTGATCAGGTCAGCCTGCTCGACCTCGGGACGGGCAGCGTGCGCGTCGACCCGAACGTCGAGACCGACCATCAGCATCTCGTGTGCTCATCGTGCGGGATGGTGCGTGACGTGCCGTTCGAGCCGGACGTGCGGCTCCCGGCGCGGCATCGGCGCGCGTTTGCAGTCGACGCGGTGGACGTGATCTTCCGCGGCCGGTGCGACGAGTGTTCCGAGAGGGCTTGACCCGGCTACAACCGAGATTCCAGAACCCAAGATCCCAGACCAACAGAGGAGACAACATGGCGGACCTGAACGGCAGCAAGACCCAAGCGAACCTGAAGGAGGCGTTCGCAGGTGAGAGCCAGGCGAATCGCCGGTACCTGTACTTCGCCCAGAAGGCCGACATCGAGGGCCTCCCCGACGTGGCCGCGTTGTTCCGCTCGGTCGCCGAGGGCGAGACCGGCCACGCGTTCGGTCACTTCGACTTCTTGGCCGAGACGGGTGACCCGGTGACCGGTGAGCCGGTTGGCCCGACCGACGACAACCTGAAGTCGGCGATCGCGGGCGAGACCTATGAGTACACCGAGATGTACCCGGGCTTCGCCAAGACGGCCCGTGAAGAGGGCTTGGAAGAGATCTCGGAATGGCTCGAGGTGTTGGCGCGCGCCGAGAAGAGCCACGCCGGCCGCTTCGCCCAGGGTCTCGAATCCTTGGACGCGTGACCTCGACCAACCTGTACGACCCGCTCGCGGCCGGGTACTTCGACCCGGCCGCGGCGCGGGCCGAGCGGGAGCGGACCTTCCAGATCTGCTCGGACTGTCGCATCTGCGTGCGCTTCTGTCCGTCCTTCAAAGACCTGTTCACGATGATCGACAGCTACGACGACGGCGCCAGCGACGTCACGGTGCTCACCGATGACCAACACCGCGTCGTGGTCGACGAGTGCTACCAGTGCAAGCTCTGCTACATCGCCTGCCCCTACACGCCGGGCAAGGGGCAGGACTGGGTCGTCGACTTCCCACGCCTGATGCTGCGCTCCCTCGCGATCCATCAGCGTGAAGGCAAGGTGGCGCGGGGCGCGAAGCTGCTGGCCGAGACCGATCTCCAGGGAAGAGTCGCGACCACGCTCGCACCGGTGGTGAACCTCACCAACAACGTCGGGTTCGTGCGCGGCATCATGGAGAAGGCGACCGGCATCGCCAGGGACCGGCTCTTGCCGACGTACGCGAGGGTGCGTTTCTCGAAGTGGTTCCGCGACCGTCCTCGCGTCGGTGAGCCGCGCCGAGCCACGGTCGCGGTGTTCCCGACCTGTCTCGTCGAGTACCAGGATCCCGATATCGGCAAGGCCCTCGTCGGGGTGTACGAGCGCAACGGAATCGCGTGCGAGCTCCCCGAGGGGCAGGTGTGCTGCGGCATGCCGTGGCTCGACGCGGGAGATGTCACCAAGTTCGAGGAGCAGGCGGCCAAGAACGTCGCCGTGCTCGCCGTCGCGGTTCGCGCCGGCCACGACGTCGTGGTTCCCCAACCGACGTGCGGATACGTGCTGAAGAACGAGTACCCCGACTTTCTCGCCACCGATGATGCCCGCCTCGTCGCCGAGCGCACCTTCGACGCGTCCGAGTACCTCATGAAGTGCCACCGCGAGGAGCCGCTCGACACCGAGTTCTCGGGTGGGCGAACCTACGACACGATCACGTGGCAGCATGCGTGTCACGCCCGTGCCCAACAGGTCGGCCCGAAGAGCCGTGATCTCATGAAGCTCACCGGGGCCGAGGTCACGATCGTGGAGCGCTGCTCGGCGATCGATGGCACCTGGGGCCTGCGCGCCGAGAACGTCGAGATGGCGAAACGAATCGCGAAGCCACTCATGGACGCGATCGACAATGCCGACACCGATCTCGTGGCCGGAGATTGCCATCTGTCGAACACCGCGATCCGGGAAGCCACCGGGAAGGTGCCGTCCCACCCGCTCGAAGTGCTCGCCCGCGCCTACGGCATCGAGGACGGCGGATGAGGAAGCTCACGAACTCCGACATCAAGGACCTGCGGGCCTACGAGCGCGAGCGCGATGCGTTCCGCGCCGAGATCATCTCCATGAAGCGCAAGCGCCGGATCCACGTGGGCGACATCGTGACGATGGTGTTCGAGAACGCGGCCACGATGCGGTTCCAGATCCAGGAGATGGCCCGCGCGGAGCGGATGCTGCGTGACGAGCAGATCGAGCACGAGATCGCGACGTACAACGAGCTGATCCCCGAGGACGGTCAGCTCTCGTCCACGTTGTTCATCGAGATCGATGACGACCAGGCACTGCGGTATTGGCTCCCGCGCCTACCCGGTCTCCAGGATCACGTCCATATCGACGTAGCGGGGGAGCGGTCGACCGGTGTCGAGCCGGACGCCGACCGGCTCACACGCGAATCCGAGACGACAACGACGGTGCACTACCTGAAGTTCTCGTTCACCGCGGCGCAGCGGGCCGCGTTCGCCGACGGGCCGGCCCGGATCGTGATCGACCACCCCGAGTACCAAGAGAGCGTCGAGCTGGACGACGAACAGCGCGACGAGATCGTCGGCGACTTCGCGGCTTGAGCGCGCGTCCCACTAGCGTCTTCAGCCGTGCGTATCTCGATCACTCGACTCGATCCGGAGCTTGCGCTCCCGACCTCCCAGCACGCCGACGACGCCGGTTACGACCTGTGCGCCCGTGAGGACGCGCGACTCACGCCCGGTGGTGGTCGTGTCTTGGTCCCGACCGGCGTGGCGGTGGCGATCCCGCCCGGCTACGGCGGCTTCGTGCAGCCGCGCTCGGGCCTGGCACTGCGGCACGGGGTCACGTGCCTCAACACGCCGGGGCTCATCGACCCCCAATACCGCGGTGAGGTGAAGGTGCTGCTGGTGAACACCGACCCGACCGAGCCGTATGACGTGCACCGGGGCGACCGCATCGCGCAGCTCGTCGTCCAGCAGGTCGAGCAACTCGAATGGCGCGAGGTCGACGTGCTGGACGACACGACGCGCGACACGTTCGGATGGGGGTCGACCGGCCGATGAACCGGTTCCGTTTCGGAACGCTCAACGAGCAGGCCAGGCCGGCCCGTTGCTGACGGGCCGTCCGTTCACGGGCCGCCTGCCTTCGGGTCGCCTGCTCACGGCCCGTCTGCTTTCGGCCCGCCTGCATTCGGGGTGTCGGCTTTCGGAGTGTTTGGCGATCGCGGTGGCTCGGTCGACGAATCGCGCTGGAGGCGCCACCACTCGCCTGGTCCTTCGACGAGGTAACGGCGAGCGAGACGCTTCGGGTCGCGGGTCAGCCGCCACAGCCACTCGGCCCGGGCCCGGCGGACCCACTCCGGTGCTCGGGCCTGCTCGCCGACGATGAACTCCGCCGACGCGCCGAAGGCCAGACCGACGCGGATGCCGGTGGTGTCCGCGAAGTGCTCGAGCCAATGCTCCTGGCGGGGCTTGCCGAGTCCGACGACGAGCAGGGCGGGCCCGGCCGCGCGGATCGTCGCCGCAAGCGCCTGCGACTGGCTCGCGTCGTCGAGCTGTGCCCGTGACGGCGCCCAGTGGCCCACGATCGTCAGTGCCGTCCAGCGCTCGGCGCACGCCGCCCGCAGGCGCGGTCCCAGCGCCGCGTCGCCGCCGAGGAACCCGACCGGGGCGCCCATGTCGGCCGCGGTGGCCAGGACGTCCGCCAGCAGGTCGGATCCCGCGAGCAATGGCCAGGAGCCGCCGGTGAGCCGGTCGGCGCGACGCACGAGCGGTGCGCCGTCGAGCAGCACGAGCCACGAGTGGTCGGACCGTTCGAAGAAACCGCCCTCAGGTCCGCCCGGGCGGAACACACCGAGGTGTTGCAGGTTGGCCGAAGCCACGAGCAGAGCGGGCTCGATCGAGTCAGCCCGTAGGCGGTCGCCGATGAGGTCGAGCGCGACGTGGTGTTGCGCGAGGTCGACGGCGACGCCGCCCAGGTTGATCCGCCGCGGAGTCGGTCCGGAAGACATCACCGTGATCGGTGAGCGTACTGCCGTAGCATGCGCCCCGTGAGCAAGCCATTCCGATTCGGTGTCCAGGTGTCCGACGCGCCCGACGGTGCAGCGTGGCGAGAGAAAGCCCGCAGCATCGAGGCCCTCGGGTATTCGACGCTCTTCATGCCCGACCACTTCATCGACACGCGCTTCGCTCCGATGGTCGGCCTCGCCATGGCCGCGGAGGCGACGACGACGCTGCGAGTCGGCGCGCTCGTCCTCGACAACGACTACAAGCACCCGGCGATCGTGGCCAAGGAGACCGCGACCATCGACGTCATCTCCGATGGTCGCACCGAGCTCGGCATCGGTGCCGGTTGGATGCGCGTCGACTACGACGCGCTGGGGTTGGCCTACGACACGGCCGGCGTGCGTATCGCCCGACTGGAAGAGGCGATGACCGTGATCAAGGGCTGCTGGGCCGAGGGAGCGTTCAGCTTCTCGGGCGAGCACTACACGATCACCGACTACGACGCGACGCCGGCACCCGTCCAGGAACCCCGGCCCCCGATCCTCATCGGCGGCGGCGCCCGGAAGGTGCTCACGCTCGCGGGTCGGGAGGCCGACATCGTCGGCATCAACCCGAACCTCGAGGCCGGAGAGCTCAGCGGTGACCAGGCCGCCGACACGGTCGCCGCGCAGACCGAACGCAAGATCGGCTGGATCCGCGACGGCGCGCGCGATCGCTTCGATGACATCGAGCTGCAGATCCGGTACTTCTTCGCCGCGATCACCGACGACCGCGACGGGCTCGCGGCCGCCGCCGCGCCGTCGTTCGGGCTGAGCGCCCAGGACGCACTCGGGTCGGGCGTCGCGCTGCTCGGAACCGTGGACGAGATCTGCGACACGCTGGTCGAGCGACGCGAACGCTGGGGCGTGAGCTACGTCGTGGTCGGTGACGACCTGTTCGAGGCGTTCGCGCCGGTCGTGGCTCGGCTCGCCGGGACGTGACCGGGGCTCGGCTGGTCGAGGATCTCGGGTCCGAGTCGAAGCAGCTCGCGGGGCCTGATCGGTATGCGCATGCACCTCGTCCACGATCCGGGTCACCGGGCATTGCATCGCGCGGCCCGCGTCATCATCGTCGCGGGTGGTCTCTTCGCCATCGGGCTCGAGGTCGTCGGTAACTCCCAGGTCGCGATCTACGGCCTCTTCGGCGGCTTCGCGATGCTGGGCTTCGGCGATTTCGGTGGGGCCCCGTGGGTGCGAAGCCGAACGTACCTGACCGTGACCGCCGTCGGCGCCGCGCTCATCGTGGTCGGCACGGCGGTCTCGCAGACCTGGTGGCTCGCGGCGCTCGTCGTCGGCGGCGGCGCTGCGCGGCGAGCCGTCGTTGCCCGACCCCGACATCATCGAAGCCGCCCGGGAGGCCGACCAGCAGCGGCTGTTCGACCGGGCGGACGAGGCCCTGCGCACCGGCCGTGATCCGGGCAAGGTCCAGGACTGACTCGACGATGCGTTCGTCTTCCGGATGGTCGCCTTCCTCAGTGCCTCGGTCGCGGCCAACACGACCACGTGGCGCGGCGCGACCCCGACCCAGCACCGCGAGCTCGTCTTCCCGGTCGAGCAACCCTGTGACCTCGCGGGACGCGTCAGGGGGATCGTCCGGTCACATCTCGATCCGCGGTCGGTCTGGTTCCAGGACAGTGCCAAGGCGGCGCTCGCGCTCGGTCTCGCCGTGGCGGTCGCCGCGGTCGGGAATCTGGAGCACGGGTTCTGGGTCGTGCTGGGGAGGCTGTCAGTTCTGCGGTCCAACGCGTTCGACACTGGTCTGACCGCGCTCCAGGCGGCGGCGGGCACCGCGATCGGATTCGCCGTATCGATACTGGTGTTCACCGTCGTCGGTCTTGATCGCCCACTGCTGTGGATCGTCTCGATGACCGCACTGTTCCTTGCCGCCTACGTCCCGCAGGCGATCAACTTCGTGGTCGGCCAGATGATGTTCACGATCGCGGTCGTGACCGCGTTCAACCTGGTGCAGCCGCAAGGCTGGGAGACGGGCTTGGTCCGGTTCAGGGACATCGCCATCGGCGCGGGTATCAGCTTCGTCGTAGCCATCCTGTTCTGGCCTCGCCGGGCCGACCGGCAGGTGAGCGCCACGGTCACCGCGTTGTACGGCGAGCTCGCGCCGCTCGTTCCGGCCGCGGTGCGGGCACTGCGGCAGGGGACGGGTGTGGCCGCCGCTCGACGAACGCGCGTCGCCGAGAACGAGCGTCGCGCCCGTGCCGCTCTCGTCACCCTTGCGGAAGAAGCGCCCGGCGGACCCGATCGGATGCACCCGTGGGATCGGTACCTTCTGCTCGCGGCGCTCATCCGCACCGGCGTCCAAACCTTCGAGCACAACGCATGGCGGGTCCGCGACGGTGCTTGCGGTGCGGCTTTCGCCGAGCTCGAACGCGAAGCCGACATCGTGGCCGATGCGCTGAGCGACCTCGAGCGGCGAGCTCGGGGCGATGAGGTGAGCGCGTCGACGTCTCGCTCCGGCGAGAGCCTCGCCGCGTCGGTCGCGACGGCGACCCGGCCCATCACCGAAGCGAGCCTCGCCCCCACCGAGGGGAACGGGCTCCGAGAGGACTGCTCACCCGCGCT
>DASRPD010000049.1:0-31448 GCA_035646535.1 Acidimicrobiia bacterium
GCCGGCTCTCGACGACCCGGTCGATCCGAGCTTCTGGCTCGAGCGGGAGCTGGAGCTCGAGCTCGAGCGGACCGTGCTGCGTGAGCAAGATGATCGAGATCGCGCCAAGCCCGCCGACCAGCAGCTCCAGGGTCGGGACCCGCACCGCGCGCCCGACCGCGCCTGAACCGGCTGTCGGCGAGGGCCCGCGCCCGACGTGACCAGGGTCACGGTTCGGCCGATACGGAGAGTCGATAGCCTCCCGAAACGCCATGGACCGTCCCTCCGAGCCCGAGCTGCCCGCCGAGCCCGAGCTGCACGACCGCTGGGTCGAGGGGAACGAGTTCCCGGGTGAGGCGCCCGGCGTAGAGGAAGTCCCGGCGATCGCCTGGCCGTTGCTGCTGCGCGCACGCGTCCACCACCACCTTCGACGTCGAGATCACTACCCGCGGTGGGTGCTCGTCACGGTGTTGGCCGGTCTGTTCGCGATGGGCTTCACCATCACGATCGTCGCGGTCTCGCTCGGACCCATCGGCCGCGATCTTGGCGCGAGTCCGAGCGCGCTCACCTGGGGAGTGACCGGACCGTGGCTCGCGCTCGCGCTCACCATGCCCGTGTTCGGCAAGCTCGGCGACGTGCACGGGCATCGCCGCGTGTACCTCTGGGGTCTCGCCGGCTACACCCTCGGCGCCGTGCTCACCGCCTGCGCCTGGGACGGCGGTTCGTTCATCGCCGCGCGCATCATCGGCTCGTTGCCCGGCGCGGCCATCGGTCCGACGTCGATGGCGCTCATCATGCGCGCCTTCCCGGACGAAGACCGCGTCAAGGCCATGGGTTGGTGGGCCCTCGTCGGCGCGGGCGGACCAGTCATCGGGCTCGTCGCAGGCGGGCCGATGGTCGAAGCGTTCGGCTGGCGGGCGTTGTTTCTCGCGCAGGTGCCACTTGCGCTGTTCGCGTTGATCGTGGCCATCTTCGTGCTGCACGAGACGCCCCGACGGTCGAGCGAGTCCATCGACGTCGCCGGCGCGCTCACCATCGGTCTGGCCACCGTGGCCGCGCTGCTGGCGCTCACGTTCGGGGCCGAGCTCGGATGGACCCATCCCGTCGTTCTCGGACTCTTCGCGATAGCGCCCGCGATGTTGTGGGCATTCGTGCGGTGCGAACGTCGGGCGGAACATCCGCTCCTCCCGCTGGACTTCTTCCGCCACCGTGACTTCACCGCGTCGCTGGTCGCGCAGTTCGGCGCGAACTTCGCCTACATGGGTGGTTTCATCATCACGCCGCTGCTCATGGAGAGGCGGTTCGGCTTCACCATCGCCGCGACATCGCTGGCGATGACGATCCGGCCGCTCAGCAACAGCATTGCGTCACCAATCGGCGGCTATGTCGCGGCGCGAGTGGGCGAGCGGCCCATGGCGATCGTCGGCACGGTGCTCATCGCGATCTCGATGCTCGTCTTCGCGGCCGGTGCCGCGTGGGGCGCGCTCGCCCTCGTCCTCCTCGCGTTGGGACTCTCGGGCGTCGGGCTCGGCGGCTCGGCTCCCTCGCTGATCACGACGGTGGCCAACACCGTGGATCCGAGTGACCTGGGCGTCGCGAACGCGGCGCAACAGATGGTCGCCCAGATCGGTGTCGTCGCCGGCATCCAGATGCTCTCGACGATCCAGGGCGGCTCGGATTCTTCGGGCCCGTTCGTGGTCGCGTACCTGGTCGGCGGGGTGGCCGCGGTGGTTGGCGTCATCGGTGCGGGCGCGGTCGCCCGGCGACGTCCTCGCGTCGGCGGCGACTATTCCTCAGCGCCGACCACGCGCAGGTCCGCGTAGAACGCGAGCATCAAAGCCGCCGCCGCACCGATGAGCACCACCGTCGTGATGCCGAGCGGTCCGACGGCGAATCCGCCGACGAGCACCCCGATCGGTACGGTGCCACCGAAGGCCATGATCCACAGCGCCATGATCCGTCCACGGACCCGGTCCTCGAGGTGCTGTTGCAGCACCGTCGAGAGCGACGTGATCACGCAGAAGTACGCGAACGCAAGCACGAAGATGGTCGGGAACGCGGTCGCGGGGCCTCGTTCGAGCGCAAAGATCGCCAGCAGCACGGCGAAGGCAGCGAGCGCGAGTCGCACGATGCGCGACTTCGAGTAGTCAGCGAAGAGGGTGCCGATGCTGACCGCGCCGAGCGCAGCGCCGAGACCGAACGTCGCGTACAGCAGGCCGTACT
Source organism: Acidimicrobiia bacterium (assembly GCA_035646535.1). Taxonomy (GTDB): domain Bacteria; phylum Actinomycetota; class Acidimicrobiia; order IMCC26256; family JANYLB01; genus DASRPD01. Next base: position 2,203 of record DASRPD010000049.1, read on the forward strand.
GGGTCGTCTTGGGGCCGATGCCGAGGTTGTCGTCGGCCACGACCGGCATGAGCCCCACGAACGCGAGCGAGAAGAACGAGAAGACGGTGAGCACGAGGAGCACTCGCCGGATCAGCGGGTCGTGTGCGGCGACGCGAAAACCCGACGCGAGGCGAGCGAAGCCGCGTTCGGGCATCGGCTGGTCGTTGCGGGTGCGGTACTTCGCCATGACGACCGCGGCGACGGCGAAGCCGTAGGTGAGCGCGTTGAGGCCGAACACCGGTGCAGCGCCGAACGCCGCGAAGAGCGGTGCACCGATCGCGGGTCCGATGACGCGCGAGAGGTTCATCTGTGCCGACTGGAGTGAGACGGCACCCGGGAGGTCCTCGTGCGGCACGAGGATCGGCAGGATCGCGCCCAGTGCCGGTGCGCTGAAGGCGTTGCCGACGCCGATCGCGAGCACGCAGAGGAAGATCGCGACCTTTGACGGCTGGCTGGACATCGCGATGAACGCGAGGAGGACGGAGAACACGAGCTGCTCGAGCTGCATCCAGATGAGGAGACGGCGGCGATCGACCACGTCGGCGAGCACCCCACCGATCGTGCCGAGGAACAGCAGCGGCCCCAGCTGAGCGAAGAACAGAACGCCGACATAACCCGGGTCGCCCGTGAGCTGCAGCGCGTACGCGCCGAGCAACACGTTCTGCATCCAGGTGCCGACGTTCGACGCGAACGTGCCGCCCCAGACGATCCGGAAGTCGCGGTGGCGCAGCGCCGCCTGCGCGGTACCGGGGCTGATGGACCGATCACCGTCGACGACGGCGTCGATCACCTCTTCCCGTTCGGCCTCGGTGTCTTCCCAGCGAGCGTCGTAGGGTTCTTCGCGTCCGCCGGCCATGACCGGCCCACCCTAGATGGCGGCCGCAGAGACCCGATCTCGAGTTTCCGGGCTCTCGAGGATGCGCACGCGGGACGCGGGGGCTCCTACTCGGTCATCTCCTGGATGGCATCGGCGAGACCCTGGTTCCCGCTCGGCCCTCCGCCCGCCTGCGCGGACATGAGCTTCGTCATGTCGCCCTGCACCTTCACCTTGCCGGCCATGAACGCCTGCATGCCCGCCTGGGGGTTGCCCGAGACGAACACCTCCTTGGCGGTCACGTAGTCGGTGGTGAGGGTGAGGTCGGCCGGGTCCAGATGACCCTTGCCCATGAGGGCCGCGCCCTCTTCAGCACCCATGTGGAAGTCAATGTCGATCTCGAAGGGTGTCTCGGTGACGACGAGGTTCATCTTCAGCTGCGCATGGGCCGGAGCCTCGTTGCCGTGCTCGGCGATGAGCTTCGCGACCTCGCTGAACCAATCGTCGGAGAGGAACTGATAGTTCGCCAACGCGAGCCTCCTGAGTGACGCGCGTGTGACGCGCAGGTGCGGACGGTCCATACAGTCGCTGGAGCCTAGCCAGGCTGCCCCGAAGGCGTCGAGGTCAGGGATCGGTTGGGTCTATCGTCGAGAGGTGCCTCCGTCGACGCGCCCCGAGCGGATCGAGTCCCACGCACGGAACCCAAAGTGGCAGAACCCTCCGTTGCGCATCGAGATGTCGGTGTGCATCAACTGCGACGCGTGTCTGCGGCACTGCCCCACGCAGTTCGGCGCCATCTTCAACCACGGCATCGACGTCATCATCGTGCCTGAGCTGTGCTCGGGCTGCGGGAAATGCCTGCCACCGGTGTGTCCGGTCGACTGCATCCATCCCGATCCGGACTGGCAGGCCGCCGCGCCCGACTGGTGGCAGTACCCGGGCACCGATCGCGACCCCTATCGCTGAGGTCCGGCACGCACCTGGCTCCCTAGACTCGGCAGCCATGTCCGAGATCACCCGAGCCGACGTCGAGCACGTGGCCCATCTCGCCCGGATGGGCCTCACCACCGAGGAGGTCACCGCGCTCGCCGGCGAGCTCGGCTCGATCCTCGAGTACGCGGCGCAGGTATCCGCGCTCGACCTCGCCGACGTGCCGCCCACCGCGCACCCATTGCCTCTCGTGAACGTGTTACGTCCCGACGAGGTGCGCCCGAGTGTCGACCGCGACGAGGTACTCGCGCAGGCGCCGGCCACGGAGGACGGGCGGTTCCGCGTGCCGCGCATCATGGCCGAGGAGTCGTGAGCGCCGAAGCGATCGCGGCCGCGGTCCGAACCGGTGAGCGCACCGCGCGCGACGTCATCGACGAACACCTCGCGGCGATCGCGGCTCGCGACGCGGAGCTGCACGTCTTCAACCACCTCGCCGCCGACCAGGCGCGTGCCGAGGCCGACGCGATCGACGCCGCGGTGGCCCGGGGTGAGGACCCGGGGCCGCTCGCGGGCGTGCCGGTCGCGTTGAAGGACAACCTCTGTACCCGCGGCGTGCCGACGACGTGCTCGTCTCGGATCCTGGACCGCTGGCGGCCGCCCTACACCGCGACAGTTGTCGAGGCGGTGGGCGCGGCGGGGGGCATCCCCATCGGCAAGACCAACCTGGACGAGTTCGCGATGGGCTCGTCGACCGAGAACTCGGCGTTCGGCCCGACCCGCAACCCGCGCGATCCGGCGCGAGTGCCCGGGGGTTCGAGCGGCGGTTCGGCCGCCGCGGTTGCCGCCGGGTTCGCGCCCCTGGCCCTCGGTTCCGATACGGGCGGTTCTATCCGCCAGCCGGCTGCCTTCTGTGGCGTCGTCGGGGTCAAGCCGACATACGGCGCGGTCTCGCGCTACGGGCTGATCGCGTTCGCGAGCTCGCTCGACCAGGTTGGCCCGTTCGCCGCGACCGTCGCCGACGCCGCGCTGCTGCTCGACGTGATCGCGGGCCCCGACCCGGCCGATTCCACGTCGGTCCGCGAGGCCTGGACCCCAGTGCTCCCGACGCTGGGCGAGGGTGTGAGCGGGTTGCGAGTCGGCATCGTGAAGGAGCTGCTCGACGATATCGACGCCGATGTCCTCGCGCGCGTGCACGGCGCGGCTGACGCCCTCGCGGCGGCCGGCGCTTATGTCGGGGAGGCGTCGGTGCCCGCCGTCAGGCACGGCCTCGCGGCCTACTACCTGATTGCACCGGCCGAGGCCTCGAGCAATCTCGCGCGCTACGACGGCGTGCGCTACGGACTTCGGGTCGACGGGCGTGACGTCGCCGACATGAACGCCCGCACCCGTGACGCTGGGTTCGGCGCGGAGGTGAAACGGCGGATCATGGTCGGTACCTACGCCCTCTCCGCGGGCTACTACGACGCCTACTACGGCCAGGCCCAGCGAGTTCGGACGCTCGTGATCCGCGATTTCGACGCCGCGTACCAAGATTTCGACGTGTTGCTCTCGCCGACCACACCGTCGACCGCGTTCGCGTTCGGTGAGAAGACGGGTGACCCGCTGTCGATGTACCTCAGCGACGTGTGCACCACTCCGACGAACCTTGCCGGGCATCCGGCGATGAGCGTGCCGTTTGGCACCGGTGCCAACGGCATGCCGGTCGGTGTGCAGGTACTCGCGCCGGCGCTCGGTGAATCCACCATGTTCCGGGCCGCGGCCGTGATCGAGCAGGCGGCCTCCTCGTCATGAGCTGGGAAGCCGTCATCGGGCTCGAGGTCCACGTCGAGCTCGCGACCATGACCAAGCTGTTCTGCGGGTGTCGCAACGAGTTCGGAGCAGAACCCAACACCAACATCTGCCCGGTGTGTCTCGGACTGCCGGGGTCACTGCCCGTGCTGAACGAACGGGTGGTCGAGTTCGCGCTCCGGCTCGGCGAAGCGCTCGACTTCACGGTGCCCACGCAGTCGATATTCCACCGCAAGAACTACTTCTACCCGGACATGCCGAAGGACTACCAAGTCAGCCAGTACGACGAACCGATCTGCGTGGACGGTCGGCTCGCCGTGGACGGCGTGGAGATCGGCATCGAGCGCGCGCACATGGAAGAGGACACCGGCAAGACCACCCACGTCGGTGGTGGCGGTCGTATCCATGACGCCGTCCACTCGCTGGTGGACTACAACCGGGCCGGCGTTCCGCTCCTGGAGATCGTGAGTCACCCGGACATGCGCTCGGCCGGCCAGGCCCGCGGATACGTGAGCGAGCTGCGAGCCGTGCTCCAGGCGATCGGCGTGTCCGACGTGAAGATGGAAGAGGGTTCGATGCGCGTCGACGCGAACGTGTCGGTCCGTCAGGCCGGCACGAGCGAGCTCGGCACCAAGGTCGAGGTGAAGAACATGAACTCGTTGCGCTCGCTCGGTCGGGCGATCGAGTTCGAGATCGATCGCCAGACTGAGCTCGCCGACGCGGAGACACGCATCGTCCAAGAGACGCGCCACTGGGACGAGGCGGACGGCGTGACCCACGCCATGCGCACGAAGGAAGGTTCCCAGGACTACCGCTACTTCCCCGAGCCGGATCTCGTGCCCGTCGCACCTGACGACGAGATGCGGGCCCGGGCGCGGGCCAGCGCCACGGAGCTTCCGACGGCGCGGCGAGCCCGACTGGTCGAACAGTGGGGGATCAACGAGCCCGATGCCGAGGTGTTGCTCGGCGTGTCCGGCCTGGCCGACTACGCCGAAGCGGCCGTGGCCGCCGGCGCCGCGGGGGCGGACGCGACCAAGTGGATCGTGGGGGATGTCCTCGGGTTCCTCAACGAGACCGGCGCTCCGATCACCGAGTTGCCGCTGCGACCCGACGGTCTTGCCGAGCTGCTCGTGCTGCTGGCCGACGGTTCGCTGAACCGGAACCTCGCCCGCGAGGTCCTGGCGGTGTGTCTGGCCGAACCGAAGCGGCCCCGGGCCGTCGTCGACGAGCGGGGTCTCGCCCAGGTCAGCGACGAAGGTGAGCTCGGTGCTCTGATCGACGCGGTGCTCGTCGGCAACGCTGACGCCGTGGCCGACTGGCGATCGGGCGACGACAAGGCGAAGAAGAAGAAGCGCGGGTTCCTCTTCGGTGAGGTGATGAAGTCCGCCAAGGGCGCCGGTGACCCGAAGGTGTTGGGTCCGTTGTTGGATGAGAGGCTGGGCGCCGAATGACTGCCAACGCGCGACCTGATTTCGCGACTGATGATGATGTCGAGCGCGTGCTCGTCGTCACCGCTCATCCCGACGACGTCGACTTTGGCGTCGCCGGCTCGGTCGCGGCGTGGACCGCGGCCGGGATCGACGTCACGTACTGCCTTGTCACCGACGGCGAGGCGGGCGGCGACGACCGGGCGATGCCGCGCTCGGAGATGGCCAAGATCCGCCAGGCCGAACAGCGGGTCGCCGCCGGGTGTGTCGGGGTGGGCGACCTGCGGTTCCTCGGCTATCCCGACGGTCGACTCGAGGCGGGTCAAGGGCTGCGCCATGACCTCTCGCGGGTCATCCGCCAGGTACGGCCGCAGCGAGTCGTGACCCAGTCGCCCGACCGGCTGTGGGACCGTATCTATGCCAGCCACCCCGACCACCTTGCGGCCGGCGAGGCGACGACGTGCGCGGTGTACCCGGACGCCCGTAACCCCTTCGCCCACCGGGAGCTGCTCGACGTCGAAGGGCTCGAACCGTGGACGGTTGCCCAGCTCTGGCTCATGGCGACCGAGCAGCCGAACACCTGGGTCGACACCACCGACAGCATGGATCGCAAGATCCGCGCGCTGCACTCGCATGCCAGTCAGATGTCGGATCCCGCGGGCATCGAGCAGCGAGTACGCGAGTGGGCGGCGATGAACGCTCGCGCGGCCGGGTTCCCCGGAGGGCGTGCCGCGGAAGGCTTCAGGGCCGTCGATACTCGCTGAGCAGAGTCCGCGCGCCGCACCGGTGGCGCCGAGCAGGTGGTGTGGCCGGGCTGCGACCCTTACACCCACGACGTTCGATCCTTCTGTGACGTCAGGCGTCACGGAGGTATCAAACGTCCGGCGACGTCGACCGCGTGCTTCCCTTCGTGAGCGCGTATCCGATGCCGGTTCACGATCTCGACGAGGGCTGAGATCCGCCCGAGGCTCAGGTCCGCGCCGCGAGGTCGCGCCGGATCGCCGACCAGATCGCCCGATCGGCCGGGTACGGCGCGTTGAACGCGATCCGATCGACCAGCCCGCCGTACCGCCTCGTGATCGTGGGCGCGATCTCGTCGGGCGCGCCGCACACGGCGAAGGTGCCGAGTAGCTCGTCGTCGATCGCTGCGGCCATGGCTGCCCAGTCACCGGTCTTCGACAGTCGGTTGAGCTCGCCCTGGAGGTCACCCCAGCCGTGGGCCTCGAGCACGACGCGATACGCCGGGGTCGACCCGTAGAACGCGAGTTGCGCCTTGGTGGCCGTGGCGGCGGCGGCTCGCGCTTCGTCATCGGCTCCGGTGACGACCATGACTGGAAAGGAGATCTCGAGATCCATTCGGGTGCGGCCCGTCCGGGCGAGACCGCGCTCGAGCGCCGGGCCGATGTGGTCGCGCAGGAACCGCTCGGTCGCGAAGGGGTGCACGATGAACCCGTCGGCAACTTCGCCCGCGACCGCGGTCATCACGGGGCCCACGCCGGCCAACCAGATGCTCGGCGGCCCGAAGGGATTCGGTCCGGGGTCGAAGAACGGTGTCATGAGGGTGTGACGGTAGAAGTCGCCCTCGAAGCGCAGCGGGGCGTCGCCGGCCCACGCGGCCCAGATCGCACGCAGCGCGAGCACGAACTCGCGCATCCGGGCCGCGGGGTGCGACCACTCCATGGAGAACCGCTTCTCGATATGCGGCTTGATCTGGGAGCCGAGCCCGAGCGCGAAACGGCCGCGAGACGCCAACTGGAGGTCATTGGCGATGGTTGCGACCGTCATCGGGTTGCGGGCGAACGCGATCGCCACCGCCGTGGAGAGCGCCATGCGTTCGGTCGCGCCGGCCGCGAGCATCAGCGGGAAGAAGGGATCGTGCGGGCCCTCGAAGGTGTAGAGGCCGTCGTAGCCGTCGGCCTCCAACTCCCGGGCGACGTCGGTGACGACGTCGAGACTTGTGGTGACCAGCGGCGCGTCGACCTTCACGCCCACTCACCCTATGCCCCCGACGTTTGATGGTTTCGTGACGCCATGGGTGACAGAACCATCAAACGTCGGGAGGGGGAGGGGGTGGGTGTCCCAGGTTGCTGGTGGAATCTGGCAATGCAGCGCGACAGGGAGGTGGCGCACCGGGCGGCGAGCCGGCACGGGATGGTGCACCGCGCCGACGGCCGGAGGGCGGGTCTCAGCGCGGCCGCGATGTCGCGCCGACGCCGGGCCGGGCGGTGGGAGCGCCGGCAGCCTCACGTCGACCGGATCGCGGGAGCGCCCGCGACCTGGCGGAGCGCCCTGTTCGCGGCCGTGGCCTCGGCGGGCGGTCACGCACTCGTGTCACACCGCTCCGCGGGTGCGCTCTGGCAGCTGGAAGGGCTCCAGCCCGGTCCGGTCGAGCTCTCCATTCCCAACCACCAGATCCGGCGCCGAGACGGCGTTCGAGTCCGTCGAGTCACCGAGCTCGAGCCCCGCGACGCGACGCGTATCGACGAGATCCCGGTCACGCGTATCGAGCGGACCCTGATCGACCTGGCTGCCGCCCTGAGTCGAAGCGCGCTGGCGACCGCTCTCGACAGCGCCCTCGCCCAGGGCCTGACTCGTCCTGATCTTGTGAGCCGCCGGCTCGAGGAGCTCGGTCGACGGGGCCGGAAGGGCGCGGGCTTCCTGGCCCAGCTCCTCCGCGAGCGGACAGACGGCCAGCGCGCTCACGAGAGCGGGTTCGAGCGGAGGCTGGCGCGCCTGCTCGTGCGGGCGGGCCTGCCGGCACCGGCGCGCCAGTTCGAAGTGCGCGATGGCCGGGGGTTCGCCGGCCGGGTCGACTTGGCGTACCCCCTCCACCGCCTCGCCATCGAGGCCGACAGCTACCGCTGGCACAGCGGCCATGTCGCCTGGGGCCGCGACCTCGCGCGCCGGAGTCGACTCGCCGCCGCGCGCTGGCGTGTGCTCCATTTCACGTGGCACGACGTCATGTCCCGGCCCGAGTACGTCATCGGCGAGGTCCGCCACGCACTCGCCTCCGGCCCGGACCCCTAGCGCCCGCTTCGCAGACCGGGCCCCGCTCCCTCCCGCGACGTTTGATGCTTTCGTGACGGTAGGCGTCACGAAACCATCAAACCTCGGTGGGAGAGGGACGGTACCCTCGGAGCATGGCTGACACTCAGGACGACCGGGCCGCGAGCCACGACCCGATGAAACCGCACAGCTTCGAGGTGACCGACGGTCTCGAGCGCGCGCCGGCCCGGGCGATGCTGCGAGCCATCGGCATGACCGATGCCGACTGGGACAAGGCCCAGGTGGGGGTCGCCTCGAGCTGGAACGAGGTGACGCCGTGCAACATGCCCCTCGACCGGCTGGCCAAGCGGTCCAAGGACGGAGTCCGCGACGCGGGCGGGTTTCCGATCGAGTTCGTGACCATCGCGGTGAGCGACGGCATCTCCATGGGCCACGAGGGGATGCGGGGATCGCTCGTGAGTCGGGAGATCATCACCGACTCGGTGGAGTGCGTGGTCCACTCCGAGCGGCTCGACGCGCTCGTCGCGCTCGCCGGATGTGACAAGAGCCTGCCCGGGATGCTCATGGCCGCGGCACGCCTGAACGTCCCCTCGGTGTTCCTCTTCGGCGGGTCGATCCTGCCCGGGCACTACCGGGGTCAGGCGCTCGACGTGGTGAGCGTGTTCGAGGCCGTGGGCGCGTGCGCCGCGGGGACGATCACCGAGAACGAGCTCGGCGAGATCGAACGGCGGGCATGTCCTACCGAGGGAAGCTGCGCCGGGATGTTCACCGCGAACACGATGGCGTCGGTCGGTGAGGCCCTGGGAATGAGCCTGCCGGGAAGCGCCTCACCGCCTGCGGTGGATCGGCGCCGCGACGATTTCGCGTTCGAATCCGGTCGCGCGGTCGTGAACCTCATCGCCCGCAACATCCGCGCGCGCGACATCATGACGAGAGACGCGTTCGAGAACGCGATCGCAGTGGTGATGGCCCTCGGTGGCTCGACCAACGCAGTGCTGCACCTTCTTGCGATCGCGCACGAGGCCCGTGTCGATCTCGAGCTCGACGACTTCAACCGCATCGGCGCCCGCGTGCCACACCTCGCCGACACCAAGCCGCACGGCAAGTACCACATGACCGACATCGACAGGATCGGGGGCGTGCCCGTCGTGATGCGAGAGCTGCTCGACGCGGGGCTGCTCCACGGCGACGCGCTCACCGTGACCGGCCGGACCATGGCGGAGAACCTCGCCGCGCTCGATCCACCCGCGCCCGACGGCGACGTCGTGCATTTGTTGACGTCGCCGATCCACACCCAGGGTGGGCTCGCGATCCTCACCGGGTCGCTGGCGCCGCAGGGGAGTGTCGTGAAGGTCGCCGGGCTCGACAGCGACCGCTTCGAGGGTGTCGCCCGGGTGTTCGATGGTGAGGACGCGGCGATGGAGGCGATCCTTGCCGGCAGCATCGACGCCGGTGATGTCGTCGTGATCCGCTACGAGGGTCCCAAGGGCGGGCCGGGAATGCGGGAGATGCTGGCGGTCACGGGAGCGATGAAGGGCGCGGGCCACGGTGCCGATGCCGCGCTCATCACCGACGGTCGCTTCTCGGGGGGAACCCACGGCTACTGCGTGGGCCATGTTGCGCCCGAGGCCGTCGATGGTGGGCCGATCGCATTCGTCGAGGACGGCGACCGGATCGTCATCGACGCGGCCGCGCACACACTGGACCTCCTGGTCGACGACACGACCATCGCGACACGCCGTGGGAACTGGAAGTTGCCCGAGCCTCGGTACACGAGTGGCTTCCTTCACAAGTACGCGCGGCTCGCGCAGGGTGCCGAGCGCGGCGCGATCACCAACGCCTGACCCGCACCCGTGCCGGAGATCCTCGAGGCGGAGACAGCCCGCGCACTCATCGCGGACCGCGGCTTGCGCCGTGTGGTGCGGCATATCGAGGCGCCGGACGCGTGGTTCCTCAAGCGAGAGCTCACACCCGACGCGGCTCGGGCCGCCCTCGCCGGCCGGACCTTCACCCAGGCGCGCCGGCGAGGCAAGCTCCTGCTCGTCGACACCAGCAACACGGGGCTCGCGTCGGGGCCGACCCTGGCTCTGCACCTCGGGATGAGCGGGCGGATCGTGATCGATGGTGAGGCCGCCGGTGATCCGTTGCTCTACGCCGCTAACGACGAGAACCCCGAGTGGTATCGCTTCGGTGTTCGCTTCACCGACGGTGGATCGTTGCGTCTGCGCGATCCCCGCCGGCTCGGCGGCGTCGAGCTCGACCCGGACGAAGACCGGCTCGGACCCGACGCGTTCACGGTCACGCGCGCGGCGCTCGACCAGGTCCTGACCGCCAGTCGCGCGCCGGTCAAGGCCGTGCTCATGAATCAGCGGCGCATCGCCGGGCTCGGCAACCTGCTCACCGACGAGGTGTTGTGGCGCGCCGGTATCGACCCTGTCCGGCGCGCGGACTCGCTGGACGCCGACGAGCGACGCGTCCTGCAGCGGACCATCCGCACGACCCTGCGCACGCTCGGCCGCCGGGGCGGCTCCCATACCGGCGATCACATGACCGGACGGCACCCCGGTGGCGTGTGCCCCCAGGACGGCACCGAGCTGGCCCGTCGCACCGTCGGCGGTCGCACGACCTACTCCTGTCCTGTCCACCAGCGTTAAGTACTTGCACTCGACACTCGGGTTGGGACACAATGCTCGTGTGATGCGACACCCCTTCTCGACCCTTCTCGTAGTTCCGTAGCGCACGGCGCCTCGTCGCGCCCGTGCGCTCTCCGCCCCTCGCTCCGTGCGAGGGGCTTTTTCGTGGCGTTTTTCAAGCCCGTCCACCGCGCTTCACCAACCCGGCGATCAGGAGCACCAATGCAGCTGACCGGGGCCCAGGCCCTCATCAAAAGCCTCGAGATGGAAGACACCGAGGTGATCTTCGGTCTCCCCGGCGGCGCGATCCTCCCCGTCTACGACCCGCTCATCGACTCGTCGATCCGTCACATCCTCGTCCGCCACGAACAGGGCGCAGGCCACATGGCCGAGGGCTACGCCCACGCGACCGGTCGCCCGGGCGTGGCGATGGTGACGAGCGGTCCCGCGGCGACGAACATCGTCACGCCCCTGTGCGATGCCTACATGGACTCGGTGCCATTGGTCGTGATCACCGGCCAGGTCGCGTACAGCTCGATCGGCACCGACGCCTTCCAGGAAGCCGACACGACTGGCATCACCATGCCCGTCACCAAACACAACTGGCTCGTGACGGACGCGTCCGAGATCCCCCAGGTCGTGCGCGAGGCCTTCCACGTTGCCACCACAGGCCGGCCCGGACCGGTGCTCATCGACCTGCCGAAGGACGTCGCCAACCAGACGATGGAGTGGTACTGGCCGGACGACGTCGACCTGCCCGGCTACAAGCCCACGACCAAAGGTCATCCCAAGCAGATCAAGGAGGCCGCCCGGCTCATGGGCCGGGCGAGTCGCCCCGTGATCTACGCGGGTGGCGGCATCCTCAAGGCTCGCGCCGCCGAGGCGCTGCGCGAGCTGGCCGAGCTCACCGGTATCCACGTCGTCACCACGCTCATGGCCCGCGGCGCGTTCCCCGATGACCACGCGCTGGGCCTCGGCATGCCGGGCATGCACGGCAACTACACCGCGATCGCCGCCCTGCAGCAGTCGGACCTGCTCATCGCACTCGGCTCGCGCTTTGACGACCGGGTGACCAGCAAGCCCGACACGTTCGCGCCGGACGCGAAGGTGATCCATGTCGACATCGACCCGGCCGAGCTCGGCAAGGTGCGCCGACCCGACGTGCCGATCGTTGGCGACTGCCGGATCGTCATCGAAGAGCTCATCAAGGCGGTGCGGGCGGATCGCGAGAAGCGAGAGTGGGCCGACACGTCGGACTGGGACACCAAGCTCGACGGTTGGCAGCGCGACTTCCCGCTCCGCTACACCCAGGAGGAGGACGGCCCCCTCAAGGCGCAGTACTGCATCGAACGGTTGCGCGATCTCTCGCCCGACGACACGATCGTCGCCTCGGGCGTGGGTCAGCACCAGATGTTCGCCAGCCAGTACTGGCACTTCAACTACCCGTACACGTGGATCAACTCGGGTGGGCTGGGCACGATGGGCTTCGCGGTGCCCGCCGCGATCGGAGCGAAGGTCGGCAAGCCCGAGCGCACGGTCTGGGCCATCGACGGTGACGGCTGCTTCCAGATGACCGCCCAAGAGCTCGTCACCGCGTCGGCGGAACGCATTCCGGTGAAGATCGCGATCCTCAACAACGCGTATCTCGGGATGGTGCGTCAGTGGCAGGAGCTGTTCTACGAGGAGCGTTACAGCGAGGTCTACCTCTCACCCGACTTGCCCGACTACGTCAAGTGGGCCGAAGCGATGGGTTGTGTCGCGTTCCGGGTGGACACGCCCGAAGACGTGACGCCCACGATCGAGAAGGCCAACGCGATCGACGACCGACCCGTCGTGATCGACTTTCGTGTGGACTATCGGGAGAAGGTGTATCCGATGGTGCCCGCGGGCGGATCCAACGACGACGTGATCCTCGGCCCCGAGTTCGACCAGCCGGAGGCGATCCAGTGACCACCAACGGTACCCATCACATCCTGACCGTCCTCGTCGAGAACAAGTTCGGCGTGCTCGCGCGCATCGCCGGGTTGTTCTCTCGGCGCGGCTACAACATCTTCTCGCTCGCGGTCAGCCCGACCGAGGACGACAAGTTCTCGCGCATGACCATCGTCGTCGATGGCCAGTCGACCCCGATCGAACAGGTCACCAAGCAGCTCAACAAGCTCATCCCGGTGGTGAAGGTCACCGAGCTCACCGCGCCGGCGGCAGTCGAGCGCGAGCTGATGCTCGTGACCGTGAAGGCAACTACCGAGTTCCGCTCCCACGTCACCGAGCTCGCCGCTATCTTCGAAGCCAAGATCCTCGACGTCGGCTTCGAGTCCATGACCCTCATGGTCGCGGGACTTCCCGACCGACTCGACGCCGTCACCGATCTGCTCACGCCGTTCGGGATCGTCGAGCTGCAGCGGACCGGTCGGATCGCGCTCCCCAAGCTCGCCCGTACCCAGCCCCGCCTTCGGGCCGTCAAGAACAAGACGGCCTAGAGTTCCTGACCCCCGCCACCTGCGCTCTGGAGATCGAGATGCCCGCGACCATCTACTACGACGACGATGCCGACCTCGGCTTGCTCGACGGCAAGACCGTGGCCGTGCTCGGGTACGGCTCCCAGGGCCACGCCCACGCACTGAACCTGATGGAGTCGGGCGTCGACGTCGTAGTCGGGCTGCGTGACGGCTCATCCAGCATCGCCAAGGCCGAAGCTGCCGGTCTGACCGTCTTGACCATCGCCGAGGCGGTCCAGGCCGCCGACGTCGTGATGATGCTCCTGCCCGATACCGAGCAGAAGAAGATCTACGAGGCCGATGTCGCGCCGCACCTCGAGGTGGGCAACTCACTCGCGTTCGCACACGGCTTCAACATCCACTTCGACCAGATCAAGCCCCCCGAGGGCGTTGACGTGTGGATGATCGCGCCGAAGGGCCCCGGCCATCTGGTGCGCCGTACCTACGAGGAAGGCGGCGGCGTGCCCGCGCTCGTCGCGGTGGCTCAGGGTGCCACCGGCAACGCCAAGGCCATCGCGCTTGCCTACGCGAAGGGGATCGGCGCGACACGTGCCGGGGTGCTCGACACGACATTTCGTGAGGAGACCGAGACCGATCTGTTCGGCGAGCAGGTCGTGCTCTGCGGTGGTCTCGTCGAGCTGATCCGCAACTCCTTCGAGACGCTCGTGGAGGCCGGATACCAGCCGGAGTCGGCGTACTTCGAGACGCTCCACGAGGTGAAGCTCATCGTCGACCTCATCTACGAGGGTGGCATCACCAACATGCGGTACTCCATCTCCGACACTGCCGAATACGGCGACATGACCCGCGGGCCACGAGTGGTCACCTCGTCGACGAAGGCCGAGATGCGCAAGATCCTCGACGAGATCCAGAGCGGCGAGTTCGCCCAGGAGTGGATCGCCGAGAACGAGGCCGGCCGGCCCAACTTCAAGAGGCTCCAGGAGGCCGGCCGGTCACACCAGATCGAGACGGTCGGCGAGCAGCTCCGGGCCATGATGCCGTGGATCGGTGCGGGTCGCGCCAAGCCCAGCGACGTCTCCGGCGGCTGACCCGCTCCGCCGACTGGCCGGGGTGATGGTCGGCTTCGCCGTGTTGGCCACGATGCCGCTCGCTGTGTGGGTCCTGCTGGCAACGTGGTGGCCTGACCGATCGAAGGAATCACCGGCGGCTTAGGCTGCGCGGATGCTCGTCCTGGCCGCGATCGTGGGGTACCTCTTCGGGACGTTTCCGTCGGCCGATCTCGTGAGTCGCGTCGCCACGCGCGGGCGGGTGGACCTGCGCCGCGACGGCAGCGGCAACCCCGGCGGGCTCAACGCCATGCGACAGATCGGAACCGGCTGGGGCATCGTGGTCGTCCTCGCCGACCTCCTCAAGGGCACCGCCGGTGCGTTCGCGGGATGGGCGATCGGGGGCACCGCCGGCGCCTACGCCGCCGCGACGACGTCGATGGCCGGTCACATCTTCCCGGTCTGGACGGGCTTTCGGGGGGGCAAGGGCGTGGCCACCTCGGCCGGCGCGTGCCTCGCGGTGTTCCCGGCGTTCTTCCCCATCGACGCCGCCGTTGCCGCGGCCGGAGCTCTCGGCAGCCGTAACCCGGAACGCACCATATGGGTCAACGGCTTCGTGTGGGTGAGCACCGCGCTGATCTGGTGGGGCTTCGAGCTCCCGAACCTGTGGGGTCCACCGCCGACGCTCGGTCTCGTCATGTTCTCGCTTCTCGGCACCGCGATGGTCGTCGGCAAGTTCCGCGCCGCCGCCCTCGCGGCCCGGCGCGCGGGTACCTGAAGTCGGCCGTCGACGGGTTCGACTCGCGAGCCTGCCCGGCGCGCCCCGACCGTTTCGTCGCCGCCGCCGCCGGTGCGGACTAGGCGCCGGCGTTTCCCTCCAGTCGCGCCGTCGGCGAGGGGATCGTCTGGTCCGAGCCCATCGCGTCGATGAGCTGCGCCCGTCCGAGGACCACGAATTCCGCGGTGCTGCGTGCCCGCACCTTCTGCCGTGCGACATCGCGGATCTCGGCGGTCGTGTGGATCCGGTCGTCGACCCGCTCGCCAACCCGGGCCTCGACCCGGTACGCGGTGTTGATCTTGATGGGCCGATCGAACGTCGTCGCCAGGTGATGGGTGACCGCGAACTGTTGGGAGATCGCGATCGTCGCCCACGCAGCACACTCGTCCAGCAGTGCAAGGGTGACACCGCCATGCACGTAGTTGGGTGCCCCCGAGAACGTGGTGTCCAGGGTGAAGTCGGCGAACACCACGTCGGTCTCGTCGTCGTGGAAGAACGGCACCCGCAGGCCGCCGGTGTTGGCCGGCTCGCAGACGAAGCAGTTCGTCTCGAGCCCCCAGCTGCCGTTCTCGAGCGCATGGATGGTCATGGTTTCCCCTCTCATGCGCGGCGCGGGCCTTGGGCCTCGGTGAGACCCGCGTGGGCGAGCTCGGAGGCGACGGGTTCGCTCGAGCCCACGCCCACGATGACCAGGTCGTATCGATCGGGCGTCTCGTGCCTTCGGTCGGCATTCTGAGGGTCGCGTGGTCTCACCCTACCTTTGGAGAGCGGCGCCTTCGGCGCGCAGTACGAGGCCGCGGTATGCGTCGCGAAAGCCCGCGTCTCGCAGCGCGGCGGCGAACGGCGACTCCCGCACCGCTCGCCCGTCGATGGTGTGGACGTCGAGCTTCGCGAGCCGCCCGTTCGCGACGAGCGTGGCCAACGGGGTGATCCACTCGTCGCTCTCGGTGAACGTGGTGAGGCCTCGACCACCGCGGTCGAGGTACACCGCCGGCCGGCCATCGATCAGGACGACGAACGCGCCTGCGGTGCGCGTTGACCGCGGTGCGCCGGTGGTGATGTCCGGCCACGCCAGGGCGGCACCGTAGGGCTGGGCGGGGTCGGTCGCGGCGAGCACGACCGGCGCCCCGCTCTCGCCGCGCTGGGACCGGAGCCGATCCACCGCGCCGGGGAGCGCGAACTGAGCCGCGCCCAGCCCGGACACGAAGTAGCCGCGCCGGATTCGTCCGCCCTCTTCCAACGCCCGCAGCACCGGGTACACGGCGGCGAAGCCACCGGGGATCCCTTCGGCCCGCACGGCTTCTCGCGTGACGATGCCGTGCCGGTCCAGGAGCTGAGTCGCGATCGCGTGGGCCCGTTCGGTCGAGCCCGGTCGGGGCGTGAGCAACGCCGAGACCAGCGACCAGCGGCCGGCGCCCGCGGGTGGCCCGGCTCTGGTCAAGCGGCCGGGCCGGGGCCGCGGTCGGCGCGCGCCGGTGGTGGGCGGAGTCCGGCGTCGTCTGGCCGTACGCATCGCCAGGCGCGCTCGCAGCGGTGCGAGCGTGTCGTTGGTGACCTCACCGGCCCACACGAGGTCCCACAGGGCGCCGACCAGCTCGTCTTCGGCGACCGACGTGCCGGCCGCACCGACGAGATCGGCCCAGAACGATGCGCCGTCGTCGGAGAGCTGGGTACGGATCGCGTCGTGGACCGGGCCCTTCGGGGCGTCGCCCTCCGGGTCGGCGATCAACAGGGGGGCCTGGTCGCGAAACGCCAGGACGACGCGTCCGTCGTAGGACCCCAACGGTCCGGCACCGACCCATACGAGCTGTCCCGTGCTCGCGAGCTCGTCGAGCGCCCCAGGGAGGAAGTTCGCCACGCGCGCGCACAGCAGGTCGGCCTCGAGGGTCGACGCGACGATCGGTGTCCCTTGGAGCCGTGCGAGTGCGTCGGGGAGCGACCCGTGCGGGCGGTCCGGATCGCGGGCTCCTTGCCAGGCCGTCAGGAACCGGGCGTACACGGCCGGTTCGACGGGCTCGACCTCTCGGCGGAGTCGAGCGAGCGATCCTCGGCGCAGGCGCTGGAGCACCTGAACGTTGCACCACTCCTCGGACACACCACCCGGGCGGAACTCACCTCGGACGACGCGCGTCTCTTCGGCCAGCCGGGCCAGCACCGGCTCGACCGAGCCGGTTGATATTCCGAAACGGGTCGCGACTTCCCGCACCGTGAACGGGGGATGGGTGCGCGCGTAGCGCGCAACGAGATCGCCGATCGGGTCGGCGACGGGTTCGACGAACACTGCGGGGAGATCACCGGGGATCTCAGCGCCGAGCGCGTCGCGATAGCGCGCCGCGTCCTCGGCTGCGATCACCCGGGTCTCGCCGTCGATGTCGAGTCTGATGACGCGATGCTCCGAGATCAGGGTCTCGATCCACGCGCCGACCGCGGTCTGGGCGCGCGCCGCGATCTCGTCGTCGGTCAGGTCGCCGAGGTCGCGTACGAGGTCGTGGATGTCGTCCGGGCCGCGCGCCGGGTGCCAATCCACGTCGAGACGTTGGAGGGCGAGCTCCAGGTCGGCGATGGCTTCGGGGTCGATGAGCTCGCGGAGCTCGTCGGCACCGAGCAGGTCGGTGAGCAGGTCACGGTCGAGGGTGAGCGCGCCGGCTCGGCGCTCTGCGAGGGGCGTGTCGCCCTCGTACATGTACGCGGCGATCCAGCCGAACAACAGCGACTGCGCGAACGGCGACGCCCGTGGCGTATCCACCGCTACGACCTGAATCGACCCGCGCCGGAGCCGGGCCAACACGTCACACAAGGCGGGCAGGTCGAACACGTCGCGCAGGCACTCACGCGTCGTCTCTGCCAACACCGGGAACGACGGATGCCGCGAGGCGATCTCGAGCAGATCCGCGGCGCGCTGGCGTTGCTGCCACAGCGCGGTGCGGCGGCCGGGTCGGCGTCGGGGCAGGAGCAGCGCTCGGGCCGCGGCCTCACGGAAACGAGCGGCGAACAGCGCCGTGGCGGGCAGCCGGTCGACGACGAGATCCTCGACCTCCGCGGGATCGATCAGCAGATCCTCGACGGGAACCGACTCTGCCGCGTCGGGGAGGCGCACGACGATGCCGTCATCGCTCCACAGCACTTGGACATCGAGGTCGAATCGGCTCGCGAGCCGGGCTTCGAGCGCGAGCGCCCAGGGCGCGTGCACGCGCGAGCCGAACGGCGAGAGGATGCAGATCCGCCAGTCGCCGATCTCATCGGCGAACCGTTCGACGACAACCGTGCGGTCATCGGGAAGCGAGCCGGTGGCGTCGGCCTGCTCCCGAAGGTAGGCGAGGAGGTTCGCCGCGGCTCGCGCGTCGAGCGAATATCGGTCGCGCAGCGTGTCGAGCGCCTCCGCCGGGTCGAGCGCGTGGATCTCTCGGACCGCGGCGCCCAGCGCCCGGCCCAGCTCGATGGGCCGGCCCGGCCGGTCGCCGTGCCAGAAGGGCATGCGGCCCGGCTCACCCGGCGCGGGGTTCACCACGACTCGATCGCGGGTGATCTCGGTGATGCGCCACGTCGATGCCCCGAGGAGGAACGTCTCGCCCGGGCGACTCTCGTAGACCATCTCCTCATCGAGCTCGCCCACGCGGGTGCCGTCGGACAGGAACACGCCGAAGAGGCCCCGATCGGCAATCGTTCCCGCGTTCGTGACCGCGAGCCGCTGGGCACTATCGCGCGGCCGAATCCGGCCCGTGGTCCGGTCCCATATGACGCGTGGCGCCAATCCGGAGAACTGATCCGACGGGTAGCGGCCGGCCAGTAGATCGAGGACCGCGAGGAACGCGTCGTCGGAGAGGTCCGCGTAGTTGGCCGACCGGCGAACGAGTGCGGCCATCTCGTCCACGCCCCAGTCGTCCATCGCGCTCATCGCGACGATGTGCTGGGCCAGCACGTCGAGCGGGTTGGTCGGCAGCCTGGTCTCTTCGACGATGCCGTCGCGCATCTGGCGAACAACGACCGCGGCCTCGAGGAGATCCCCTCGGTGCTTCGGGAAGATCGTGCCGTGACTCGGCTCACCGACCCGATGGCCGGCTCGTCCGATTCGCTGCAACCCGCGGGCCGCTGATCCTGGTGACTCGACTTGCACGACGAGGTCGACGGTGCCCATATCGATGCCGAGCTCGAGTGAGCTCGTCGCGACGATCGCGGCGAGCGCGCCGGTCTTCAGCTCATCTTCCGCGATCACCCGCTGCTCGTGGCTCAACGAGCCGTGGTGGGCCTTCACGAGCGGCGCCAGTCCCGATTCGGGGCCCCGGCCGGCGAGCTCGTTGAGGCGACCCGCGAGCCGCTCGGCGAGCCGCCGCGAGTTGGCGAAGATGATCGTGGTGTCGTGCGCCTCGATGAGCTCGAGGATCCGCGGATGCACATGCGGCCAGATGCTCGAGGTCGTACGGTCGGCGTGGCCGGATGCAGGGCCACCGGGCGGATGGGGCATCGACGCGATGGCCGCGAGGTCGTCGACCGGGACCTCGATCCGGACATCGAGCGGCTTGGCCGTCCCTGCGTCGACAATCGTGACCGGCCGCGGCGCGCCGTTCCGGTCGTAGCCGCCGAGGAAACGCGCGACGGTCGCCAGGGGTCGTTGGGTCGCCGAGAGTCCGATCCGTTGGGGTGGGTTGTCGGCGAGATCGTCGAGTCGCTCGAGCGACAGGGAAAGGTGTGCGCCGCGTTTGTTGCCTGCGACGGAGTGGATCTCGTCGACGATCACGACCTCCACGGAACGCAGCGTCTCCCGCGCGCGGGAGGTGAGCATGAGGTACAGCGACTCCGGGGTCGTGATGAGGATGTCGGGTGGTCTGCGCACCAGCCGCTGACGGTCCCGTGCGGGTGTGTCACCGGTCCGCAGCGCCACCGTCGGCTGGTGGAACGCCACCCCGAGCCGGGTGGCGGCCTCGGCCGCGCCGGTGATCGGCGCGCGGAGGTTCTTCTCGACGTCGGACGCGAGTGCCTTCAACGGTGAGATGTACACGACGCGGGTGCGGGCCTGACGGGCCGGGACCGGCTCCCGGCCCAGTCGGTCGATCGCCGACAGGAACGCCGCGAGGGTCTTGCCCGATCCGGTCGGGGCGAGGACCAGGGTGTGACGACCGTCGGAGATCGCCGGCCAGCCGTCGCGTTGCGCCGCCGTCGCCTCCGCGAATGTTGTCTCGAACCAGGTGCGAACCGGTGGGGCGAACCCGCCGGCCGCCGTGCCTGCCGGGTCCTGTGGGCCAACGGTCGAGCCGGAAGACGAGTCGTCGGAGCTCGGCGGCGTCTCGTCGGGGGTCACAAAGCCACGGTATCGACTGGGTTGGACGCTCGTTGTGCCGATACCGTCGAAGACCCTCAGCCCCGGAGCGGTCCGTGTCGATAGATCGACGTGCTTCCGAAGCCCGAGTTTCTGGCCGCGATCGTCGAGAACTCCACCAACGTCATCGCCATCGTCGGCGGGGACGGCTCGATCCGCTACGTGAACAACTCGGCCCAGTCCCAGCTCGGCTACCACCCGAGCGAGGTCGTCGGCCGGAGCGGGCTCGACTGGGTCCATCCCGACGATCTCGAAGCGCTGACGGAGCTCGTGTTCGAGAGCGACGGGACGGCGCGGACGCAGATCCGAATTCGGTCAGCCGATGGATCATGGCGACACTTCGAGTGCGCGCTCGCCGACCGCCGAGACGACCAACGAATCCAGGGGCTTGTCGTCAGCATGCGCGATATCACCGAGCGAGTCGCGGCCGATGCCGAGCGTCGCGACGCGGAGTCATGGGGTCGGTCGCTTGTCGCTAACGCCCGCGATGTCGTCGGCATCGTCGACAACGAGGGTCGGGTCACCTACATGAGCCCTTCGGTTCGGCGCGTGTTGGGTTGGGACCCGGAAGAGCTCATCGGCATGCTCGCGCTCGACGGGCTTCACCCCGACGACCGCGACGGGGCGGCCGCCGCGTTCGAGGCGTACGTCCGAGCCGATGGCGGCACCGAACCCGTCGAGTACCGCGTCATGACCGCCACCGGCGAGTGGTGCACACTCGAGGCGGTCGTCACCGATCTGCGCGATGACCCGGCGGTGCGAGGAGTCGTCCTCAACGCGCGTGACGTCACCGACCGCAGACGCGCGGAGGCACTCCTGGCCAGTCAGACCGATGTGCTCGAGATGATCGCCCGCGGCGAACCCCTCCCCGCGACCCTCGACCGGATCGTGGCCATGATCGAGGACCATGTCTCCGGTTCGAACCCGGCGATCGTCGTCGGCGGCGAAGCCGGCATCAGCTCGGCGCAGGAAACGCCAGGCGAGCTCGAGTCGGAAGAGCGTGGCTGGTCGCAGCCGATCGTCGACGCGGACACCGAAGGCGAGATCGGTCGCGTCGTGTTACGGATCGAGGCGCGTCGATTTCCCTGCGACGAGCAACGCCGCGTCGCTGAGATCGCGGCCAGTCTCGCCGCGATCGCGATCAACCGAGTTCGGGCCCTCGAGCAGCTCGCCCACCAGGCGCGTCACGACCCGCTCACGGGTCTCCCGAACCGTACGGTGTTTCTGGACCGGCTCGAGGTCGCGACCGCGTCCTCCGTTCGACGTGAGGACACGGTGGCCGTGCTGTTCCTGGACCTGGACAGCTTCAAGGACGTGAACGACACGCGAGGCCATGACATCGGCGACGGGGTCCTCAGCGCCGTGGCCCGACGGCTCGAGCGTGCGGTCCGCGCGGGTGACACCGTGGCGCGCTTCGGAGGCGACGAGTTCGCCGTCCTGTGCCACGTCGACGGCGCGCAACACGCACAGCTTGTTGCCACCCGCATCCTCGAGCTCATGCGGCGGCCGTTCCTCATCCGCGACGCGACGGTCGAGCTCACGGTGAGCGTCGGAATCGCGCTGGCCTCCGAGCATGTGGATACCGAAGGCGCGGACGAGGTGCTGCGCAACGCGGATGTTGCGATGTACCGGGCCAAGGAGCGCGGCCGGGCGAGGGCGGTCATCTTCGACGACACGCTGCGCACGCGTCTCACGAGCCGTGTGGAGATGGAGACCGCGTTGCGTCACGCGCTCACTCGCGACGAGTTCGATCTCGCCTACCAGCCGATCTTCTCGCTCGCCGACGGTCGACCCGTCGCCGTCGAGACGTTGCTGCGGTGGAATCGGCCGGGCCGGGGCCTGGTGCTTCCAGCTGACTTCATCGACGCGGCAGACGCCCTGGGTCTCATGGTCCCGATCGGCGAATGGGTTCTGCGCAGGGCCTGCGGTCAGCTCGCGCAATGGCGTGCGGTGTACGCGGCGTCGGCACCGAAGCACGTGACCGTCAACGTGTCGGTGGGTCAGCTCCTGCACCCGGACTTCGTCGAAAGCGTTCGGAGCGTCCTCGACGAGACCGGTGTTCCGCCCGATGCGCTCTGCATCGAGATCACCGAGGGTTGCGTTGTGCGCGATCTCGTCGGCGCGCTCCTCGCACTCGACGGTCTGCGCGACCTCGGTGTGGGGGTGTGGCTCGACGACTTCGGCACGGGCTACTCGTCACTCGAGTACTTGCGGCAACTTCCCGTCGACGGGCTGAAGCTCGACCGGACGTTCATCCGCGGGCTCGGCGACCCCGAGGTGCGCACCGGCATCGACGACGTCATGGTGGGATCGGTCGTGACGATGGCTCACGCCCTCGGGATGGTCGTTGTCGCCGAGGGCATCGAGCACGAACGCCAGCGAAGGATTCTCGCCGAGCTCGGCTGCGATCTCGGCCAGGGGTTTCTGCTCACCGCTCCATTGCCCGCAGAGGCCTGTGCCGAAAAGATCTTCCGACCCGGCGCCCGGCAAAGCGCGTAGGGTCGCCTCCCGCCGGCTCGGCGGGGCGAGAGTCTCTTCATGCAGGGGGTGTCGTGGCAGCCTCGTCGAGAATCGCCTGGGCCCACGCCACGTCCGGTCGGGCGCGGCGGTAGCCGGCCAGCTCCTCCGGCACCTCGATCTCCATGCGAACGAGGGCGCCGCCGAGGGTCTTGCCCAAGCTGTCGCTGCGCAGCGTTCGGGGACCGCCACCACCGAGCGCCTCGCGAAGCACGAAGTTCAGCGCCCAGACGTTCGGCGCCTCGTATCGGACGACGTCGCCCCGGACCATGGATCCGAAGTGCCCGCGCACCCGTTCGGCGGTGACCTCGCGAACGATGAGCGCGTAGGTCTCGGCGTCGTCGGCGAAGATCGCGATGTCGGCGATGTCTCCCTTGTCGCCGGAGCGGTACGCACACAGCTCTCGCAGCTCGATGTGCGCCATGTCAGACCTCCTCGACCGTGACCGAGACGTGTGGATCGACGCTCGACTTGTCGACCAGTGTCGGCCATATCGTCAGCAGCTCGCTGGCGCCGGTGGCCCCGCCCCGACCCATCCCCGTCAACCCGGCCGGCGGCGCCGACAGCGTGAGCGGTGTCATCTCGCGCGCCACCGCCGCGGCCGTGCGCTGGTCGTCGCAGCGCCACGCGACCCGCATGACGACCTCCGGGGGCTCGGCGTCGGTCGGCGGCACGGTCGGACCGCCCAGCGCGTCGACCCCCCAGCGCTCGAAGCACCACTCCCGCACCTCGTGGCCGGCCTGCTCGACCCGCTTCACGAAGATCGCCGCCGCAACCTCGGCCTTCTCGGTTGCGTTGGGCCAGGAGAACGCGACCTTCGCTTCAGCCGCCCAACCGGCGTGGTGAGCGAGGAGGGCCTTGTACGTGTAGGTCGCGGGTCGACCGCGCACGTCGGTCACGGCCACGCGATCGTCACCGAGATCGGTGAACCTCGCCGAGGTGAAGTCGGCGACGACGTCCGGCGAAAGGTACGCCGCCGGGTCGTGTACCTCATACAGGAGTTGGTGGCGCACGGTGTCGAGGTCCACGCGTCCGCCCGACGCCCGGGGTTTGGTGATCACCGCGCTCCCATCGGGCGCGACCTCGGCAATGGGGTACGGCAGGTCCCACGGGTGGGGGACCGTCCACCACTCTCCGCTGAAGTTGCCCCCGGCGACTTGTCCGGAGCACTCGAGCAGGTGGCCGACGACGGTGCCCGCCGCGAGTCGGTCCCAATCGTCGGCTTCCCAGCCGTATTCGTAAGCGAGCGGAGCCAGGAACAACGCGGCGTCGGCGACCCGACCCGTGATCACGATATCGGCGCCCTGCGCCAATGCGTCGATGATCGGTCGGGCCCCGAGGTAGGCGGCGGCGAAGCGCGGTGGTTCGGCGAGCGACGCGAATGCTTCGCCGGTATCGAGGTTCGTGAGGCCGGGACCGATCTCGTCCATGCGGGGCATCAGGTCGTCACCGGTGACTGTTGCGATCGTGATGCCGGACACGCCGAGCTCGCGGGCCGTCTCGACCGCGGCACGGGCCGCGGAGATGGGGTTGATCCCGCCCGCGTTCGTGATCACCTTCGTGCTGCCCGCGGCGATGGCCGGGAGCGCCGCGCCGAGATAGCGCGGCAGGTCGCGCGTGAATCCGAGGGTCTCGTCGCGTTGGCGGTCCTTCTGCAGGATGGCCAGCGTCAGCTCGGCGAGCGCCTCGAGGCAGAGGTAGTCGATGCCCTCTTCGAGCAGGCCTTCCACCGAGCGCGGTGTGTCGCCGTAGAACCCCTGGCCCCCCGCGATTTTGATGGCGCCGTCTCGATCGCTCATGCGTGGACGGGGGGTCGGCGGTCGGACCAGGGCTGCGCGATCTCGAGCTGCGCGGCGATCTGCAGGAGTAGGTCGTCACGACCGGCGTCGGCGGCGAGGTGCACGCCGATGGGCAGGCCTTCGTCGTTCTGAGCGAGTGGCAGGCTGATCGCGGGTTGGCCGGTCTGGTTCATCGCCGGTGAGTACGGGGTGAACGTGCCCCCGCGAGCGAAGCCACGGAACGGCTCATCGGGCGTCGACAGCACGCCGAGCTCGACGGGCGGTTCGCCGAGGGTCGAGGTGAGGAGCAGGTCCCAGCCGTCGGTCCACCATTGCATGAATCGCCGGCACCAAACCTGCATCGCCGCGAGCGCGAGCTCGTAGTCCACGGCGCTGACGTCGCGACCCCGGACGGCCAGTGCCCAGGTCAGCGGCTCGAAATCGTTCGCGCCGAGTGACCGTTCGACCATGTCGGAGACCATGCGGACGTCATAGGCCGCCTTGGTGGACCAGAGCGGAATGAACGCGCTGATGCGCTCGTCCTCGTCGAACGCGGCGGGATGGGCGACCTCGACGTGGTGACCGAGTGACTCGAGCGTGGCGGCGGTGGCCTCGGTCGCGGCGACGCAGTCGGGATGGATCGGATCGGTCGTGCCGGGCATCGTCGTCATGACTCCGATCCGAAGCGGCGGTGGCGCCACGTCCATGAGCTCGCGGTAGGCACGGGCCGGCGTCGCCGGTGTGACCGGGTCGCCGGGCTCGGGACCTGCCACCGCGTCCAGCAGTGCCGCCGCATCGCGCACGGTCCGGGTGAGCGCGAACTGCACGCCGAGCGGGTAGCGCAACTCCCCACCCGCAGGGCCAACCGAGACTCGACCGCGAGATGTCTTCAGCCCGACGAGCCCACAGCACGCCGCGGGAATTCGGATCGAGCCGCCACCGTCGCTGGCGTGTGCGAAGGGTACGAGGCCCGCGGCCACCGCGGCGCCAGACCCGCCGCTGGACCCGCCCGGGGTGCGGGTGAGGTCCCAGGGGTTGTGGGTCGGTCCGTAGGAGGCGGGCTCGGTGGTCGGCATGATCCCGAACTCCGGCGTGTTCGTCCGGCCGAGCACGACGAGGCCTGCTGCTTTGAACCGGCGGGTGAGGTTGCTGTCGACGTCGGCGGTGTTGCCCGACTCCTTGAGCACCCGTGTGCCCTCGTGCGCGGGCTCGCCCGCCATGGTGCAGGCGAGGTCCTTGATGAGGCAGGGCACGCCCCGGAACGGCCCATCGGCCAGCTCGTCGGTCCGGGCGTCGTCGAGAGCCCGGTCGATCCGGTTCGTGGTCAGCGCGTTCAGCTCAGGCTGGAGCTTCTCGATGCGGCGTGCCGCAGCTTCGACCAGCTCGAGCGGTGTTGCCTCGCCCCGCCGGACGAGATCGGCCTGCGCGGTCGCGTCGAGGCTTGCGAGATCGTCCACGGTCGGTCTCCCTTCGAGACTGCTCTGTGCAGCGCACCCTATTCCGCCGACCCTGAGGGGCCGCCGGCGTCACGCGTGGGTCGGAGGGATGCGGTCGGCCCAGGGTCGGGCGGTTTCGAGCTGCGCGGCGACCCGGATGAGCACGTCTTCACGTCCGAACCCGGCGACGAGCTGGATCCCGACCGGGAGCCCCTCGGGCGTCCAGTGCAGAGGCAGCGAGATCGCGGGCTGGCCGCTGATGTTGAACTGCGCCGTGAAGGGTACGAACGCAGCCGACCGGATGAACCCGCCAATCGGGTTCTCCGGCGTCGACGCGAACGCCCCGTGCTCCACCGGCGGCTCACCGAGTGTCGGCGTCAGCAAGAGATCGAAGCCGTCGGCCCACCACCGCGCGGCTTCGCGACTGGCCTGCTGTGACGAGGCGAGCGCTGCCAGGAGCTGCGGCGCGGTCACCGACCGACCGGCTTCGGCGAGCCCCCACGTGAGGAGCTCGACATCATCGGCGGTCACCGCTCGGCCGACCTTGCGACCCCATTCGTCGAGCGCGTAGGCGCACTCGACGGCCCACACCGCGCCGAACTCGGCGACGAGGTCCTCGTTGTCGAACCCGCCCGGATAGGAATCTTCGACCTGGTGGCCGAGCGATTCGAGCAGCTCGGCGGTGCTCTTGGCTGCGGTGACACATTCCGGATCGATCTCGCTCGAGCCGATCGGGTTGTGGGTGAGGAGTCCGATACGCAACCGACCCGGATCCGCGCCGACCTCGTCACGGTACGGGCGGTCGGGGCGGGGCGCTTGCGTCGGGTCGCCGGGAAACGGCCCGGAGATCGCGTCGAGCACCGCGGCGGTGTCGCGTACGGATCGGGAGACGCAGCCCTCGGCAATGAGGAAGCTCGAGATCTCGTTCAGCTCGGGTCCGAGCGAGCTGCGGCCGCGCGTCGGCTTCAGGCCGACCAGTCCGCAGCAGCTCGCGGGGATGCGGATCGAACCGCCACCGTCGTTCGCGTGGGCGACGGGGACCATGCCACCGGCGACCGCGGCGGCCGAGCCGCCCGACGAGCCGCCGCTGGTGATACCGGACTTCCACGGGTTGTGTGTCGCGCCGTACGCGTCGGGCTCCGCGGTGGGCACGAGCCCGAGCTCCGGCGTGTTCGTGCGGCCGAGGTAGACGAATCCGGCGTCGAAGTACCGCTGGGCCAGGTTGTCGGTGTGGTCGGCGCGGTGACCGGCGTTCTTCAGGAACCGCATGCCCTCGTGGTACGGGTCACCCTCGACCTGACACATGAGGTCCTTGAACAGGATCGGTACGCCGCGGAAGGGTCCGTCGGGCAACGGGCCGGCGGCGTCGCTGCGGGCCCGTTCGAACCGTTCGTGGATCACCGCGTTGAGCTGAGGGTTCAGCTTCTCGATGCGGGTGATTGCCCCGTCCACCAATTCGACGGGGCTCACCTCCCCTGTGCGGACGAGCTCGGCTTGGGCGGTGGCGTCGAGGAAGGCCAGGTCGGTCATGGCCGAGACGCTAGTGACCCGAGGACTCGACTGCACGATGCGCGTC
Organism: Acidimicrobiia bacterium; assembly: GCA_035646535.1. Taxonomy (GTDB): domain Bacteria; phylum Actinomycetota; class Acidimicrobiia; order IMCC26256; family JANYLB01; genus DASRPD01. Next base: position 29,726 of record DASRPD010000049.1, read on the forward strand.
CCGGCGCATTGTGTCCGAGGCGGGGCCCGAGCGGCCCGCGGTCGCAGGCAGCAGGAACGGGATTACGTCGTCCAACCTCGGAGGTCGACCGCCCATCTGTCGACGATCGTGCCGTCGGCGTCGCTCAGGTGAAGCCGTTCGTGGTACGCGATGGTCGGGTCGATGTGGGCGGGCCACACCTGCACGCGCTCGCCGACGTGCAGGGTGCCCGCCGCGTCAGGGCGCAGTGTGACGTGCTCGTCCGAGCAGAAGGCGACCGGTACGGCGTCACCGGTTCCGGTGGTGACCGTCGGGTTGCCGTGATCCATGGCGAGCGCCTTGAGGCCGCAGTCGGCGACCGCCCAGCCCCGGCTCGAGACGGAGATCACCGTGGCTTCGACGTGCAGCGCGCGACGGAAGGGCAGGCCGAGCTCGGTGTACGCCGAGTCCATCAGGGCGTACGAGCCCGCTTGGATCTCGGTGCACCACCGATTCAGGTCGAAGGTGCCGGTGCCGCCGCCCGAGATCATGTCGCCGCCGACGGACTCGTGGGCGGCCAGCAGCTTCGCCATGCACCTCTCGGTCTCCTCGGCGCGCCACGCGCGATCTGGGTTGCCGACGACGTGACCTTCGTAGCCCATCACACCGCGGACGTCGAGGCCCCGACTTCGGGCTCGGTCCGCGATGTGCGGCGCGTCGTCGGGCGTGCATCCGCACCGCGGCATGCCGACGTCCACGTCGATGACGACATCGCGGATGCCGGCTGCGGCGGCCGCGTCGGCAGTCTCGTTGGAGTCCACCGCGACGGTGACCCGGGCCCCGCAGGCGGCCATGGCCCGAAGCCGTCCCGCGTCGACGGTCTCGTTGGCGAGCAGCAGGTCGTCACCGAGGCCGGCCGCGGCCATGCCGATGATCTCGCGCGGGGTCGCGCAGGTGAATCCCCGATGGCCGAGCGCGTACTGGCGACGGGCGAGCTCGGTGCACTGGTGGGCTTTCACGTGGGGACGACAGCGCGAGCCGGGCAGTCGCGCCGCCATGGTGGTGAGGTTGTCTTCGAGGGCCGCGGCGTCGACCACGAGCGCCGGTGTCGAGAGGGTCTCGACCGTCATGGCCGTTCGGCGCTCCGGAAGGGACAGGGGCTCGGCGGGCATGCACGCGCGAGCATGGCATGGCCATGGCCACGCCCGTCGAGGACCGTCCTCCCATCGATCACGACGTCCACACCGCCGACCTGCCGGCCAATCCCCAGCGAGAGCAGATGATCCCGGCGGGCCGCTGGGTCGAGGCGCCGCCCGAGGTACGCGCCCTCGGAGCTGATCTTGGCTACGACCTCGTGTCCTACATCCGTCGCATCGGACGGTTCCTCGTCTGGCGAGCCGGCCCCGCGACGGGCGCCGACGCTCGGTACCTCGCGCTCGCCGCCGATGATCTCTCGGAGCGGTACTCGTTCCGGCTCGACCCGGATGGCCGGGGCGCTGGTCGTGGCCCCGACGGCGTCGACCAGCACCCTTTCCGTTCGTGGAAGGAAGCCCTGCGGGACGGCTGAGGCCGGCCGTGTCACGATGGCGGCCTGTGGAGGACGTGACGGAGCCGGGCTGGTACCCAGATCCATGGGACACCGACGACGAGCGCTACTTCGACGGGAGCGCCTGGACGCGTCAGGTGCGTGCCCCGGGCGGAGGTGCGACGCAGCCGGCGATGTCCGATGAGCCGGCCGTATCCGACGCCCCGCCCGCGCCGGACC
>DASRPD010000050.1:0-14018 GCA_035646535.1 Acidimicrobiia bacterium
TGGAAGTGGCACCTCGCCCAACTCGCGGCCGAGACCGGCTTGGAGATCACGGTGTGTCACTACCCGCCCGGCACGTCGAAGTGGAACAAGATCGAACATCGTCTGTTCAGCTTCATCTCGATGAACTGGCGGGGCCGGCCCCTCACCGACATCCGCACCATCGTTGAGCTCATCGCCGCGACGACCACCGAGACCGGCCTCACCGTCCAAGCCGCCTACGACCCCGAGTGGTATCCCAAGGGAGTCAAGATCACCGACGCGCAACTCGCCGCGATCCCTGTCACCCGCCACGACTGGCACGGCGAATGGAACTACACCATCGCACCCACATGAACCTCGCGATCAAACCCGCGGCGGGCCCTCAGGCGTCGAACGACGGGGGGAGCGCGCCGGAATCGGAGGATCCATCGGCCCTGTCGTCGGGTTGCTCGCCGGCGGCGGTCTCCTGGTGTTCTCGGTTGTGGCCGCGCTGGTCGTCGTCGGAATCGACGATTCACAGGATGCCGACGGGGAAGCCGGCCGCGCGAGCCAGGCGCGGCATTTCCGATCACGACCGACCGCCGACCCCGCGACGGCACACGGGGAGAGCTCGGCGCCGTCGCGTCTGGCGGGCGCAGATCGCGATCCGGGAGTCGGCCTCGGCCCCGCGGTGTCGGTCGAGGCCGACGATGGCGAGACGTTCCCCGCGTCGTACGACGTCGCCGACGGTCTCGCGCCCGTGACGGTGTTGCGGATGCGCGTGACGGGCTTCGCTTTCTTTGTGCGCGCGGTGGCGGAGCAGTGCTCGACCGATGTCTCGGATCGGTGCGCCAATCGCGTGCCGGTGCAGTTCGATGCGGAGGGGCAGGCCCGGTTCCAATACCTCGTCACCGACGACTTCCTCGCGCCGCGCGCGATCCCGGGCCGCTGCAGGGCGAACGCCGCACCGTGCACTGTCGTCGTGTGGGCACTGGAGGGGGCTGATCACGGTGAGATCCAGACCGTCTTCGGGACCGAGGTCCCGCCGCCCGGGCGCATCGTGGTCACCCCGGCAAATGGGTTGTCCCTCGACGGCGAGACGGTGAAGGTGGAGGTGCACGACTATCCGCCCGGCGCCGAACTGAAGGCGATGGTGTGCGCAGCTCCGGATGCGACCGGTGCGCGCTGTGGCCGACCGGGACCCGAGGCACCGATGGTCATCGGAGTAGACGGCACCGGACGAACCCAGCTCCGAGTGGAACCGGGTCGTGTGGGATCGGCACGGGCCCGGTGCGCGCGCGGCAATGACTGCGGCGTTTCGGTGGCGTCGCGCGAGATATTCGCGCGGGCGCCGGTCGTGCCGATCTCATTCGCCGCGCCGCCGGGCGCGGCCTACGATCCGACGCGGCGCGTGCTCGGCCTTGGGCTCGCGTTGGTGCTGTTCGTGATTGCCGCCACGGTGCTCGTCCGGAGCGACTGGTCGGCGGTCGGCGAGGCGTCGGCACCGGAGATCGACGATGTCGACTATGCTGACCTCGACGCCATCATCGCGGCGCTCCCTCCCGAGGGCGAGGAGGTCAGCGCGACGCGGTGATCGGCGCCCTCCGCGTCGGGAGCGGGCCATTTCGGAGATCGTGTCACCCGCACCGGCCCGCTCGTCGTCTGTCGGGTGAGGGCACGCGACACGAGGAGGGACCGATGGTTGCCAACGTCATCGAGATCGACGGGCTGCGCAAGGAGTACCGCCGCCGCGGCGGTCGCTCGGTGGCCATCGACGGTCTCGACCTCTCGGTTCCCGAGGGTGGTGTGTTCGGGTTCCTCGGCCCCAACGGATCCGGGAAGACGACCACGATCCGATGTCTTCTCGGCCTCGCGCGGCCGACCAGGGGATCGGTGCGGCTCCTCGGCCGGCCGGTCCCGGACGGACTCGCGGAAGCGGTCCGTCGCGTCGGGGCCATCGTCGAGTCACCGGCCCTGTTCCCGACGATGAGCGGCCGGGACAACCTGATGCTGCTCGGCGCGATCGATCGGATCGGGCCGCGTCGGGTCGATACGGTGCTCGAAGAAGTCGGTCTTGCTGAGCGCGGTGGCGATCAGGTGCGCAAATACTCGCTCGGTATGCGCCAGCGGCTCGCGCTCGGCGCCGCGCTGCTGAAGAACCCGGCGCTCCTGATCCTCGACGAGCCGGCAAACGGTCTCGACCCGGCCGGCATCCGGGGTGTGCGCCGACTCCTCCGCCGGCTGGCCGACCAGGGTCGGACCGTGTTCGTCTCGAGTCACCTCCTTGCCGAGATCGAACAGACCTGCGACCGAGTGGCGATCCTGCGGCGCGGGCGGTGTGTCACCCAGGGAACCGTTGCCGAGGTCGTGTCGGCAGCCGGTCACGCCGAGACGATGCTCGTATCGGTGGATGACCTCGAGGCCGCGCGTGCGGTACTCGAACGTGAGGGCGTCCGCGTCGAGGAGGTCGAGGGAAAGCTGCGCGTCGAGATCACACCGTGCGACGCCGCGCTCATCAGCCGGACGCTCGGCGAACAGGGCCTCTGGGTGCGCGAGCTCAGACCCGACACCCACAGCCTCGAGGATCTGTTCCTCGAGATGACCGGTGACGACGACACCGCGGAGCTCGAGGAGGTCAGCGCATGAACCTGCTGATGGTGGAGATGCGCCGGGCGATGCGCCGACGAGTGGTGCGCGTGATGATCTTGCTTGCGCTGGTCGGGTGCGCGTTCGCCGGAGTCATCGCGTTCGTGGGCTCGCACGGCAAGACCCTCGCGGAGCTCCACGCCAACGGGGAGCTCCACCCCGCGGTCCTGACCGATTGGTGGGTTGCCGCGAAGTCGGATGGGGCGGTGTTCCTCTCCGCCTTCTTCCTTCTCCTCGGCGGGTTGTTCGCGGGTGCCGCCGTCGTCGGCGCCGAATGGCGCGCCGGAACGGTCACGACCGCCCTCACGTGGGAGCCGCGCCGCATTCGCCTCAATCTCGCGCGTACATCGGCCTGCGGGATCCTCGCGTTCGTGATCGCGTTCGCGCTGCAGGTTGTCTTTCTCGCGTCGTTCCTTCCCGCAGTCCTCGCGAACGGCAGCACGGTCGGAGCCGACCCCAACTGGTGGACCTCGCTGGTATGGGCAATGGCCCGCAGCGCGGCATTGACGTCGATGGCCGCGATGCTCGCCGCCGCCCTGGCGACACTCGGCCGCAACACCGCGTTCGCGTTGGCGGCCGGACTCGCCTGGTTCGCCGTGATCGAGAACCTGATCCGCGGTCTACGGCCGGCATGGGCTCCGTACCTCTGGGGCGAGAACATCGGCACCGTGCTGCCGTGGAGGCAGATGGAAGGCGTCGACTCCACCCGCGGCCCGGTGCTCGCGCTCGGCACGCTCGTCCTGTACACCGCCATCGCCATCGCCATCGCCATCGCCATCGCCGGCGCGACGCTCGCATTCCGAACACGCGACGTCTCGGGGATCTCGTAGCGCCTGCGCGCCGTCGACTCGACGGGTGCCAACCCGCTTGGATCGCCAATCGGGGCGTGTCTGATGAGAAGCCAGAACCCCCGGCCCCGGGTGCGTCGCGAACCTCGGCGGGGGATCAGCGCGGCCGCGGCCGATGGGCGGGTGGTCGACGGATCCGCGATGCTCCTGACATGACGACGCTACGCGATACCGCCCGCGACCTGTTCGATCTCGTGGATCACAACGCCCGCGAGGCCGGACGCGAGCCGGTGCCCCAGGCGACGGTCGACGCGTTGGTCGAGGCAGGTCTGCACGCGGTGATGACTCCTTCCGCGGTGGGCGGGCTGGAGACGTCGGTGGTGGAGGCTATCGACGTGTTCGCGGAGATCTCCCGGGCCGACGGCTCCGCGGGTTGGTGCCTGATGGCGAACGCGGCCACGATCGCCTTCTTCGGGGCGTGGTCGCCCGACGACTTCGCGACGACGTTGTTCGCCGACGACGTTCCGCTCGCCGCCGGTCAGTTCGCGCCCAACGGCGTCGCCACGCCCGAGGGTGAGGGCTATCGGATCACCGGCGACTACCACTTCGGCAGTGGGGTCCGGCACTCGGCGTGGGTCGGCGCCGGCGTCGTGACCGAATCCACCGACGGCACCGACGCGCAGCTGCTCTTCGCGCTGATGCCGGCGGCGGAGGTGCAGTTCACGGGGAACTGGGATGTGCTCGGACTCCAGAGCACCGCGAGCTGGGACTACTCGATCCACGATGTGTGGGTGCCGGCGGGCGCGACGTTCGATTTCTTCGCGCCGGTGCGTCGGCGGGGTGGTGCGGTCTATGAGCTCGGCGTGATGGGCCTCACGTCGGCCGGCCATGCAGGGTTCGCGCTCGGGGTTGTGCGGCGCGCGCTCGACGAGCTCACTGCGATCGCCCGCTCGAAGCAGCGCATGGGTTCGTCGGCCGCGCTGCGCGACAGCGAGCGGTTCCTCAGCGAGCTCGCCAACCTCGAAGTCCGCGCCCGGGCCGCGGCGTCGTGGGTACACGAACGGTTCGCCGCCGCGGAGCGCACCGCACTCGAGACCGGGTCCGCCGACCCGACCGAAGTACTGCTTGCCCGCCAAGCGACCGTCCACGCGACCCAAGACGGCGCCGACGTCGTCCGGCGCGCGTACCTCCTCGCGGGCACCGACGCGCTGCGGGCCGGTCCGTTACAGACATGCTTTCGCGACATCCACGCCGGGTCACAACACTTCTTCGCCGGCGACCTCGCCAGCATCGAGCTCGGACGATCCCTCCTCGCCGAACCGACGCGCGGTTCGGGTTGGCGATCAGATCGTGCGGGCGCGTGACGGTGCAGCTCCCGGACGCGAACCGTGGCGCCGGGGTGCAGCGGGAGACCGGGCTGCGGTCCGTTCTGTTCCGATGGTTCGGACGACCGCGGCGATCGCGGCGACGTGGCGACGGACCTGCATGTCGCGTCGGCTCAACTGAAGGGCTTGATCGCGGCTTCATGGAGGGCACCGACCGCGTAATACCCGATGGCCGCGGCGATGAAGAGGGTCGCCAATGCCGGTACCCAGGCGGCAGCTCCGTGGCGCTCCTCGGACTTGTCCGTGATCGACACGAGGTGCAGGGCGAACGCCTGCAGCAGGTACACCGCGAACACGAGCGAGATCGCCGCCTGTGCGGTGACGCCCCAGTCCCACGCGACTGCGGCGATGGCGACGAGGCCCCAAGCGAGGTTCGCCATGCCGACTTCGATCTGAAAGTTGTTGCGTCGGCCGATATCCCAGCCCATACGAGCCGCGTCGCTGCGGTGCAGGACAGCGTGGCGGACGAATGAAGCCACCCCCAGTGCGCCCACCGACCACAAGCACACCGGCTTGAGCTGGTCGATCGCGCCGGACCGGCTTGCGGCGAGGAAGAATCCGAGGGCTCCAAGGGCGTAACTGACCCACATGGCTGAGCTCGCGGGCCTCGTCGAAGCTTGGTGCATCTGCCCTTTGGTCATGCGGTCCCACGGTACTGCGCCCAGAAGCGCCGCGCCGCTGTACCTCACCCATAGACGGTGAAGTGACTGCCGGCGCGACCTTCCGCCGAGGCCACGCCGCCGACCGGCGAGCACGTCGCCGGTTCGCCCGACTCGGGTGGCGGCCTCGGTGGGGTGGAGTCCGGCATCGACTCCGGTCACCGTACCCAGCGCGCCACGTTGCACGCGCGATCGCCGGTGGATCAGCTTCGGACTCGCGCCCCGGGGTCCTGGCGGTAGAAGTCGCGCAGGATCTCGTAGAGGTCCGGCTCGTGGTGGCGGAGTTGGACCGGGACGTCGAAGAAGGCTTCGGTCGCGACGGCGAAGAACTCGGCCGGGTTGGTGGCGCCGTAGGGCTGGAGCGGCGGCCGGTCGACTCCGGCGGCCAACGCTTCGAACGCCTCGGTGCACACATCCCGCCAGCGATCGGGGTCGACGCGACTCCCCAGGGGTGGGGTGCCGTTGACGAGACCGTTCGCCATGTCGAGCTTGTGGGCGAGCTCGTGAAGCACCACGTTCTGTCCGTTCCCCAGGTGCCGTGACGCGGCTTCGGCCTGATCCCACGCGACCAGCACGGGACCGCGGTGGTCGTGCGCTTCGCCGAGGATCGGGAGATCTCCGTCGGTCGCGGTGCCGCGGGCGGGCCCGACTCGGGCACCTTGGGAGAGCATTCCCATCGGATACACGATGATCGCACTGAGCTCCCGGTACTCGTCGACGCTCAGGCCGAGGACGAGCAGCGCGGCCTGAGCCGCGATCGTGACGGTGATGTCGTCGCTGAGGGCGAACCCGCGGGCGGCTTCCCAGTGCTTGTGGCGGAGCAGCCAGTCGCTCGTCGTCTCGAGGCGCTCGCGGTCGCCGGCATCGAGGAGGTGCCAGACCGAGACGTGATCCTCGACGATCTCGAGCCAGCGGTCGGGAAGACCCTTGCGGCGATGCAGCATGGGAGCATTCGAACACGCCGGAACCCGTAGCGGCGCCCGCCCATCCGGGTGAACGCGACGCAGCCCTTGACCGGGTCCCCGGTCAGTGCGATCGCGCCTGACGAAGACCGAGTCGAATCGCGAGCAACCACCGCCCGTGATCCACCGACCTTTTCGGCAGCTCCCTAGATGCCCTTGTTACGAGACGAGCGCTCTGCCTTCCGTGCGTTCTTTTCGGAACGCTTCTCCTTGAGGCTCTTGCCCTGCTTCTTGTCTTGCTTCTGACCGGGACTCTTGTCACCCATGCACCAAGACTACGCCCGTCGGTCGAGCCGGTTGGTTCTCCCGTTCTCACTCTGGGAGGAGCGCAGGCCCCGGCGCGCACGGTCGGGTTGAGAATGATCCCGCCGGGCGCGCTGATCCTCACCCGTGCGCGACGAAAGGCAGCTGCTCGTAGCGCCGGACGAAGGGGCCGGGTGCATATCGGCCGCGCGCCGGATCAACCTCGAAGTCGGGGAAACGCTCGAGCAGCCGTTCGAGTGCGATCCCGGCGGCGTGGCGGGCTGCGGTGGCGCCGAGGCAGTGATGGGCGCCATATCCGAAGCTGACGATCTTGTCGATGGTGCGGGTCACGTCGAGCTCTCCGGCGTTGGGCTCGAACTCGCGCTCGTCGCGATTTGCCGAGCCGAACAGCAGCATCACCTTGCGGTCGTGGGGGATGACAGTGTTGCCGACGTGTACGTCGCGCGTGGTCGTGCGGGCGAGGTTCTGCACGGGAGTGGTGAGCCGAAGGAGCTCGTCGACCGACCAGCGGATCCGGGCCGGGTCGTCGAGCAGGATCCGGCGCTGATCGCGGTACTCGGTGAGCAGGTCGGCCGCACCACCGAGCAGTCCGGTTGTCGTGTCGTTGCCGCCCGTCACCATCGTGAAGACGAAGCCCACGATCCAGAACGCATCGGCACGCTCCTCGCCGGCGCGCACGAGATCGGAGACCAGATCGTCGCCGGGCTCGCGGCGGCGGAGCTCGATGAGCTGATTGCCGTAGTCGAAGAGCGACGCGAAGGCGTCCGCCGCGCTCGTCATCTCCCCTGAGGCATTCGCCGCCACGATCGCGTCCGTCCATGCGTCGAAACGAGCTCGATCCTCGGTCGGTACCCCAAGGTAGAGGGCGACGATCCAGCTCGGCAGCGGCTTGAACAAGGCTTCGATGACGTCGACCTCGCCGCCGGCGTCTTCGATCTCCTCGAGCCGGGCATCGACGAACGCAGTGATCTCCGGTTCGGTGGTCGCGACGGCACGCGGGGTCATCGGACGACCGACGAGCCGGCGCATCGTGGTGTGGTCGGGAGGATCCATCATCACGATGGGAGCGGCGCGGCCCTCGAAGATCGCCATGGCGTCGGGATCGAGCGTGAGTCCCCGCGCCGAGGAGAAGGTCTCGGTGTCGCGGACGGCGTCGAACACGTCCGAGAACCGCGAGAGCACGAAGAACTCTCCGTATTCGGGATGCTCGACACGGTGGACCGGACTCTGGTCGCGGAGCCGGCGGTAGTCGTCCCAGGGATTGCGCCAGAGGTCGCCGCCGCGCAGGAGATACTTCGGTTCGGTCGCCGTGTCAGTCATGCCAGTGCTCCGTGAGCGTGTCGAGGATCGTGCGGGTGGATTCGTTCAACAGGTCGTCGGCACGATCCGGATCGATGCCGGTCGCGACCGCGATGGCCGGCAGGAACAGCCGCCACCCGAGCTCCAGCGCGAGCACCGTCGCGGCAAGCTGTGACGCGCGGTCGGCGTCGAGGCCTGCGTCCTCGGTCTGGCCGCGCAACCATTGCGCGACGGGATATTCGTCGTCCGGCTCCAGCAGGTCGGCGTCCCCGTCGAGCAGCGTGCGGGCGAGGATGACCGTGTAGAGGTCGAAGTCGGCGCGCATCGCCGTCCTCGGGTCCGCCACCTCGGCCGCGTCGCGCAGCCGCTGCGCGAGATGGCCGAGCACGGCGCGAAGGAGGCCGGCCTTCGAGCCGAAGTGCCGGAAGACCAGCGCGTGGTTCACGCCCGCGGCGGCGGCGATCTCCCGGACCGAGACGTTGTCGAGGCCGCGCGCCGCGAACAGGGCGGCGGCCTGGTCGATCAGCGCCTCGGTCACCGCGTCGCGTCCACTGGGGGGCGAGGCCGTTGTTGACAGAGCCATTGAGAGACTCTACCTTCTCGCTGTAACCAATGGTTACACCGACGGTCGCATCGCCTTCGCCACCGACATGGGCATCATCGGAGTGCTCCCACGGAATGTCACCAAGATGCGCGACGACCGCGTGGCTGTGGCTTCGCTCAACGGCGACCGCTGTCAGGACGCGTCGGTCCCCACCAGCGAGCTCGAGCACGTCACCAACAACATCGCGACCGACGAGAGCGGCGGCGTCTACGCGGTGACGGACCAGCGGATGCTGCGCTATTCCGCAGATGCCGGTGGCAGCGACGTCCGCATCGACTGGGACCACGCGCACCTGCAAGGTGGTGTGGTCGAACCGTGAGGTCTCGATGCCGAACGGCGTGCCGACGATGAGCGCCCCGAGCGAGATGGTCTACGGGATGGGCTTGCGGGGCAGCACGTGGGGTCTCATCGGACTCGACTTCGCGACAGGCGAGCAGGCGTTCTTCGCACCGGGCTCCGCCGACGGCGAGTGCGCGGCGCAACAACTCGCCCAGTTCCAGGAGGGTGCTTCCTCCGTCTTCAAGCCCTACTTCGATCGTCTGCCGACGTCGTGCGACAACTCCTTCTATTCCTCCGCCGTAGTCGGTCCCGATCGCGTGATCTACACGGGCGCGTTCGGCGCGCTCATTCGCTACGTACCCGACTGATCCGCATCGACGACGTCAGTTGGAGCGACCATCCGGCGAGTCAGCCACTGAGGGGTATCAGGCGACGTCGAGAAAGCGACGCAAGGCCTCGCGAATGACTTCGCTGGTCGTCATGTGTTCCGCTCCGGCGCGCGCTGCGATCGCGGCGCGCAGTTCAGGATCGATGCGTACCGGTACGACATCGGCCGGGCCGGTACCCATCGTCGGACGACCGCGGCGACGTGTCTTCAGTGCTTCGACGTCGTAGTCCTTGTTCTCGACCTCGTCAGCAATCGCGTCGAGCTCCTCCACGGTCAGTTCCCGTCCGGCCGGGCTTCGGTGGATCTTCGGCTTGCTCATCAGCGGTCCTCCTCTCCCGGGAGTAGGTCATGGAACGATGGCCGCAGCGCCATCGCGTGGATCACGATCTCGCCACCGCCGGAGAGCTCCAACCAGATGATCTCGAGCAGGTTGCCCGCTCGATCCGGTCCGATCGCCAGGACGCGCGGCGGGTCGGCATCAGGTTCGAGATCGACAACAACGATGGCATGGTCGACCGCGTGCAAGATTGTGTCGTTATCCACGCTGTGCTTGCGCGCCGATCGATGTATCTGCACACCCACTTATCGTAATACATAATCCCAGCCGGTGGGGCGACGCGGCACGCGGCCGGATCCTAGTCACCGCAACCGGGCCCTCCAGGCAGCGTTGCGTATCCTCGCCCGATGCCCTATTTCGACACCTTCGACGGCTCGTCTCTCTACTACGACGATCAGGGTGACGGCCGTCCGCTGGTCCTCCTCCATGGGTTCGCGGCGGATACCAACCTCAACTTCGTGCGGACCGGAATCTTCGACGCGTTGCTGGATGCCGGGTACCGCGTGATCGCGCTCGACTCCCGCGGCCATGGTCTGTCCGCGAAGCCGACCGATCCGGCCGCGTACGCGAACGACGCGATGCGGCTGGATGTCCAAGCGTTGTTGGACCACCTCGCGCTCGACGAATGCATCGCCGTCGGCTACTCGATGGGGGGCCACACCGCGCTACGACTGGCTCCCCACGAACCGCGTCTGACCGCGCTGGCACTTCTCGGGATCGGTGAGACCATCGGTCAGATCGACGGTGGGCCCCACACCCGGGATTACCTCGTCAAGCTGTTGGAGACCGACGACCCCGAGACGATCGAGCACTCGTCGCTGCGAGAGTTCCGGCTCATGGCCGGACTCGATCGTGAACCGCTGGTCGCGTTCATGAAGGCGCCGTGGGTCGATACGCGTGCCCGGCTCGATGAGGTTTCTGTTCCCGTGGTCATCATCGTCGGCGAGAAGGACCAGAACGCCGTCGACCCGTCGAACCTCGCCGCGCAGCTCAACGCGACCCTCGAGCGGGTCCCGGGCGATCACTTCACCGCGAACGCGCGCCCCGAGCTGCACCAAGCCCTCCTCGAGTTCCTCGCGAAGCAGTAGGACGCGTGCGACGCGCGACTCCATCGGCGCGTCGCGGCTGTGTTCACCGAACTCGCCCGAACGATCTGTACACGCACCGGACGCCCCGGTCCCGCGAGGCCGGCTCGACGCAACGCACCCGTGCCGTTTCAGGCACCCACGGGCTTGGTCACCCACCCATCGGACTGACCGCGTGATAGCATGATGCCATGGCCCGTAAGACCACGACGATCCGCCTGTCCGCAGAGCTTGCCCAGACGGCCGAGGTGGTGGCCCGTGGCCGGGGGACGAGCGTGAACGCGCTGGTGATCGACGCACTCACCGCCGAGATCGAGCGGGTCCGAGCCGACGAGGAGTTCATGGCCAGGCTCCGCGAGCTGACGGACCGTGACCGGGAGATCCTGGATCGCTTGGCGGAGTGAGATATCTGAGTCTGGCGGAGGCGCTCCTGATCGCCGAGGCCGTGACCGGACTCGAAGCCGCAACGCTGGGCCGTGTGTGTCGAGTCGAGTTGCTCGATTCGGCGTTGCACGCGCCGCAGGCTGGGTTCGGCGACGAGGACTTCTACCCTGGGTTCGTCGAGAAGGCCGCGGTGTTGGTCGTGCGCATCGTGGGCAACCACCCGCTGGCCGACGGCAACAAGCGACTCGCGTGGCACGCGCTCACCATGTTCTGCGCGTTCAACGGTCACGATCTTCACGTCGGTACCGACGATGCGGTCACCATGATGTGGGCCGTCGCCGCCGGCGAGCTCGACGAAGCCGCGGTCGCGTCGTGGCTCACCGAGCATCTCGACGACTGACGACGACGCGTCGGCCGGGACAGCTGCGCGGTCCATGTACCCGGGCGAGTTCTCTCCGCCATAGGGGGCGGGTCAGCCGAGAGGCGGGATCCCGGGCACCGAGCGGCTGAGGTCCGTCGCGGGTAGGTTCACCGGACCAGATCGGAACCTAGGAGGGTCAGAGCTCATGGCGACGACATTCGGCATCATCCACCACTTCAAGGGCGCGACGATGGACCAGTACCGGAACACCCTCGCGGCCGTGCACCCCGATGGCGGCAAGGGGCTTCCTCCGGGGCAGACCTACCACGCCGCCGGCCCGGCTGACGACGGCGTCGTGATCGTCGCACTCTGGGACTCCGAGGCCTCGTGGGTGCAGTTCCGTGACGGGAGCCTCATGCCCGGGCTCGCCACGGTCGAGAACGGGCTGCCCGGACCGCCCGAGGAGACGACGTTCCAGGTGCAGAACACGCTGTCAGCTTGATCCGTCGCGGGCGCCCCGCCGACCAAGAGGTCGGCGAGCCGGCAAGCCGGCTCGATGCAACCGCGTCCCACCCTCACTGCCCACCGCGACCCGCCGCGAATGCAACAGTGCCGCGCCGGGTGGGTTCAGAATGTGGCGGCGGCTCGACGTTCGAGGGCGTCGAGGCGCGGCAGCCAACCAGCCATTGCCGGGCGAGCGCAGCGGGCCCGCGCGGAGGCGATGGATTCGGCGAAGCGTTGGGCGTCGCCGTCGGTGCCGAGTCGGAGCTCCATGAGGGCGGCGTCGTGGTCGACGGCAACGATCAAGGGTTCGGATTCCTGTTCGAGCAGGACGCGCCTCGCTTCGGCGAACCAGTGGCGTGCCTCGTCGGTTCGTCCGTCGAGCGCGCAGAGCAGTGCGACGCCCCAGCGGGAGTCGACGCCGGGGTAGCTGAGATCGGGGTCGAGCCATTTCTCGCGTACGTTGTGCTCGAGCGTGGTGAGGTGTTCGGTGCTTTCGAGCAGCCACGCCACGTCCACCGCGTACGCGAACACCATCGGCGCGTTCACCGCCCAGGCTGCGGCGCGCTCGATGCCGACGATCGACGCATCGAGGATCTCGAGCGCCGCCGTGTCGTCCCCGGCGGCAGCGAACACCCGTGCCGCGGCGAGGCGCAGCACGAGTCCGGCCCATTGCGTATCGGGTCGCTCGGCGAAGACAAGGAAGGAGTCAACCACCTCGGGCGTAGGATTGATCCCATAGACGACCTGGTTCAGCATCGGGGCTGCGAGCACCTGCAAGGCCGTGTTGGACTCGGGCGGAATCCGCGCCAGCAACCCGAACGCCGTGTCGAGACTCGCCGCGGCCGCGTCGAAGTCACCGAGTATCGCTTGGAATCGCGACCGCAGCGCCAGGTTGGTTGCCTCGAGCCCCACGAGCCGCTCTCGGCGCGCCTCTTCGATGAGCTCGTCGTACGCGCGCACGGTCTCGCGCAATGCACCGGAGGACCACAGCGCGGCACCGTGTCGAGGATTCTTTGCCAATTGCGCCTCAGCCTCAGCGCGTGAGCCGGGACCGTTGCACAGCAGGAAGTGGTAGTCGTACTCTGACGGCAGCGTCGCCACGACGGCGCGCAGCTCCCGGTAGTCGTCGTCGTCGGTGGGGATACCCGGCGCGAGCGGGTCCTTGTAGTTACGCTCGGTGAGCTCTTCAAAACGCAGGCAGGCCCACGCGTGGTCGCGGCGCTCCACTCCCAGCCACGGGCGTGCGAGCGCAGCCAAACGCCAGCACACTCTGATGTCCTCGAGTCTGTGGGCAGCGACCAACAGGTCGGTGATGAAGTCACACGCCGCGTCGGTGCCTTCCTCTTCGGCGACGAGTCGGGCGGCTTCGGCGACCTCGGCCAGCTGGTCGTCGGGATCGATCTGCGCGAGCACGGCGGCTTCGGCCAGGCGGCGTTGGAACTCGCTCGTCCGTTCGTCATGTGGCTCGAGCAGCTCGAGCGCCATTCGCAGCGCGCCGAGCTCTTCGTGGCGGGCGTAGCGGCCGGCGGCATCGTCGGCGACCGCGATCGCGTAGGGCACGCCGCGCTCGGCACCGGGCATCGCGGCGCTTCGCAGGTAGTGGCGGGCCAACGTTGCCGAGGTGCCCGGATCGGGCGCTCCTCGGAGGTCCTTCTCGATGGCCTCGGCGATCGCGCGGTGCATGCGTACCTGGCGGCTCGGGTTGAGCTCCTCGACGAGGGTGTGGCGGAAGAGCGCATGGGTGAACGCGTACCGGTCGAACTCGTCGGTCGGTTCGACGATCCGCGCCTCGAGCGCCTCGTCGATCGCGTCGAGAGCCTCGTCCTCGCCGATGTCGGTCACCGCGGCTGCGACCGCGAGTGGAAATGACACCTCGAACAGTGCGCCGGCACCGAGAAGCCGGTTCGCGACGCGCGACAGCCGTGACAACCTCCGACCGACCACATCGCGTACGCCGGCCGGAATGCTGAGCTCGCGGGTCGCGTCGGCGACCCACGCGCCGTCTTCGAACCGCAACCAGCCTTCGTCGACGAGGTGCAGCAACGTCTCGCGTAAGAAGAAGGGGTTGCCGTCGGTCTCGGTGGCGAGTTGGGCAGCGAACGCCTCCGGCACCTC
>DASRPD010000051.1:0-77571 GCA_035646535.1 Acidimicrobiia bacterium
GTCGCGGACTCGGCGCAGTTCTCGACGATCGTCACCGAGGTCGTCGACCAGCGCTACGTCGGTTCGGCGGTGACCCTGCAGCTCGCCGTGGGCTTCGTGCTGACCGTCATCACGATCTGGCTGATCCCCGTGCTGCGCGACTATTTCGGCTGGGGATGGGCCTTCGTCGTGCTGGTGCCCGGCCCGATCCTCGGGGTTGCCGCCGTGCTGCGCCTCAAGTCACTTCCGGAGGCAGACGCGATCGCAGGCGGCCGCGGCTGAGCCGGGGATGCGCCGGCGGACGCGGGACGTTTGGCACTTTCCGGTTCCGACAGCCTCACCGATGCTTGGAGCATGGACCGGCTCAGCGTTCTCGACGCGGAGTTCCTGCACCTCGAAGACGGCATCGCGCACCTGCACATCGCGGGCGTGGGCGTGTTCATGGGCGCCCCGCCGGCGCCCGGCGACCTGGAGCGGCTGCTCGCGGCCAAGCTCCACCGCATCCCCCGCTACCGCCAGCGCGTGCGGTTCGTGCCGCTCGAGCTCGGGCGCCCGGTGTGGGTCGACGACCCCCACTTCAGCCTCTCCTATCACGTGCGCCGCACCGCGCTGCCTTCACCCGGCGTCGACACCGACCTCCGCCGCCTGATGGCCAGGCTCATGTCGCAACCCCTCGACCGCGAACGACCGCTGTGGGAGACCTGGGTGGTCGAGGGCCTCGCCGAGAACCGCTGGGCGCTCATCACCAAGGTCCATCACTGCATGGTCGACGGGATCTCGGGCGTGGACCTGCTCACCGTGATGCTCGACGTGGAGCGCGACGTGGAGCTGGCCGAGCCCGAGCCGTGGACGCCGACACCCGAGCCAACGGGTCCGGCCATGGTTCGTGACGCGTGGGGTGGCCTCGTCTCCGACTTCGCGGCCGTGGCCGGCCGATGGCCGGGCGCCGCGCGCGACCCACTCCGCCTGCTCCGCTCGGCGCGCGAGACCGGCGAAGGGCTCGTGCAGTTGGGGCGTCACCTCGGCGGGACACCACCGCTCTCGATCGAGGGCGCGATTGGGCCGCACCGGGTCTGGGCTCACTCGTCGGCCACCATCGACGACGTCCGTACCATCCGCAAAGCCTTCGGGGGCACGCTGAACGACGTCGTGCTCGCCGCCGTCGGCCGCGGCTACCGGGAGCTGCTGCTCAGCCGCGGTGAGGACGCCGACCACGCCGTCGTGCGGACGCTCGTGCCGGTCTCCCTGCGCGGAGCAGACGCCCACGACGTGCTCGACAACCGCGTCTCGGCGCTGCTGCTCGAGCTTCCGGTCCACATCGCCGACCCGATCGAGCGCCTGCGGTCCGTTCGGGACCACATGAGCGCGCTCAAGGGCTCGCACATGGCCGAGGTCGGCGGCATGGTGGCCGACGTGGGCAACCTCGCGCCGCCGATGATCGTCGGCACCGTGACCCGGCTGGCCGCCCGCGTAACCCACCGGCTGCCGCAGCGCTCGATCAACACGGTGACCACCAACGTCCCCGGTCCCCAGTTCCCCTTGTACTGCCTGGGCCGCGAGATGCTCGAGTACCACCCGTTCGTACCCATCACCCACGGCGTGCGGGTCGGTACCGCGATCCTCTCCTACAATGGGAAGCTGGCCTTCGGTACCACCGGTGACTTCGATACGGCGCCCGACGTCGGCCTGCTCGCCGCCGCGATCACCGACGGGATCGCCGAGCTGCGCGACCTGGCGATCGAGACCGACGCGCGGTAGCAAGCAGAGCCTCTGCGGTGATCACGGCGACGGTCTGGTCGCGTGTGAGACCCGCATGGGTCGCAGTCGCGCGTTGAAGCGGAATCATTGGAGCAGTGGCGCCTCGATGGCGTGGCGGGCGCGGAGCTCTTCGTCCCATTCGCCGCTGCAGTAGCCGACGACTTCGGTGATACGCCCGTCGCGGACCTCACACAGCCACAGCCGGCGTGCAGTGACCTCGCTGTCTCCCACCATCTGGTGTTCCACGTGCTCGGTCACGAAGCCGGATTCGGTCGGGACGGTGCGCAGCACATCGACCCAGGCCGGCCCCTCGTTGATCTCGCTGATTTGGTGAGCGAACGCCTCCGCGCCCTGCAACTGGAAGCGCCAGACCGGCATGTTCAGGTCGAAGAACGCGTCGGCCGCAAACGCATCCTCGCCCGCTTCGAATGTGCAGAAGACCTCGGCGAACCCGCGGCTCAGCCGGGCGACGGTTGCCTCGTCGATGAATGCTCTCGTCAGCTGCGGATTCATTCGCCGACGACTCCGAGTTGCTGCATCACGGCACCGGTGTCGAGCACGCCCCGGCGTTCGACGATCTTGCCGTTGGCGCAACGCCAGATCTCGATGCCGCGGATCTCGATCTGGCGACCGGTAGCGGGAACGCCCATGAAGTCTCCGGTGTGGGTCCCGTGGAACGTCCAGCTCTCGGTGACGGTGTCACCGGCCGCGACGAGGTAGTGGTTCGCGACGGTCCGGTCGGAGAGTCCGCTGACCACCATCTGACACACCCCCCGCTGACCCTCCCGGCCCGCCGGCTGCTCTGGCATCGGGTCGTGGTCGACGCAGTTCTCGGCGACAAGGTCGTCGATCACCTCGATCTTCCCGCCAACGAATCCCTCCTCGGTGAGCCGGCGCACAATGGCGATGTTCTCCTCAGACATGCTGTCCCTCCTCGATGGATGGTCCGGCATGACCGTACGCAGCGGACCGTGTCCGCGCATCGGGCGGAACACGGAACTTCACTGCGCCTCGGATTCAGCAATTCTGCTGATGGTCACACGAGCCCGTGGTCGTACGCGTAGGCGGTAGCCGCCGAGCGGTTCGAGACACCGAGCTTGGTGAAGATGTGACTCACGTGGCTGGCCACGGTCCGGTCGCTGATCACGAGCTCTGCCGCGATTCCCCGGTTGGTCCCGCCTCGCGCGACGAGTATGAGCACCTCGAGCTCGCGCGCGCTCAGGCCGCCCGGTACCGAAGCCGCAGGACGCCCCGCGATCTGCTCGATGCGGGCGAGATCGGGCGCGGCTTCGAGTCGCCGCAACGTCGTTCGGGCGGCGTCGAGCTCCATCTGTGCGCTGTCCTCGTCCCCGAGCGCGCGGCAGGCCAATGCAATCATCACCCGACTGCGCGCGGCGTCGTAAGGCGCCTCGAGATCGCGCCAGCCGGCCCACGCCCTGCGCAGCGGGCCAAGCGCCGCACGGGCATCACCCTCGGCGAGCTCGACAGTGCCGACGACCTGCGCCGCGAGTGCACGTAGGTATGGTGCGTTCAGATCGCGTGCGATGGAGTCCAACTCCTCGATCACCATCCGCGCGGCGGCGACGTCCTGGGCCGCCAACATGATCTCGGCGTACGGCGCGAGCACGCGTGCTCGTCCAGCCGGATCGCTCACCTCATCGAGCACTCTGCGGATCGTCGCCGCCGCGGCCTCGGTTTGTCCCTGAGCGAGTCGGAGCAGTGCGAGACCCGGTTGCGGATCGCGCCCGTGTTCGCTCGCCTGCCGATACTGCCGCTCCGCCTTCGCGAACTCGCCCCGCAGCCGGTGCAGGTCCGCTCGAAGGTAGAAGGCAGAACCGATCATCGGCTGGCCGGGCGTCTCCGTCAGATGTTGGCAGGCCCGGTCGACCTCCTCCATGGCGTCGGACCACGCGCCGCGAAACTGCATCAACTCTGCACGATGGACCGTGCACTGCCCGCGGTACATAACGAGATCCGGTTGCTCGTCGCACCACCGGCTCAGTGCTCCGGTCCACTCTCGGGCGCGACGAAGGTCGAAGAGCTCGTGGCAAGCGTCGACGACTGTGCAGTACAGATCACCGATGGCGACCGGAGACATCTCGGTTGCGGTGAGCGCAACCATTGCCTCGTCGAGTAGCGCCATGCCCGCGTCGACGTCGCCGAGATAGACGAGGCACCTACCCTGGCCAACTCGCGCCAGCGTCATGAGCTCGCTGCTGTCGAAGCGACGGCCGATCTCCACTGCCTGGGTGAAGGTGACATGCGCGTTGCTCGGGTCACCTTCGAACGCCGCTCGGAGCGCGACCAGATAGCGGATATAGCCCTGCTCGACGCAGTCAGCGCCGGCTTCGTCGAGGAGCCGCCTCGTGCGATCGACCCAGCCGCTCGCACGCACGACGTCACCGTTGTTCAACAGAATGAACGCGAGCCAGAACGCGCTGCGCGCCGCGTGCGCGACGTTTCCGATACGAGCCCATTCCCGATGAGCGCGAGCCCAAGCCTCCTCGCTGCTCTTGTCGCGACCGACCAGATACGCAGCCTCCGCAAGCCGCTCGAGATCGAGGGCCTCGAGTGGCGCCGCGTCATCGGCGGCACTCAGAAGCGCGACCGCCTGGGACCACGCGCGCCGCGCGTGTGCATCGCGGCCTCGATCGAGCACCAGAGCCATCCGGCCAGGCTCGCAGGTTTCGACGGGCCGGACCGTGTCCGGCCCTGACGCACGAGAGACCACCGACCGCCTCCTGGGGGCGCGGTACGACTCAGGCCAGGAGCGCCCGGTCAGGTGAGCGAATCGAGGAACCGGACGAGGGCCCTCTTCGTCGCTTCGGGGTTCTCGTCCCTGCTCAGGACCGCGATCACGTGCTCGCCACCCACGGGCGCGGCCCGACAGCGCGAGGATGAGTGGGCGCACGGCGCACGGCGCGCGGCCCACGGCGTCTCGTCCTCTACGACCCCACCGCCGAGGGACACCGGGCCCGACACGATGCGCTGGAGGCCCGGTCATGAGCGACACGCGAACCGCGATGACGACCGGAGCGAACTCCGGAATCGGGCTTGCGACCGTGCTCGAGCTCGCACGCCGGGGCTTTCGATCGGTGGGCACCGTCCGCTCGGAGGCGAAGGCAGCCATCGTGGCCGAAGCTGCACGCGAGGTCGGCGTCACCGTGGAAACGGTGCTGCTCGACGTCACCGATCCCGACGGTTGCGCCCGGGTGACCGACCAGCACAGGCCGTTCGCGCTCATCAACAACGCGGGCTACTCGATCACCGGCTCGATCGAGGACGTCACCGACGCCGAGGCGCGCGCGGCCTTCGAGACGATGGTGCTCGCACCCATGCGCCTGGCGCGGCTCGCGATCCCCCACATGCGTGATCGTCGTAGTGGCCGAATCGTCAACGTCTCGTCGATCTATGGGCGAGCGTCGACGCCGCTGACCGGCTGGTATCAGGGCGCGAAGCAAGCGCTCGAGGGACTCTCGGACGCGCTGCGGATGGAAGTCGCGCGCGACGGGATCCGCGTCATCCTCGTCGAGCCCGGCGGATTCCGCACTGGAATCTGGGAGGAAGCCGAGCGCGAGATCGCCACGCGCGTCGGCTCGCGCTACGACCCCGCGTATCGGCGCGCTCTCACCACCACGAGGTTGTGGCAACCGTTCATGGGCGATCCCGTGCAGTGCGCCACGACGATCGGTACCGCGCTGACGAGGCCCTGGCCGCGGGCGCGCTACCTCGTCGGCTACGACGCGCAGGCGTTTGCCCTCTGGAGCTCGCTCACACCGACCGAGGTCAGGGACCGCGTCGTCCGTCTGATCATGTCGCTCTGAGCGGCGCATGACGTGTCCGTCTTGCGCCGTCGCGACCGTGCCCCGTCAGGTCAAGCCGGGGCTCGTGGTCCCGCCACGGGCCTGCCAGAACTCGTTGATCGCGCTCTGGATCCGGACGTACCAGATGATGTTGCCGATCAGGGGCAGCAGGAACCACAGGCCCCACATGGTGGTGATCCGCGGCTCCTCGCCCTCACCCACGTACAGCTTCTCGACCTCGTTGGCCATCATGAACATCGTGACCGGGGCGATGAAGAGGGTGATCAGCAGGTAGCCGACGCCGCCAACGCCGTCGCGCCGATAGTCCTTGAGCTCATCGCCATTCCAGTACGACCACAACCAGGTCCAGACGCCAAGCGTCACGATGCTCAAGACGATCGTGAGCCCGGTCGAGCGGGGCTTGCCGATGGGGCCGCCCCCGGTGCCGGGAACGGGCTGTGCCGGAGGCGGTGTCACTGATGCGGCAGTCATATTGGGAGTATGACATCAGCTGGCCGGCAAGCGAAGGATCATCCTCGTCTTGGCGCATCCATCGGGCGCCGCCGGCCCCGAGAGGGTGGCCGCGAGGCTGACGGCTGCGCTCGACGCACCGATTCCCCATGCCGTCAGCGAGCCGCGAGCTCCAGGGTCTCAACGACGATCTCTGCCAGCGCGGGTGCGTCCACCGTTTCGGCAACCGAGCAGTTCGTCACCCGTGGCCCGGGGAGGTCACGTTGGTCGACCACGGTCGTCCCCCGCTGGCCGCCTCCGAGCTCCACGCGTACGTGACGGTCGACGAATCCGAAGAGCCCCGGATGGGTCACCGCGAGCACTGCGAGCGGATCGTGCATCGGGCCCGCGGCAACGCCGGTGTGCTCGCCGTAACGCTGCGCGAAGAACGTGAGGATGGCCGCCAGGAACAAGGCTCGCTCGCCACCCACCGCACGCACTCGCTCCACCTCCGCGCTGCCGACCCGCACCTGATGGGTCACGTCGAGCCCACACATCGTCAGCGGGGCACCACTCGCGAACACCACGCTCGCGGCCTCGGGATCGCACCACACGTTGAACTCGGCCGTCGCGGTCACGTTCCCGATGCGGATGCCACCACCCATGAGCGAGACGCCCGCGACGCGTTCGACGAGGCGCGGATCGAGTCTCATCGCGATCGCGATGTTCGTCAGAGGTCCGGTCGGAATGATCCACAGACCCTCTCGTGCGCGGGTCGCCTCGACGAGCACCTCGACGGCGTGCGCATCGCCGACCGACCGGGTCGGCTCAGCGACGGTTGCACCGCCGAGGCCGCCCTCGCCGTGGACCACCGGCGCGTGTATCGCCTCCTGCACCAACGGACGGTCGCAGCCGGCGTGCACCGGGGCCGCGAGGTCGAACATCTCGGTCACGACCAGCGCGTTCCTGGTGCAATCGGCCAGCGAAGCGTTGCCGCTGACAGTCGTCACCGCCACCAGGTCACAGAACCGGTGCGCGACCAGCAACGCCACGACGTCGTCATGTCCAGGGTCGCAGTCCACCAACACCGGTACGCGCTCCGTCATGCGCTGCCCAGAAACTCGTCGAGCTCAGCTGCGGTGGGTGACGTCCGGGCACCCCTCGCTCGCACCGCCAGAGCGCCGGCAGCGTTGGCCCGCACCACCGCGTCTCGCAGCGGCGACCCCGCCGCGAGCCCCGCCGCCAGCACCCCACAGGTCGCGTCACCGGCACCGACCGTGTCGATGACCTCGACGGTGTGGCCCACCACCGAGAGCTCGCCCTCGCCGTCGACCACCCGGACGCCCGCCGGCCCGAGCGTGACCACCAGCGCGGCCCCCGCGACCGAACCGCCCAACGATTCGAGCTCAGCCTCGTTCACGCACACGACGTCGCAGAGAGACAACAAGCGTGATGCTCGGCTCGTCGCCGGAGCCGCGTTGAGAACGGTCATCGCTCCGGCCGCTCGGGCCTCGGCGAAGAACTCCTCCACCGCGGCAATCGGGACCTCGAGCACCGCCGACGCGACGTCACCCGGACGCCACGACACCCCGCGACCCACCGCTCGCAGGTTCGCCCCCGCCACCACGACGATCTGGTTCTCGCCTGATTCCTCGACGGTCACCAGCGCCACGCCGGTTGGGTCCTCGACCCGCGACACCAACCCAGTGTCGACGTCGTCCGCCTCGAGCGCCGACAGCGCGGCGTCGCCGAACCCATCGGTTCCGACCGCCGCGCACAGCATGACCGCCGCGCCCGCGCGCGCGGCCGCGACGGCCTGGTTCGCACCCTTGCCACCATGGGACTGCGTGAAGCTCGACCCCGAGACGGTCTCTCCCGCCTTCGGCAGTGCGGCGGTCCGAGCGATCAGATCCACGTTCACGCTTCCGAGAACGATCACCCGCCCGGTCATCACCCAACCCTAAGCCGGGCGGCGCGGTTGCACTGGGCCGGCGCGCCGACTCCTTGGACGGCCGGGAGACGTCGGATTCATCCACGGGTCATCGACCCGAGCGAGATCGACAGATCCGGGCGGAGTCGCGCTACAGGCGCTGCCAAAGGTGCCGGTCGCCAAGCCCCGTGTAGACAGGGGACGAGCCACCGGAGTCGACCACGAGCGGCTCGGTGAGTGCCCGCGGTGCATAGGTCCATCCGTCGGCCAGCACCAGGTCGTCGGCGAGGGAGCCGATCTCACCACCGAGGGTCAGCAGGTAGAGCACGTAGATCGCGCCGTCGGGCGCGTGGAGCTCGTGCACCGTTTCGCCGGCGTCCCACCGGAACCTGCGCTGGTTGTCGACCTCGACGAGGGCACCGACCGGGGGTCCCGCCCCGCTCGACGAATCGGTGGTGCCATCGGCGAGCACCAGCGCCTGCAGGTCGGGGATCGCGACGAATCGGAACTCCGCGCCGGTGACCTCGTCCAGCACGTCGACGGTCAGATCATCGTCTTGCGCGTCGCCCTCCAGCCTGGTTGGCACGACCACGTGGATGATGTGCGAACCGGGGTTGAAGCCCGCCGGCAGCGTCGCAGCCATGAAGGTGTCGACGAGTGCCTGGCGCTCCGATTCGGGGAGCGCGCCCCACCCCGCGCACTCGCCGCAGGTGTAGTGCCGGTTGGGGGTGGTCGCGGTCGGCGATTCCTCGATCTCGGGCACGTAGTCGCCCCGCTGCAGTGAGTGGAGTTCGGCGCCGAAGGGCGTGGCGTCGGCCGCGCGGGGCGTCCTCGCGGTGCTCGCCGCGTCGTCGCCGGAGCACGCCGCGAGGGCGAGGGCGATGATGAGTGCCAGCGCCCCCGTCCGGGTGCCGCTCGGTCTGTGCGTCCGCATGATCTCCCTTCGGCGACGCCACGGGACCGGCACCGTCGCGGGCGAGCGCAGCGGCATCACGAGCGCCACCCCCGAGCTCCCGAACGGCGTGGACAACGAGTGACGACAGCGACGCCCACCGGCGATACGCTCCGCCTGACTGTGGTCGCCTCGAGGCGACCGGGACGGGAGCTGGTCATGTCGAAGTATCTCTTCATCGCGAACTACTCGCCCGAGGGGCTCGAGGGTGTGCTCAGCGAGGGTGGAACCGGGCGTCGCGCGGCCGTCGAACAGCTGGCCGAGAGCGTCGGCGGATCGGTCGAGAGCTTCTACTTCGCTTTCGGGGGCGACGACGCGTTCGTCGTCTGCGACCTTCCCGATGACGAAGCGGCGGCGGCCGTCGGCATCACCGTGAGCGCATCCGGCAAGGCTTCGGTCCGCACGCTCACGCTGCTCACGCCGGAGCAGATCGACGCGGCCGCGAAGCGCTCGCCCGCCTACCGGCCGCCCGGCGGCTGATCCCGGCGCTGCGGCACCGGCCTCGTCGACGGCCGATGGTGGTATCGGCGCGGCGGCGCAATCTTGGAGAAGAGCTATGACCATCTTCAGCATCGCTCTGGCGATCTACGCGGCGTGTTGGTTCGTGTTCGCGGTGACGGACCGGCGCGGCGCGAGCACCGCCACGGCGCGTACCGAGACGCTCGACGCCCCTGGGCGTGCGAACGAATCGACGCGACACGCTGCCTAGGTCGCGCCGTCTTGGCGCGGTTGCGCTGAGCCGGACCTGGCCGCAGCCGGGTCCCACGCGGGCCCGTCCGGCTCAACGCAACCGCGCCCCCGGGGTCCTCAGCCCTTCGGGAACGTGTACGACTTCGCGGTATCGGACGCGGAGTTGGTCGTCAGCGCCTTCAACGCGCCGGGCACGCTCGGGTCGACTGCGAAGATCGTCGTCTGCTCGGGTGGGACACGCTGGTCGGGGGGACCGTACTTGTACGTACCCGCCAGCCCGAGCGTGTCGACGGTGCCCAGCTCGTTGAGCGCCTTCTTGACGCCGGCATGGCCGAGGTCGCCGAGCTCGACTGCCTTCGCGAGCAACTTGCTCACCGTGAGCGCCTGGGCGTAGCCGAACGCGAAGTACAGGTCCGGATCCTGGTCGGGCTTGTACTTGGCGATGTCGTCGAGCATCTGCTTCATCCCCGGTGACGACGTGTCGCCCCACTGTGGACCCTGCGCCGCGAGCCAGAAGTGCTCGGCCATGTACTCGCCCGTGGCGCCCGACGCGAGCAGCGACACCCACGTGGGCGCCTGGCCGATCCACCGGACGTCGAGTGCCTGGCCCGCGGCTGCCCCCATCGTCGGGATGGTGGCTGTGGGCAGCGCGACGAGCCAGACGGCGTCGCAGCCGCTACGCACCTGCTGGAGCTGCGCGGTGAGATCGTCCGACGCGGCCGGGAACTCCGTCACGGTGCCGAGCTTGAAGTCGAGCTTCGATGCGGCGTACTCCACGCCGTCGAGACCCGCCTGGCCGTAGAGGTCGTCGGAGCGGATGACGCAGAGCGTCTTGCCCTTCCCATCGCCTTCGTTGACCCAGTACGCCAGACCGTTGATCGATTCGATCTGGTACGGAGCGGCAACGGGGAGCAGGTTGGCGTCACGCACCCACTCGGCGTCGAGCGTGGCCGGCGCGCCCACCATGTCGTCCTGGCGCATCGGCGTGAGCAGCGCGTTGGTGATGTCCGTCCCGAGGACCTGGGCGAGCATCACCACGTTGTCGCGCAGGTCGGAGTAGTTCTGTTGCGCCGTGTTCGAGTTGTACGCGCTGTCGCGTACCTCGAGCTTCACCTTGTACTTGCCCGCGATGCCACCCTTCGCGTTGAGTGCATCGAAGTAGACCTGGTTGCCGGCGGTGAGCGGGATCCCGATGATCGACGCGATGCCCGTCTGCGGCGAGATGGCGCCGACCGTGATCGTGGTTCCGTCGAACCCGACGGCGGAGCCCGGAGCCCCACCCTTGCCGCCGCTCGACTTGTCACTGCTGCCTCGACCACCACCCCCGCAGGCCACGGCCACCATGGCCAGCACCACCAGGACGATCGTCAGGCTGCGTGCGCGCGTCTTCATCGACGTCACCTCCAACTCCTCGCTCGCGGGGCACGCTATCGCCTCTGAGAGCCAACGCGCGTTTCCCATGTGGATTCATGACGGGAACGGTCAGGACACCACGTAGCGCTTCGCTCGCTGCCACACCGCCGCGAGCCCACGTGACTCGAACAACAGGAACACGATGATCAGGAGCCCGAACAGGAGCTGGTTGAGCTGGAACACGGTGATGACACCGTCGGTCGCCGTGGGGCTGCTCTTGACGAAGGGAATCGCGACCGACTGGTTGATCTGCTGGATGACGTTCGGGAGCGCGACAACGACCAGAGCACCGACGACCGATCCTCCGACGGTCCCGATCCCGCCGACGATGATCATGGCGACGTAGGTGATCGACAGCAGCAAGCCGGGCGAGCCGCCGAAGTCGCTCGGGTTCACGAACTGCTGCACCACACCGAAGAGTCCACCCGCCACCGCCGCGAACGCGCTCGAGACCGCGAAGGCTCCCACCTTGTAGAGGGCGACGTTCACGCCCACCACCTCGGCCGCGACGTCCTGGTCTCGCACGGCTTGCATCGCTCGTCCCGGCCGGGTCCGCACGAGGTTCTTGGCCAGCAGGGCGGCGAGTCCGACCAGCAACCAGACGAGCCAGAACAGGCCCTGCCGGCGCGACCACACCTGACCGAACACGTGCAGGTCGGCGAAGTCGAGTGGGCCGATCGAAACGGGCGCGGCGGTCGCGGTTCCCGCGTGGCCACCGGTGAGGCCGTCCCAGTTGTTGAAGATCAGGTTGCCGATGTAGAGCAACCCGACCGTGACGATCGCTAGGTAGTTGCCGCGCAGCCGGAGCGCGAAGGGCCCGATCACTCCACCGATGAGCCCACCGATGACTGCGCAGAGCGGGAGCCACACCAGAAAGGGCAGCTCCTGCTGGACGCCGAACCACGCGGCCACGTATGCGCCGACTCCGATGAAGAACGCGTGGCCGAGCGAGATCTGGCCGGTGTAACCGGTCAGCAGGTTGAGCCCGATCGCGCCGATAGCCGCGAGCCCGCAGCGGGCCAGGACGTCGAGCCAGTAGTCGCTCATGTACGACGGCGTCGCCAACCATACGAGCGCGAGCACAACGAGGAACGCGCGCTGCGACCGGCTCCCGGTGAGGCGCAGCCGATCCTGGGTCCGCCGCACGAGGCTTCGGCTCGGCCGGCCCCCCTCGGGGCGACCTATGGAGAGGAGGCGCGCCATCAGACCCGGTGCACCTCCCGCTGGCCGAAGAACCCGTAGGGTCGGACCAGCAAGACGATCACCATGATGATGTACGGCAGCGCGAGGTCGAAGCCGCTGCCCAGCCACGGCGCGTACTCGGGTTGGTACCCGGAGGCAAGCGACTGGGAGATGCCGATCGCGAGCCCGCCGACGACTGCACCGACCGGAGAGTCGAGGCCGCCGAGGATGATCGCCGGGAACGCGGCGAGAGCCACGAGCTCGATGTCGAGGCGCACGCCGCCGCCACCACCGGCGAGCGTGACGCCCGCGAGCGCGGCGACAGCCCCGGCGATGGCCCAGGAGACGCCGATGACGAGACCCGCGCCGATGCCCTGTGCGAGGGCCGCTTCCTGGTCCGAGGCGGTGGCGCGCATCGCGACGCCCATACGTGAGAACTTGAAGTACAGGAAGAACACGATCAGGACCACGGCGACGATGCCGATCGTCCACAAGTCGGCGACTGCGACCGCGATGTCGCCCAGCCTGACCGAGCGGACGCCCCAGGGGTCGCCGAGTGCCAACGGGGCCTGGCCCCACACCACCGGGACGAGCTGCTCGATCAGGATCAGCAGCCCGATCGTCACCATGATGATGACGAACGGAGGTCGCCCCAGGAGTCGACGCAGGATCAGCACCTCGACCAACGCGCCGACGATGGCACCCCCGACCATCGCGAGCACGACCGCGACGTAGAACGGCAGACCCCACGTCTGGTGGAAGTTGTAGGCCAGGTACGCGCCGACCATCACGAAGCCCCCCTGCGCGAAGTTGATGACGCTGGTGGCGCGGTAGATCACGACGTACCCGAGCGCCACGAGCCCGTACTGCGCCCCGAGCGCAGCCCCCGCGAGGCACAGCTCCAAGAACTTGGTCATGCGCGGTACATCTCCTCGACGAGGTGGGCGTGCCGCCGCAGAGCCGCGGCGCGGCGGAGGCGCTGCGTATCGGTGAGCTCCTCGTAGGCCGCGAGCGGGCCGGGCAGCGCACGGAACTCCCGAACCCGGGCTTCGGGCGGCAGCGCTTCGTTCGCCACCGAGACGCACCGCTCCAGCTCGCCGTGCAGCGCGGGCAACTCGATCAGGTCGCGCAGCCCGGTGAAGATCGCCGAGTGCACGGCCGCCCAAGCGTTGAGGCCCGCAGGATCGAGCTCCAGCAGCGCGCCGATGCTCGGCCGGCCGTCGCCGCTGACGATCGCCCGCCGCACGAGGGGCCCGTGCTCGAGCGCCTCGGCGACCGAAGTCGCGTCGACACGGGCACCGGAGGCAGTGACGATCAGATCCGCGGTCCGTCCCACAAGGTGCACGAGCGAGTCGTCGTCGACCCGCGCTCGATCGCCGGTGTGCAGCCAGCCCTCGGCGTCGAGGGCACCCGGCGCGATCTGCGGGCCGCGCGCGAGGAGCTCGTCATCGGCGTCGACGCGCACCTCGGTGGCGGCGGCGGGACGACCCACTGAGCTGGGCTGCACGTCGTCGGCAGGCTCCAGGGTGAGCAACCCGCTCGCCTCCGCGGTGCCGTAGCACTCCCGAATCACCACCCCGAGCGCTCCGAGCGCGTCGGCGGTCTCGTCGGCCAGGGATGCGAGCGCGCTGAGCGGCGCGCGGGTGCGGTCGAGCCCCAGCAGGGCGCGAGCGTGCCGGGTGCTGAGCCGTCCCGCGAGCAACCCGGGGCGCGCGCCATCCCGCAACGCCCCGAGGCGACGTTGGCCGCGGCGGAGGCCCACGTCGAGCACCTTCCGTTTCAACCAGCCGGCGCGCGAGCGCCGTTCCTCGGCACGCTCGGCGAGGCGCCCCCACAGGCTGGGGACTCCCAGCAGCACCGTGGGCCTCACTTCGCGCAGGTCGGTGAGCACACCGCGCGGTCCGTCGCCGACGTTGACGACCGCGCCCATGAGCGGGGCGACACCCGTCGAGAGCACGCGCTCGAGGACATGGCTGGGGGGCAGGTACGAGAGGATCTCGTCGTCACTCACGACGGGGACCCCGTCGGCCAGGGCACGGGCGGCAGCCATGAGGTTGGTATGGGTGAGCGTCACCGGCCGCGGCGCTCCCGAGCCGCCGACGGTCAGCGCGAGCAGTGCCGGTCCGTCGGGGGCGAGACGGCCCACCGACTCGCGCCACGAATCGATCGCGTCCGCGGCGCCGTCGAATCGCTCGACCAGCGTGACCAGCCGCGCCGGCGCCGCGGCGGTGACCGGGATGCCGCGAGGGTCGACCACGAGCACCTCGCGCAGCCGCGGCACCGAGGGGCGCGCCTCGAGGATGGTCGCGAGCTGCTCGGCGTCCTCGACGATCGCGATCTGCACGTCGGCGTCGGCCAGCAACGCGCCGAGCTCCGGTGCGGGCCGACCTGGGTGCAACGACACCACGACCGCGCCCATCCCCTGCAGACCGAGTGCGGCCGCCGTGGCCTCGATGCCGGGCCCGACGATCATCGCCACGCGGCTGCCGGGCTCGGCCCCGAGGTTCGCGAATCCGGCAGCGTACGCGCAGGCCCGCCCCTCGAGCTGGCCCCAGAGGGTCTCGGCCCAGACCCCGAGTTGCTTCTGCCGCCACGCGACACGATCGGGTGAGACGGCCGCACGCGCCACGAGCAGCTCGGGCAGCGAGGACGCCGCGGCCGGCCGGGCAGTGCGGGTCCCGCCGTGACCGGTCGCCACCACACTCATGCCTGCCCGCCCTCCTGCATGGCATCGCCGCCCAGGTACGCCGCGATCACCGCGGGGTCGGTCTGGATTTCCGCGGGCGGGCCGACGGCGGTCACCTCGCCGAAGTTGAGCGCGAGCACCCGGTCCGCGAGATCCATGATGAGGTGCATGTCGTGCTCGACGAGGATCATCGTCAGCCCCAGCTCGGCCCGCAGCCGCAGAATCGTGCGCGCCATCGACTCGGTCTCCTCGACGTTCATGCCCGCTACCGGCTCGTCGAGCAGCAGCAGCTTCGGGTCCATCGCGAGCGCACGACCGAGCTCGATGCGCTTCTGGACCCCGTACGGGAGGGTTGCCACCGGTATCCCCCGGTACGCGCCGAGCATCAGCAGCTCGGCGATCTCCTCGCACGGACGCCGGTGCACCACCTCCTCCCGCTTGGCCCGCCCGACCCACGCCATCCCGGACAGGAAGCCGGTGCGCATCAGGTGGTGGCGACCCAGCATCAGGTTGTCGATCACGTCGAGGTTGGTGAACAGCGCAAGGTTCTGGAACGTGCGCGCGAGCCCGCGTGAGGCGATCGCCGACGGCCGACGGCCGACGAGCTCGACGCCATCGAGCGCGATCGAGCCGGACTGGGGTCGGTAGGCCCCGTTGAGGCAGTTGAAGATCGAGGTCTTGCCGGCACCGTTCGGGCCGATGATCGCGAACAGCTCGGCGGCAAAGACCTCGAAGTCGACCGCCGTGAGCGTGTTGATGCCCCCGAAGCGCAGGGTGAGGTCCGAGACCTCGAGCAACGGGACCGGCTCGACCTGGGAATCCGATCCGGACGTGGCGGCTCCTGCGCTCACGGCATCCACGGCCGGACGCGAGACGACGGCGCCAGTGTCGTGAAGGAGTGGCGGCCCTGTTCGCTCGCTCCGAGGTAGAGGCGGCGAATCTCGGGGTCGTCGAGCAGGTCCGATCCGGGTCCCTCGCGCACGACCCGGCCCGTCTCCAGCACGTAGGCGTGGTGCGCGATCGAGAGCGCCATCGACGCGTTCTGTTCGACGAGTAGGACGCTGGTGCCGGTCCTGTTGATCGTCGCGATGATGTCGCGGATCCGGTGGACGATCCTCGGTGCCAGCCCGAGCGAGGGCTCGTCGAGCAACAGCAGCCGCGGAGCGGCCATGAGCGCTCGTGCGATGGCGAGCATCTGTTGCTCACCGCCCGACAGGTAACCGGCTTGGCTTCGTCGTCGCTCGCCCAACACGGGGAAGAGCTCGAGGACGTGCTCGTAGGTCGCCCGGATCCCGGCGCGGTCACGCCGGGTGTACGCGCCGGCGCGCAGGTTCTCCTCCACGGTGAGCTCGCCGAAGATCCGCCGGCCCTCCATCACCTGAGCGAGCCCCCGACGCACGACCGAAGCGGGGTTGGCCCGCTCGATGCGTGCACCTTCGAACTGGATCATCCCCGACGTGACCGACCCCTGATGCGCGCCGAGCAGGCCCGAGCAGGCGCGCAGCAAGGTCGTCTTGCCCGCGCCGTTCGCGCCCAGCATGGCGACGATCGAGCCCGTCGGGACCTCGAGGCTGACGCCTTGCAGGACATGGATCGCCTCGCCGTAGACGACGTCGATGTCGTGCACGCGCAGGATCGGTCCCTCAGCATCGCTCGACATCGGTTCGGAACCCTACGGCGGACTTCTACCCTCATCAAGGGACCGGGGCGAGCCGGACGGTCATGGGGATCGTCGCGTGATTCGACCGCAAACCGCCGAGGCCAACCGTGCCGTGGCGGCCGCCACGGTTCAGAGGTGGCGGCCGAGCGCCAGCAGTAGGCGAGTCCCGGAGTCGGCGTCGGCAGGGATCGCGAGGTCGTCGCCGAGCATGCCGCTGGCGCGCAACAGGTCGAGCTGTGGTTCGAGGACCCGCCGACAGCCGTCGATCAGCTCGGGAGCGAGGGTGGTGTCTTGTCCGGTCGCGGTAGCGATGTCCCAACCGTGGATGAGGACGTCGACAAAGCGATGCCCGCGTCAACCGCCCCCGGAACGGGTCCGTAGCTCACCGCACAGGGCGCAGCAAGCGCGCCGGGTGCTTCGAAGGCGCGCGCTCCCGAAGGACGTCAGCAGGAGGAAGAAGATTCCGACCGCGGCGAGAAGACCGACTCCCAGGAGCCGACGGTCCGACTCCTGGCGCTCCTCGTATTCGCCGGACACCTCCGCGAAGTAACCGGTGGGCAACTTCATCTCCTCGAGGCCCTTCTCGATGTCGCCGGCCTGCACAGGGTTGACCACTCACGTTGGTACGGTCGACCGGATGACATCCATGCCCCGCCGTGACTTCCTCCGGGCCGGGGCGCTGGGGTCCGTCGCGGCACTTGCCACCGGCGCGAGGTGGGCAAGGGGCTCACTCCCGATGGCGTCGGCGACGACCGTGTCGGAACCGGTCGGGTTCGTGCGCACGAACTGGTCGCGTGATCCGTTCTCGTTCGGGAGCTACTCGTATCTGGGCGTCGGCGCGACGCCGAAGGATCGGGCGCGGCTCGCCCGGCCGGTGATGGGCACCCTGCACTTCGCGGGGGAGGCCACGAACACCTCGTTCCCGTCCACGGTGAACGGCGCATACCTCGAGGGTCAAGCCGCGGCAAGAAGGATCGATCGCGGCGCGCCGGCCGGCGCGCCCCTCGACGTCGTCATCGTCGGTGCGGGGATGGCCGGCCTCATCGCGGGCCGTGACCTAAAGGCCGCCGGCCATCGCGTCGTGGTCGTCGAAGCCCGTGGCCGGGTCGGTGGTCGCATCGTGACCGACCGGTCGCTCGGCGTCCCGCTCGACCTCGGGGCCTCGTGGATCCACGGGGTGCGCAAGAACCCCGTCAAGGAGCTGGCCGATCAGCTCGGTGTGGCCACGGTCGCCACCGACTACGACGACGCGGTCTGGTACGACGAAACGGGACGTCGCGTGAAGGCCAAGCTCGCCGCCGACGTCGACGGGCTGTACGAGAAGGTCGTCGCTCGGGCGAGCCGCTGGGGCGAATCCCGCGAGCGGGACACGTCACTGCGAGCGGGCGTCGACGTCGCGATGCGAGCGCTCGACCCGGGGCCGCGCCGGCGGGCGCTGCTGCGTAACGAGCTCACGACGAGAATCGAGCACGAGTACGCCGCGGATCTCTCCGAGCTGTCGCTGTGGTACTGGGACGCCGATCAGAGCCCGCTCGGCGGCGACCACATGATCGAGGGTGGCTATGACCAGCTTCCCGACGCACTCGCCCCCTCGCTCGACGTGCGCACGGGCCACGTCGTCGATCGCATCGAGTACTCCCGTGATCAGGTGACCGTCCGTACCGACCGCGGCTCGTTCACCGGACAACGAGCAGTGGTCACCTTGCCGATCGGCGTACTGCAAGCCGGAACCGTCACGTTCGCGCCCGAGCTGCCGACCGGGCATCGCCACGCGATCTCGGTGATCGGCATGGGCGTGCTCGACAAGCTGTACCTGCGCTTTGCCGCCCCGTTCTGGGACGACGTGTTCCTGATCGACATCGCCAACACGGATCGGCGCGGGTTCCCCGAGTGGTTCGACGTGACGGCCGTGGTCGGCGCGCCGGTCCTCGCGGGTTTCACCGCGTCAAGCGGCGCGCGCGAGCGATCGACGTGGACCGATACACGTCTCGTCGCCGACGCCATGGGGGTGCTCGACCGCGTCTACGGCTGACCCTGTACCGCGAGGAGCTCCCACTCGTCGGGGACGCCCTTGAGACTGCGTGTCCCCCGAGACTTGAACGCGATCCCCGACCCGGCGACGAGATCCTTCACCGTGCGGCTCACGAGCACCTCGCCCGGGCCGGCAACGGCGCCGACGCGCGCCGCGATGTGCACGGCGATGCCTCCGATGTCGTCACCCATGACCTCGATCTCGCCGCAATGCAGCCCGATCCGTACCGGGACGTCCACCGTGGCGGTCGCCTGATGGATCGCGGTCGCACAGCGGATGGCTCGCGCCGGGCCGTCGAAACTGGCGAGAAAGCCGTCGCCGAGCGTCTTCACCTCGGTGCCGCCGAACCGCTCGAGCTGGGTTCGGACCGCGCGGTGATGCCGATCGAGCACCTCGTGCCATCTCGCGTCGCCGATCTCGGCGGCGCGCTCGGTCGAGCCCGCGATGTCGGTGAAGAGCACCGTCGCCAGTCGCCGATCGGGCTCCACCGCGCGCCGGGTACCGGTGAGGAACTCCTCGATCTCGTCGACGATCTCGTCGGCGCGCTCGTACCACGGGACGTGATCGATGCCCGGCACCTCGACGTAGACCGCACCCGGGATGTGCTCCGCGAGGTAGCGGCCCGGTTGAAGTCCTCGGCGGTCACCAGCCACGGATGATCGTCGGCGTAGGTCGAACGCGCCATCGAGCCGTAGAGCACGAGCGCCTCGGTGCGCTCGGGACGGGACGCGGCGAAGAGCATGGTTGCCGGTCCACCCTCGGAGGAGCCCAGCAGTGCCGCGCGCTCCGAGCCGGCGGCGTCCATGACGGCGGCGAGGTCGGTCATGCGCGTGTCCATGTCCGGCGCGCTCGTGACCGTGATCGGATCGGAGAGGCCGGTGCCTCTCCGGTCGAACGCGATGACCCGCGCGAACGACCCGAGCCGCTCGAGGTAGCGAGCCGCCGCGGGTTCGCTCCAGGTCAACTCGACGTGCGAGATGAAACCCGGCGCGACCACGAGGTCCAGATCGCCCGCTCCCCAGACCTGGTAGGCGAGGTGGACGTCTTCGTTGCGCGCGTACTGCGTCTCGGGCATCACCACCGAGAGGCTATGCAGCTTCCGCCGTCCTCGACGGCGACCTGCCGGCACGTGACCGTAGGATCCCCGTCATGGCCCGACTGCGGTGGATCGGATGGGTGGCGGCGGCCGTGCTCTTCGTGAGCGCGTGCTCCGGCGGGAGCAACGGAGGAGACGACTCGTCCGCTGACAAGTCATCGACGAATGAGACGGTGAGCTTCGTCAGCCAGAACATCCTGCACGGCATCGCGTGTGCTGCCGAGACCGACAGGTGTGAGCTCCCGAACCGTGTCGAGCTGTTCCTCGACCAGCTCGCAGCCGCGGACTGTCCCGATCTCGTGAGCCTGCAGGAGGCCAACCAACAGGTCGCCGACCTGGTCTCCGACCAGTTGGCCGAAGTCTGCGACGGCGCCTACCACCTCGAGTACGACCATGACACGGGCATCGACCGCGAGCTCGTCCTCACCACCGGTGAGGTCCTCGGCACGCGCCGGGAACGGCTCGTAGGCCCGCTGCGCAGTGTCTACGTCGTGCGTGTCGCGACCGACGCCGGTGTCGTCAACTTCGTGACGACGCACCTCGCGAGCAGCAGCGACAACGGACCGTGCGACGCCGAGACCTGTCCCCCGCCGTGTTCGGTCGACGACACCCTGAACAGCTGCCAGGCCCGCGAGATCCTCGAGCTGGTCGACGAGATCGCCGATCCGAACGTGATCGTCGTGGTCGGTGGCGATCTGAACGCCACGATCGACGAGCCCACCAATGTCGCGTTCGCCGACCAGGGCTACGTCGACACCCACATCGCCGCCGGCAACGCCGAATGCGACCCGGCGACCGGTACCGAGTGCACCTCGGGCCGCGCCGACGAGGACCTCTCGGACCTCACCGACCCGACCAGCCTTCAGACCGAGCGGATCGACGACATCACCCTCACCGACCCGACCCACGCGGACGTGACCTATTCGCTGCTGCTCGAAGGCGCGGCCGTGCTCGATCATCTCGACGGTTCCGCGGTGCTCGTGGACGGTCGCTGGCTCGTGACACGCGAGGCCTACTGCGATGTCAACGCGCAGGGCGACGAGATCCCCGAACCCTGCGAGAGCTGAGGCCGAGGAAACCCAATGCCGCGACCACCTGCCGAGCCGACGGTGCTCGCGGCCCCCGCCGCGTACGCGTGGCCCCAGTCGGTCCTGCCGGGCGAGACAGTGGGCATCCACGCGGCCGGTCCCCCGGTTCCCGCCCGCGTCACCGTCGCGCGCATCGGCGCGCACCGAGAGGTCGTCTGGACCGGCGAGCTCACTCTCGAACCGCATCTCGTACCCACCGACGCCGCCGCTCGCGGCTGTCGGTGGCCGGCCGCGGTCGAGGTCCCGATCGGTCGCGAGTGGACCAGCGGCTACTACGAGATCGCCGTCATCACCGACGCGGGCCGGATGGCCCACGAGGCGCTGGCCTTCTTCGTCGTGCGCGCCGCGACCGAGGATCCGACACGACCGCTGCTCGTGCTGGATACGAACACCTGGAACGCGTACAACGACTTCGGCGGCCGCAACCTCTATGAGGGTGGAACTCATGTCTCGTTCGCCCGCCCGCTCGCCAACGGTCTGCTGCGCAAGCCCGCCGGACCGGGCAGTCGCGTCACGGTGCTCGATCCGCCCGACCCGCGCATGCGCGATCACGTCAACTATCTCCGCACCCACCAGTTCACACCGTGGGCCGGCTCCGCGGGCTGGCCCAACTACGAGCTCGGCTTCGTGCGCTGGGCCGAGACCGCGGGCCGCGACCTCGACTACGCGATCAACGCGGACCTCGAAGACCCAGCGCTCCTCGAGGACCGGCGCGCCTACCTCTCGGTCGGCCACGACGAGTACTGGTCGGCGCCCATGCGCGACACGGTGGAGTCCTTCACCCGCGCCGGCGGCAACGCACTGTTCCTGTCGGGGAACACGAGCTTCTGGCAGGTACGCATCGAAGACGGCGGCGAGACGATGGTCGGCTACAAGGACCGCTTCGAACGCGACCCGGTCTACGGAACCGCTGACCAACACCTCCTCACCTCGATGTGGTCGGATCAGCTCGTCGGCCGGCCCGAGAACACGATGACCGGCGTGAGCTTCGTGCGCGGCGGCTACCACCGCATTGGGCGCACCGTCGCGTCCGGCGCCGGCGGCTACACCGTGTACCGGCCCGACCACTGGGTCTTCGACGGCACGGGTGTGACCTACGGCGACCTCATCGGCGCGCGCTCGACGATCGTCGGCTACGAGTGCGACGGGTGCGACTTCGTGATGCGCAACGGCGTGCCGACACCGACTGGTTCGGACGGGACGCCGAGCGACTTCGCGATCCTCGGCATCGCACCCGCTGAGCACTTCGACCGCGACAACGCTCCCCGCCCGCCGCGCCCGCAGGATCCGTCGGAGGTCGAGTTCATCGCCGGCCGCGCGCTCGGCGACGCGGGACCCGATGGAGTCGCCGCACTCCGCCACGGCCACTCGGTGATGGGTGTGCACGAGCCGGGCGGCTTCGTGTTCACCTCGGGCAGCACCGATTGGGCGTGGGGACTGAGCGGCAACGATCCCGTGATCGAACAGATCACCCACAACCTGCTCGACCGCGCCCTCACCCCCTGAGCCGCGGTCAGGGTGCGTCGCACGGCGCGAAGGCCTCGATCGCCGAGCTGATGAGCCGAGCGCTGAGCGCGGTGAGGTCGTCGTCGCTCGATGGTCGGGCGAGCGCGCCGAACGTTCCGAGCGAGGCGAGGCCGTGGCCGGTGCGAACACCGTGGACGGCGGCTACTGGTCGTCAGGGATGAACGCGTAGGTGCCGAAGCACATCTCGTCTTCGGTGCCCTCGGCGAACACGATGTACTTCGGCGCCCGGTTCGGCTCGATCGACCGGTCCCAGCTGCACTGCATGCGGATGACCTGACCCTTCTCCACGTGCAGCGGCTCTTCGAGCCCGTAGTTCATCTGCCAGTCGAAGTTCCACGTCGGGATGTCCAACAGGATCTGCTCCTGCGGCGTGTCCGGATCGAGGGTCATGCGGAAGTCCTTGCCGAGCGTGTGCATGTGCCCGAGCGCGGCGACGATGAGGCCGTCCTCACCGACCCGGTAGTCACACGTCGACGACGCGACACCGTCTTGGAACGTGGCCGCCAGCTCGTCGTGGGTCTTGCCGCACAGCGCGAGCAGGCCGGGTTCGATGAAGGCCCCGCTCTGGCCGTAGAGCCGGACGTTGTCGGCCATGGCGGCATCACGATCGCACAGCGGCGCGTTCTCCCCCGGCATGCAGGGGATCTCGACCGGCGCGATCGGGTTCACGACGAACATCTGCTTCACGTCGGCCGACCCGGGCTCGATCTGCAGGGCCACCGTGGACCGGTCGCCTTGCGGCTCCTTGTCGT
Source organism: Acidimicrobiia bacterium (assembly GCA_035646535.1). Taxonomy (GTDB): domain Bacteria; phylum Actinomycetota; class Acidimicrobiia; order IMCC26256; family JANYLB01; genus DASRPD01. The sequence goes on from DASRPD010000051.1 coordinate 22,999, forward strand.
AGTGGTAATGGATCTGGAGGACGAGCGCATCTCCGGGCTCGAGGGAGATGCCGGCGCCCTCCGGGTACACGACCGGGTCCTGACCGGGAACCCAACCGGCGACGAGGCCCGCCTGGCCGGTGAAGCCCTTCACGCTGCGACGCGGCGGCGCGGCTGTCTCGGCGCCATCGGGAGTCCGCCCCGACCGGGGGCCCTGGCCGATGAACGCGCCGCCGTAACACGTCCACCCCGGCTTGCCGTCTTCGCCGGAGCGCTCACGCCCCGTCTCGGCTTGCGCGGCGTCGATGTGGAAGATCTGCGCGTGGTGAATCTCTTCCCGGTTCCCCGGCGTCACCTCGTAGCCGGTCATCCACGTCGGCTCGGTGATCTTGGGGTCCAGCACGAAACACCGGTAGTCGTTGTCGACGCTCAACGACCCGGCGTAGGTCTCTTCCATCGTGAGGACAACGTCTCGTCTCGGCCCCTTGCCCACGGGACCGGCGGTCGCCTCGACCTTCGTCGACGCGTCGATGTCCAGCTCGCCGCCGGCCTTGGCCCAGGCGACGATCGCCTGCTTGTCCTTGGAGCCGAGCTTGCGCGAGTGCTCCAGCGGGACTCCCTCGTCCGACGCGGGCCACGGCGGCATGTACCCCGCCTCGACGACGGTGCCGAGGCCGTCGGCAACCTTGGCCGCATCGGCGACCGTGTCGAACGTCCAGGTCTCGGAACCGACCTCACCGGAGGTGTGGCACGACGCGCAGTTCGCCTCCATGATTGGCAGCACGACCTCCTCGAACGAAGGGCCGTCGCCGCTGCCGTCGGCAACCTCGGGCGGAGCGATCGTCGTCGGCACCGTGTGCTGTGACGGGTCCAACGCTTCGAGCTCCAGGGTCAACGTCACGTCGTCCGAGGTGCTGACCAACCCGGCGACGCTGATCGGGCCGATGCCGAGCGTCGACATCGTGACCTCGGTGGTGGCGTGCGCGCTGAGGACACCGTCTTCCACCGAAGCGGTCACGTCCCAGGTGACCGGTGACGGTGCCTGCTTGACGGTGAGCTCGGTCTCCATCGTGAATTGGTACTCCTGACCCGGCGTGATCGCATCGGGCATTCCGGTCAGCTCCGAGACGGTGAGCTGCGCGAGGGGGAACTCGTGCGACTCGAGGTTGTCGGCGCGGATGCGGGCGTCGCGCAGTCGGCTGTCCGAGTGCAGCTGCTCGACGTTGACGACGATCTGACCCACACGGCTTGCCACGGGATCGTCGGCGTCGACCGCGATGTCGCCCGCGATGCCGTTGGTCGTACCCTCGGCGCGGTGCGCGCTCTGACCGAACAGCTTCTCGTCGACCGCGTAGGTGAGCGACGAGCGGGTCGGGTCGATGCGGTAGACGGTCTCTCCGGAGCCGGCCACGAGCTTGGGCGACGTCGGCACCTCGTAGGCGATGTCGTTGAACTCGACCGACGTGAGCTCTCGGTACTGCGACCACACGAACAGTCCGGCCGCCGCGATGACGAGGACGAACGCACCGCTGCTCCACCACAGCCAACGCTTCGGCAGCAGCCGACGCCCGGTCCCGGCAACCTCGGCCGGAACATCAGCAGAGTCGGCGTGCGTCATGCGGGCGCTCCCGGTCCCCCAGCCCGCCCGAATCAGCGAACAGGCTCATCGTGATCGGCCTCGGTACCGCGGCCGATCACGCCGAGCGTAACCAACCGGCGCCCGGCCGTCGAAGCAGCGACACCACCGAGGCCGGGCTCAGGTCCCCGAGAACGGAATCGGTTCGGACCGGGTCCGCGCCTACTGCACCGTGATGCATTTCGGGCATCTCGCGGGCGAGGTCGCGGCCGTCCCCGGGCCCGTTGCGGGGTTGGTGACCACGAGGTCGCGCGAACCGGGGGGCGCGGCCGCGCTCACCGAGATCGACAGCACGAGGGCGCCGTCCCCATAGGGAATGGCGGAGTCGACGGTGATCCCACCACCACTCGCCGAGGCCGTCGTGACCGGCAGGAAGCCCTGCCCGGTGACGATGACCGTCGTCGCCGTGCCGCGCGTGAGGACAGCCGGCGACAGCGTCGCGATCTCGGGGATGCTGACCTCACGGATGAACAGCTGATCGGAGCCTGTCGGGTTGGCACCGCTGAGCGGCGCCGCGCTGGCGAAGACGGCGTAGCGCCCGTCGGCGCTCAGCACCGGCAGCGACGCGCCCGTCGGTGCGACCGCGCCGAGCTGATCGGTGTCGAGCCACGTCGTCCGTCCCGTCGCGCGATCGAACACGAAGGTGTCCATGGCGCCGTTCGAGTCGCCCGGGACGATGTCCGGCGCGGCCGACGCGTACGCGACGAAGCGGCCGTCGGCCGACACCGAGGGCCCCGCGCTGTCGCCGTTGCCCGGCGCGCCGTTCCTCTTGATCGAGACGAGCCGGGTCGTGTCCGCGGTGCGGTCGCGGATGAAGACCTGGTCGTAGTGGCCGTTGAGCCCGGGAACCATCGCCGCGTCGCCCGACACGAACACCACGAAACGGCCGTCGGGCGAGATCGCGGGCTCGCCGCCCTCGCCGTAGGAGCCGTCGGCCCGCACCGACGCGACCGACGTTCGGCCCGTCCGTGTGTCACGCACCAACACCGCGTCTTCGGCGCCGGGGACGAGATCGCTCGCCCAGGACTCGAACGCCACCCACCGGCCGTCGGCACTCACTGCCGGGGGCGAGTAGCTGTTCGGTCCGTTGCTGCTCACGCCGGACGGGGTCACGCTCACCGGGCGAATCCACAGGCAACCGCTCGCCCGCACCGAGATCACGGCGCCCAGCACGAGGAAGCGAGCGTGCCCTCCGTGGCCGTTCCGAACTCTCACCGCGCTCCCTCAGTGCCGTACGCCACGCGGAGCATCGCGCAGGCGGCGTGCGCCTGCAACGGCGGCAACCCCCTGACCATGCCCGGTTCAACTCCGAACCAGGTCATGGCCACCGTTCGACGCGAGGCGTCACCGAGCTCGCGCATCACGCAGAAGCCGTCGGAGCGGCTTGCCACCAGGGGTCCGGGGCACCGCACCGACGAGCCGGACCTCGCGCGGCAGCTCGGCGGCAGCGAGGCGATCGCGGCCGAAGGCGCGCAGCTCGGCGAGGGTCGGCGCTGCCTTCGGTGGCGCGGGCACCACCCACGCGACCACCCGCTCGCCCCACTCGGGATCGGACGCACCGACCACGCACACGTCGGCGACGCCGGGATGCTCGGCGAGCACCCGCTCCACTGCCACCGGGCTGACGTTCACGCCGCCGGTGATCACGAGATCCTTGATGCGGTCGACGACACGAACTCGGCCTGCGTTGTCGAGGGAGCCGACGTCACCGGTGCGCAGCCAGCCGTCGTCGGTGAACGCGGCGCGGGTCGCGGGGGCGTCATCCACGTAGCGACGCATCAGCACCGGTCCGCGAACGAGGATCTCGTGGGAGACGTCGTCGAGGCGGATCTCGACACCGGGGAGCCCAACACCGTCGTGGACGCACCCGCCGAACGTCTCGGTGAGCCCGTAGGTGGTGTGCACGACGACGCCCGCGTTGCGTGCCCGGACGAGCAGGTCCGGGGGCACCGGTCCGCCGCCGAGCAGCACGGCTCGGAACCGCTCGAGCGGCGCGTGCGCGTCCAGGAGGCGACCGAGCTGGGTCGCGACGAGCGAGACGAGCGTGCACGTACCTGCCGCCGCGGCCACCGCAGCGACATCGAAGCGCTCGTGGACGACGACCGGCGTCTCGCTGATCGCCCCGCGCAGCAAGATCGCCCGCCCGGCAACGTGGCGCAGCGGGAGGCACGCGAGCCAGCGGTCCCGGTCGGGGTCCACCGCCAAGGCGGCCGACACTGCCCGACATGACGCCTCGACCGAGGCGGGCGCGTGCTCGATCAGGCGCGGATCGCCCATGGTTCCCGACGTCGGGACAAACACCGGTCGGCCGGCTTCCCAGGCCGACCGGATCTGGTCGGCCGTGCACGCCGCGTCCGAATCGTCGTACACCCCCATTGCTCGCTACCGTAACCGTAGGAGCGGTTGCTCCCACGATCGAAGCCCACTCTCCCCGACGCTCCCGTGACCCGACCCGCAACGAGAGGCGAGCACGCATGCCCGAGCCCGTGATCCGCGTCGGCGCCGACTGGTCGGTCATCGATGCCGGCTACGTCGACATCCGCTCCGAACGCGCCGATGGCATCGCCAAGATCACCATCTGTCGGCCCGAGGTTCGCAACGCGTTCCGACCCCAGACCCTCTTCGAGCTCCAGCACGCGTTCGAGCAGGCACGCAACGACACCGACGTCGGCGTGATCGTGCTCGCCGGTGAGGGACCGGACGCGTTCTGCTCCGGCGGCGACCAGCGCACCCGAGGCGACGACGGCTACGTGGGCGACGACGGCGTCGGCCGCCTCAACGTCTTGGACCTCCAGGTTCAGATCCGGCGGCTTCCCAAACCCGTCGTGGCGATGGTCGCGGGGTACGCGATCGGCGGTGGCCACGTGCTCCACGTCGTGTGCGACCTGACGATCGCGGCCGACAACGCACGCTTCGGTCAGACCGGGCCGAAGGTCGGGTCGTTCGACGGCGGCTACGGATCCGGGCTGTTGGCGCGATCGGTCGGCCAGAAGAAGGCGCGCGAGATCTGGTTCCTCTGCCGCCAGTACGACGCCCGCCAGGCGCTCGACATGGGGCTGGTCAACACCGTGGTGCCCCTGGCGGAACTCGAGGTGGAGACCGTGGCGTGGTGCCGGGAGATGCTCGGTTTCAGCCCGCTGGCACTGCGGATGCTCAAGGCGTCGCTCAACGCGGCCGACGACGGGCTCGCCGGCATTCAACAGCTCGCGGGCGACGCGACACTCCTCTATTACATGAGCGAGGAAGCCCAGGAAGGCAAGCGCGCCTACCTCGAGAAGCGACGACCCGATTTCGACCAGTACCCCAAGCGTCCGTGACGACCGCCTCCCAGTGGGTGCAGGGTGCACGCCCGGCCACGCTCGGTGCGGCGATCGCGCCGGTGCTCGTGGGCACCGCAGCGGGTGCGCTCGCCTCGGGGGATCTGATCTGGTGGCGGGCCGTCGCCGCGCTGATCGTCGCGCTCGCCTTGCAGGTCGGGGTGAACTACGCGAACGACTACGCGGACGGCGTGAAGGGCACCGACCGCGACCGCCGCGGACCTCTACGGCTGACCGCGACCGGCACCGCGCAGCCGAATGCGGTCAAGCGTGCCGCCTTCGCCAGCTTCGGGATCGCCGCGCTCGTCGGCGCCGTGCTGTCGATCGTGGTGAACCCGTGGTTGTTGGCTCTCGGCGTCGCCGCGATCGCCGCCGGGTGGTTCTACTCGGGCGGCTCCCGGCCGTACGGCTACTCGGGCTGGGGCGAGGTCGCCGTGCTCGTGTTCTTCGGGTTCGGCGCGTGCGCCGGCTCCGCGTACGTGCAGGTGCTCACCGTCCCGGCGGCGGCGTGGTGGGGTTCGCTCGTCGTCGGCCTGCCGGCGTGCGCGGTGTTGCTGGCCAACAACATCCGAGACGTGGAAACCGACCGCGCCGCCGGCAAGCGAACGCTCGCGGTTCGCATCGGGCCGGGGGCGGCCCGGCGCGTGTTCGTGGCGTGCGTCATCACGGCATTCGCCGCCGTCGTACCTATCGCTCTCGGCCATCCCATCACCGTTGTCGCGGGACTCGCGATCCCCTTCGCGATTCGTCCGGTGTCGCTCGTGCTGACCCGCCACGACCCGCCGTCACTGGTCATCGCGCTCCTCGACACGGTCCGACTCGAGCTGGTCCTCGGCGCGTTCCTGGCCGCCGGCCTCGCGCTCTCGTGAGGGAGCACCGCCTCCAGATCGGTCCCCGCGCCGTCGTCCTCGTCGAAGGGCCGGCCGGCTGGGGTGAGTGCTCGCCCATCCCGGGATACCCGTGCGATCGGACTCAGGCCCGACGCGCCGCCGTGGAGGCGGCCACCGAGGGCTTCCCTCCGGCTCGCCGGCCCGAAGTCGCAGTGAACGCTCTGGTCGACGCGACCGACGAGATCGGCGCCCCCCTCGCCGAGCGGCTCGCGCCGTACGGCTGCGTCAAGATCAAGGTCGGGCGCGCGGCACCCGACGAAGACGTCGCGCGGGTCGGCGCGGTGCGTGACCTCGTCGGACCGCACGTGGCGCTGCGGATCGATGCCAACGGTGCGTGGGACGTCGACACCGCGCTCGACACGCTGGCGCGACTGGCGCGCCTCGGCGTCGTTCTTGCCGAGCAACCGGTGGCCTCGCTCGCCGACCTGGCCCGGGTGCGCCGCTCCAGCGCCGTCCCGGTCGCGGCGGACGAGTGCGTCCGTTCGATCGATGACGCCCGGGAGCTGCGCCGCTCGGCGGCGGCCGACGCGATCGTGTTGAAGGTCCAGCCCCTCGGCGGCGTGCGCGCCGCGCTCGCGATCGCCGAGGCGGCGGCGGTCCCCGCGATCGTGTCGTCCCTCCTCGAGACGTCGATCGGCCTGGCCGCGGGGGTCGCGCTCGCGGCCACGCTCGAGCCCGCACCACTGGCCTGCGGACTCGCGACACTGGACCGGATCGAGGGCGATGTCGTCCGTCAACCGCTGACGCCGCGTGGGAACGTCATCGCCGTACCGGACCGTTACCCCGTGCCCGACCCGGCCCTGCTCGCGCGCTACGCCTCGCCGGCGTCGCTGTCATGATGGGAGAATCGGGCAATCTCGCGCGCGAGCGCGTCGGGTGCCTCCAGCGGGAGCGCGTGACCACCGGCCAGCCGAACCGCCTCGGCCCCGCGGACGCGGCGCGCGATCTCGTCGCCAATGGCGCAGTAACGCTCGTCCCGCTCCCCCGACACGACGAGCACCGGAACGTCCAGCGCGGCCAGGCGGTTCCACAACGGCTCCATCACCCCTTGGCCGAGAGAACGCATCTGATGGGCCAGGCGCGCCGGTGTCGCCCAGGTGGCGCGTGCGTCGAGCTTGGACCGCTCGGGCGGCAACGTCGCGAAGAGCGGCTGCGCGAGCCACCGGGTGAGGAAGTCCTCGACACCACTCCGGGTCACGTCCTCCGCGAGACGCTCGTCCGATGCGGCCCTGGCGGCGCGCTCGCGGATGTCGGCGATCCCGGGCGTCGCGCTCACCAGGACGAGACCCTCGACCAGGTCGGGGCGATCGAGCGCCAGGCGCAGCGCGAGACGCCCGCCCATGGAGTAGCCGATGTAGACGCCCGGACCACCCACCGCGCCGAGGGCCTGGGCCGTGTCGGCGAAGTCCGCCCCGTCGGGCACGTCGAGCGCGACCGCGTCCAGGCCGACGACGAGCGGCTCGAGCGCCGCGAGCACGTCGTCCCACACGTCGGGCGGCTGCGAGAAGCCGGGAACGAACACCATCCGCACGGGACCATGTTCGCGTGACTCGCGACGCGACGACATCATTCGCTCGGACCCTCGTGGATGAGTGGGCGCGCCGGGGCATCGCGGACGCGGTCGTGGCGCCGGGATCACGCTCGGCCCCGCTCGCCCTTGCGCTCGCCCGCGATCCACGGGTGCGGGTACACGTCCAGCTCGACGAGCGGTCGGCGGCGTTCTTCGCGCTCGGCCTCGGGCGGGCGACCGGACGGCCGGCAATCGTGCTCTGCACCTCGGGGACCGCCGCGGCCAACTTCCACCCGGCAGTCCTCGAAGCGCACCACGGTCGGGTCCCGCTGCTCGTGTGTACGGCGGATCGGCCCCCCGAGCTCCAAGACGTGGGCGCGGCACAGACCATCGACCAGACCGCGCTGTTCGGCCCCGCGACCCGGTGGGCCACGACGGTCGACCCGCCGGCCGACGAGCCGGACGCCGCCACGATGTGGCGCCGGCTCGCGGCCCGTGCCGTGCGGGAAGCGACCGGGTGGCTCGCCGGCCCCGTGCATCTCAACCTGCGCTTCCGCGAGCCGTTGGTGCCGACCGGCGCACCGTTGATCGAGGTTCCGCCTCTCCGCGAGCCACCAGTCGACGACCCGGCAGTCGACGACCCGCCGATCGACGACCCGCGGTCCGGCGCACCGCCACGTTCTCGAGGCGGAATCGCACCGGACGCGAACACGGTGAGCCGGATCGCCGACCTGGTCCGGCAACACCCGCGGGGCGCGCTCGTCGTCGGCTGGGGATCCGACGTACGCGCCGAGACGGTCGAGCGCTACGCCGCGGTGACCGGATGGCCGGTGCTGGCCGACGCGATCTCGTCGGCGCGGCGCGGTACAGCGGCGATCTCGACGTACGACTTCCTCGCGCGTACGCCCGAGGTACGCGACGCGCTCGACCCCACGATGGTGCTGCGTCTCGGTGCGCCGCTCACGAGCAAGGCCACAACCGCGTGGATGGAATCACCCGGAGCGGGGCGTCCGTTGGTCGTCGTGGACCGCGACCCGCGTCGGCACGACCCCGAGCGCGCCGCGACCGAGCTCGTCACCGACCACGCCGACCGATTCGTCGTCGCGCTGACCCATCAACTGCACAGCGCGGGCATGACCCCGGATCGGATCTCGCCCGACCGATGGGACCTGGTGGAGCGTTCCGTGCGACGCGCGATCGACGAGCACATCGACCGTGGCGACGAGCCGTTCGAGGGTAGAATTGCACGCGACGTGATGAACGTCGTGCCCACCGGTGGCCAACTCGTCGTCGCGTCGAGCATGCCGGTACGCGATCTCGATTCGTTCGCTCGACCCCGCGACGACATTCGGGTGCATGCCAATCGCGGGGTCAACGGGATCGACGGGTTCGTGTCGACCACACTCGGCATCGCCGCCGGTGCCGGCGCGCCGACCGTCGCGATGCTCGGGGATCTTTGCTTCCTCCATGACAGCAACGGCCTGTTGGGCGCGGCCAAGCAGGACGTCGACGCGGTGTTCGTCGTCGTCGACAACAACGGTGGCGGCATCTTCTCGTTTCTGCCCCAGGCCGAGCTCACCGAGCACTTCGAGGAGCTCTTCGGTACGCCACCCAACATCGACCTCGCCGCGCTCGCCGCCGTGCACCAGATACCCGTCACTCGAATCACGCGCGCCGACGAGCTCCCCGCAGCCGTCGAGGCCGCCGTCGTCGCCGGCGGTGTGCGGATGGTTCATGTCCGCACGGATCGCGAAACGAACGTGGCCCGACATCGAGAGCTGGAAGCCGTTGCCGCCGCCGCCGCCAAGGCGGCTCTCGGCCGGGTCGGCACCGAATAGCCGGGAATCCCCGGCCCGGAGTGCGGGGGGGACGACGGGTGGTCAGGGACGGACGAGCGCGGCGAGCATCGGGGCGAGCTTGGCCTCGGTCTCGTCCCATTCCAGCGTGGGTTCGGATCCGGCAACGATGCCCGCACCGGCGCGCAGCACCGCGCGCGCTCCGTTGATCTCGGCGCTCCGCAGAGCGATCGCCCATTCACCGTCGCCGGTGGCATCGACCCATCCGACCGGCGCGGCGTAGCGACCGCGCCCGGTGGGCTCGAGCTCGGCGATGAGCCGGTCGGCCACCGATGCCGGGCTACCACCGACGGCCGGTGTGGGGTGCAGCGCACACGCGAGATCGAGCGCGGCGTGCTCGACGCCGGGTGGGAGCGTGCCGGTGATCTCGGTGGCGAGGTGCGCCAGCTCACCGAAGCGCACAACCTGTGGCCCGCGCGCGTTCACGGACACGCCGAGGCGGGCGAACACGGCGGTCATCGAGTCGATCACGATCTGGTGCTCCCACCGGTCCTTGTCGGACGCGCCGAGCCGGGCTCGACCGGCGGCGTCGGCCGATGGTGACGTTCCCGCCAGCGGACGGGCCCGCAACTCGCGCTCGTGTCGCGACACGAGGAGCTCGGGACTCGCGCCGACGAACCCGTCGGCAGCGAACACGAAGCAGTCCGGATGCGCGGCTCGGAGGCGACGGGCGATCCGCGCACGATCAAACGGGCGGTCGGCATCGACGGCAACGTCACGCGCGAGCACGACCTTGTCGACGTCACCGGCCGCGATGCATGCGAGCACGCTCCCGACCGCCCGGTGCCACGCGCTTCGACTCATCCCACGACTCACCCGGAACTCGGTGGGCTCGGGCATCACCGCGGGAACGTCCATCTTGACGCCGGCCGGAACATCGTCCGGCGTCACACCCAGCACGGTCACGAATGCACGACCGTCAGGTGTGCGCCCGACCACCCGATCCGGAACGACCACGTCTGCACCCGGGCCGCCAACGGGGTCGGCGTAGGCGAGAGCGCCGACCGCCATCGCACCGGTTCCCGGCGCTCGCACCTCGTCATCAACCGCGATCGCCGCGAGCACGCTGCGGACGCGGTCCGGCCGAACCCGTGTCGCGACACCGGAGGCGACGAAGCCGGCGTCGCCGTGCCACCACGCGAACCCGGAGTCGTCCAGGTGATCGAACGGATCGAAGGCTTCGCCGTCGGGTATCAGGCGCGTGCGCGCCACGAGGGGGCCGGCGGCCCGGGTGAGGGCGTGGGTCATCGACGGGTTCCGGTGAGAAGTTGCACCGCGCCGCCCATCATCGTGATGCGTTCCACGTCGACGAATCCCGCGGTGCTGAAGAGCTCACGCAACACGCGTGGCTCGGGGAGGTACGCGGTGGAGTCGGGAAGGTACCGGTAGGCGTCAGCGTCGCCGGACAGCCGGGCCCCGACCCAGGGGACGACGCGGCGAAACCACAGGTCGTGTCCCACACGCACGAGCCGGTGCTCGGGCTGGGCGGCGTCGAGCGCCGCGAGCCGGCCCCCTGGGCGCAACACCCGGCTGCATTCGCGCAAGAAGCTCGCGAGGTCGGTGAAGTTTCGGAGCGCGAAGCCGCACGCGACGCCGTCGACCGCCTCGGGGGGCGTCGGAAGAGTCAGCGCGTCGGCGCGAACGAGCGGGGCGTGGGTGTGTGCCGCCCGCAGCATCCCGGCAGAGAAGTCGCAGCCGATCGGCCGGTATCCCGCCCGCGCCAGGTCGTCGCACAGATCACCGGTACCGCACGCGACGTCGAGGACGAGCGCCCGGGCCCGAAGACCCAGCGACCCGACGGTTCGGCGGCGCCACGCGCGATCGAAGCCGAGTGAGATGACGCGGTTGACACGGTCGTAGCCGGGCGCGATGTCGTCGAACATCGTCTCGACCATTGCTCGCTTGGCGGCGCCGGTCGGCAATGGTCGGCTAGCCCGGGCCATCAGGCACCGCTTTCGAATACGCGCGCGCCCTCCGCGTCGACCGCAGCGCGCTCCTCGGAATCACCGACGGCTTCGATGTGATCCTGGGCAACGTCGAGCAAGACCCGCTCGAAGTGGTGGGCGACGAGCTGGGTGACCGACGGCAGGAGAACCCGGAAGGCCTCCACCAGCCGGCGCGCTCGCTCGTCGGGCGCGAGCTCGGCGGCCAGGAGCGGCCGGCGGATGTGATCGTCGAACATCGCGACCGACAGCTCGGCGACCTCGCGCGTTGCGTTGTCGTGACGGCGCGCCAGCTCGAACAGCTCGCGCAACGGGAGCCCGGCGCCGACCAGGCGCAACGCGGCCCCGACGACGGCGACGTCGGCCGCGGTGTAGCGCGCCTCGCCGCCGTGACGGCGGGGCACGAGGAGCCCTTCGGACGCGGCGGCTTCGACGAGGGCGAACGGAACTCCGGCGCGCGCCGCGACCTCGGCAAGCGTGATGAGCTCCTCCCGTTGCCGGTCCGAACCGCCGCTACCGTCGGCGTCGGCGATGGCGGCTACGAGGGGGATGTCGGCCGGGTCGAGCTCACCGTCGAGGAACCGGCGGATCGTCGCGAGGGTGAAGCCCTGGGACTGGAGATCGCGGATCTGGCCGAGTCGGTCAACGTGGTCTTGGCCGTACCAGCCGACGCGCCCGACGCGATCGGGCGGTGCGAGCAGCCCGCGCTTTTGGTAGAAGCGGATCGTGTCCACCGAGAGCCCGACCCGATCGGCCAGCTCGCCGGCCCGCCACCGGGCGTCGCCCACGGACTCATCACGAGCTGGCGGATCATCCTGGGCGATCCGGTCGTGCGCCGGGGCGGAAGCCACGCCTCAGATCATAGGAGCGATCACTCCCACGGTTCGGATGGAGCCGTCGGGCCGAGGTCAGCACCGCCGAGATCGTGCGGGCAACCGGCTGCGGTGACGAAGCTGGACAACCTGCCCGGGAATTTATAACGTGTTCTAAATTCGTGGATCAGGGAGCATTGATGGAATTCGGAATCTTCTGCGGCGGCTACGTCCCGACGTCGATGATCGAGGCCGACCCGCAGGCCGAACACACACGGCTGATGAGCGAGGCCCGGCTGTGCGAGGTCGCGGACCAGCACCACTGGAAATACGCCTGGCTCACCGAGCACCACTTCCTCCGGGAGTACTCCCACATCTCGGCCAACGAGGTGCTGGCCCCGTGGGTCCTGGCGCGGACCGAGAAGCTGCACGTCGGTTCGGGGATCATCAACATCACTCCCCCGGTGAACCACCCGGTGCGCGTCGCCGAGCGCGTCGCGATGATGGACCACCTCTCCGGTGGTCGCTTCGAGTTCGGGACCGGGCGTGGATCGTCGAGCACGGAGATGGGTGGCTTCGGGATCACCGACGCCGAGCTGACCAAGGAGATGTTCGACGAGGTCATCCCCGAGTTCAAGCGCATGTGGCACGAGGGCGAGTACGAGTTCGACGGGCGGTTCTTCTCCCTGCCGGCCCGCAACGTGCTCCCGAAGCCGTACGTGAAGCCCCACCCGCCGCTGTGGGTCGCAGCCGGCAATCCCGGCACGTTCGAGAAGGCCGCCCGCATGGGCCTCGGCGTGCTGTGCTTCACCGGCGGCTCCCCGGAGAAGATGGCGCCACTGGTCGAGCTCTACAAGAAGACGATCGCCGATGCCGAACCCGTCGGCGAGTACGTCAACGACAACGTCGCCGTCACCACGAGCTTCATGTGCCTCGAGGATCGCGCCGAGGCGCGCGAGCTCATGACTCGGTCAGGCAACGGCCGCCAACAGAGCCTGGTCTTCAAGTACCTCGATACGTTCCCGAGGCCGAGCTGGGTTCCCGAGTGGCCCGAGGAGATCGCGGATCCGACCCTCGACCAGATCGAGGCGGGCTACGACATGGGCGCCACGATCGTCGGCACTCCCGATGACTGCGCGGCCGCCCTGGGCAAATGGGATGACATCGGCGTCGACCAGATGATCATGGGCCCGTCCGGGAGCGTGTACCCGCACGATCTGGTTGCCAAGACCCTCGCGCTGTTCGGTGACGAGGTCATCCCCCGCTTCGACAAGGACCCCGAGCACTCGACGAGCCGTTACCGCCGTGAGGCCGCGGCGCGACTCGGCGTTGCCTGAGCCGCTCGGAACGGCTGCCTCCGAGGGCCCGCTCGGAAGGCTCACCTCCGAAGCGCCTCGCGGAACGACAGCTCGGGAAGTCGATAGGTTCGCCGGGTGACCGCCATCGAAGAGGATTCGTATCCGCCCGCCGCCCACGTGCTGCGCGACCTTCGGGTCGAGTTCGAACAACGCGGCGACGGCACCGCTTCGGCCTGGCTGCCCGCGGTTGGCTGGGTACGCAACCCTTCCGGCTCGGTCCACGCGGGAGTGCTCGCGACGCTGGTCGACCTGCTCGGAGGCGGCTTGGCTGCCGTCACGGTGCAGCCCGACTGGATCGCGACCGCCGACCTGACGCTGCACGTGCTGCCGCGCGCCGCGGGCGATGAGGTGCGTGCGAGCGCGACGGTGATCCATGCGGGCCGCAGGACGGCCGTGATGGAAGTCGAGCTCGGCGACGACCGCGGGCCGCTCGGACTCGCGACGATGAGCTTTGCTCGCCTTCCCCGCCGCGATGCCAACCCCGTCGTCGCGCCCAGCCGTGGCGGCGGTCGCGCGACGCTGATGCTCGCGTCATCGGGACTCTCCGAGCCGATCGTCGATCGGCTCGGCTTCGCCGTCCGCGACCCGGCTCGCGGCGTGACCGAGCTCGCGGTAACGCCGTATGTCAGCAACTCGCTGGGCGCGGTCCAAGGCGGGGTGCTCGCGACCGCGGCGGCGGTTGCGGCCGACGCCGCGCTCTCGGTGGCGTGCGACGCGGTGGTGGAGACGTGTGATCTCCAGGTGACCTACCTGGCCCTCGCCAAGGTCGGACCGGTGTGTACCCGGGCCACAATGCTCGAGGCGACGTCCGTCGGTGGCACCTGCGCGGTCGAGGTGCTCGACGGGGACCGCGTCACGACCACGGTCCGGGCCGCGGCGACGGTGCCGGCGTGACGAGGTTCGACGATGTTCGACGATCCTGAAGCCGGCCGCGCCATCAACCGCTACCACGGGTTGACGTTGCGCGAGATCGCGACAGATGCCGGCGTCGAGGGCCGGGCGCCGGCCGATGCGCACGTCCTGGACGACGCCGGTCGAGCGCGGTCAGGGATCCTGGCCGGCATGATGGACAGCGCCGGAGGTCTGTGCGGTGGACTCGCGGCGCTGCCGCGCTGGGTCGTCTCGACCAACCTCGTGGCCCGCATCGTGCCGAGCCCCCTCGCCGGTCCCATCAGGCTCCACGCACACGTCGTGCGGGCCGGTCGGAACGCGGTTGTGACCGCGATCCACGGGTTCGATGACGGCACCGGCACGCAGGTCTGCGAGGCCGTGCTCACCGCCGCCGCCCTCGAGCCCGCCGGCGGTCCGCCCTCGCATCCCAGGCCGCTCCACGTGCCCGTGACCCTTCGCGAGGACAGCCCCCCGAAGCCGGAGGTCTTCTACGGGATCCGGCCGCGGCGAACGGGCGACACGGGCGGCGTCGAGCTCGACCTCGTCCCAACCGTCCGCAACCCCTGGGGCATCCTGCACGGCGGCGTGACCACCAGCCTGGTCGAGGCGGCGGTCGACGCCGCGATGGGCCGGCCCGCGCCGATCACGTCGGAGGTGCTCCGCTTCCTCGCGCCGGGACGGGTCGGTCCGGTGGGTGCACGCGCCGACGCGGTCGGCGTACGGCCCGACGGCGTCCTGCTGCGCGTCGAGGTGCGCGACCACGGCGCGGACGATCGCCTCCTCGCATTGGCCGTCGTGACCGCGCGTCCCGATCCGAACGGGTAGGTTCGGCGTCCATGACCTACCGAGTGATCCAGTGGAGCACTGGCAACGTGGGGCGGCTCGCCCTGCACGCCATCATCGAGCACCCCGACCTCGAGCTGGCCGGCGTGTGGGTGCACGACCCCGACAAGGCAGGTCGCGATGCGGGCGAGCTCGCGGGTCTGCCACCGGTCGGCGTCACCGCGACCAATGACGCCGACGCGCTGCTCGCCCTCGACGCCGACGTCGTGTCGCACAACGCGACCGGAGACCTCCGCCCCCACGAAGCGGTCGCGGAGATGTGCGCGTGCTTGGAATCGGGCAAGAACGTCGTGTCGACATCGGTGGTCTCGCTGCTCTACCCGCCGAGCGGCGACCGCAAGATGGTCGAACGGCTCGAGCAGGCGTGCGCAACCGGTGGCGCCTCGTGCTTCACCTCGGGCATCGACCCGGGCTTCGCCAACGACCTGCTACCGCTCACGCTCGCGGGCTTCTGCGAACGCGTCGATGCAATCCACGTCCAGGAGATCCTCAACTACGCCACGTACGACCAGCCGGAGGTGCTGTTCGAGACGATGGGCTTCGGCAAACCGCTCGATCAACCGGCACTGATGCTGCTGCCGGGCTCGATCACGCTCGCCTGGGGTGGCGTCGTCGCGATGATGGCGGACGCACTCGGTGTGCAGCTCGACGGCATCGAGGAGGTCCGTGAGCGGCGCGGCGCGGAGGAGACCTTCACCTTCGGGCTGGGCACCATCGAAGCCGGCACGATGGAAGCACTGCGGTTCGAAGTGCAGGGAATCGTCAACGGCCGACCGGCGATCGTCGTCGAACACGTGACGCGCCTGCGAGACGACGCCGCGCCCGATTGGCCTCAGCCGACGGGCACCGGCTCCTACCGCATCCGCATCGACGGGCGCCCATCACTGGAGTGCGAGCTCCGCATCGAAGGACCCGACGGCGATCACAACACCGGCGGGTTGATCTGCACCGCCATGCGATTGCTCAACGCGATCCCGGCGGTGTGCGAGGCACCGCCCGGCTTGCTGTCCGCGGTCGACCTGCCTTTGGTGACGGCCCGACACACGACACGCTAGAGATCAGCGAGCACGGCCCGGGCTGCGGGCGCCGGCCTTCTTGCGGCTCATCACCAAGAAGGCAATGAGGAGGGCGATGGCGATGAGTCCGCCGATCTGCACGATGAGCATTCAGTTCACCTCGTAGTTCACACCCGCGATGGCCGGGCCTCGTGGCGATATATCGACGGGCCGGTCCGGAACTTGAGCCCGCCGTCTCGCCGCGGTGATCGGCAGCTCGCTACCCTGCCTCGTCCGTACCGAAACCTAGGCAAGAGAAGAGGAAGATCGCCCGAACGTGATCGAAGTCGAGGCCGTCCATCGTCCATCGGCACCATCGCAACTCAGGTGAAGTCCGAGACCGCCGCGTGCCCGGCCAACGGCGCCCGTGAGGCCGGCTCGTGACGGTCGAACCGTCCAAGAACGGCGGCTGGATACGCCGACTGGCGCCGTTCCTCCGCCCGCACCGCACCAAGGTCCTGGTCGCGCTGGGCGCGTCGGTGGCCGGTATGGGCGTCACTGCGCTGGCGCCCATCATCGAGAAGATCGTGATCGACGACGTCATGGGCTCCGCCGACCGTTCCGTCGGACCGTGGATCGCGCTCCTCGTGATTGCCGGTCTCTTCGGCTTCGGTGCCGCGTACGTTCGCCGGTTCGTCGGCGGGCGGGTCGCGCTCGACGTGCAGTACGACCTGCGCAACGCCCTCTTCGAACGGCTGCAGGGCCTCGACCTCGCCCGTCACGACGAGCTCCCGACGGGTCAGCTCGTCTCGCGTGCGAGCAGCGACCTCGGTCTCATCCAGGGGTTGCTCGCCTTCACGCCGATCATGCTGGGCAACCTCGTCATGGTCGTCGTCGCGTTCGTCGTGATGCTCGTGCTGTCACCCTTGCTGACCGTTGTCGCCGCGCTCGCGCTTCCAGCCCTGGGGATCGTCGCCGCCCGACTGCGCACCACGCTGTTCCCCGCGACCTGGGACGCGCAGCAACGAGCCGCCGAGGTTGCGGGAGTGGTGGACGAGGCGGTGAGCGGCGTCCGCGTCGTCAAGGGCTTCGGACAGGAAGCACGCGAGCTCGCCCGCGTCACCGAACGCGCCGAGGTGCTCTACCGGTCACGCGTTCGAAGCGTGCGTCTCCAGGCCCGCCTCGCCTCGACGCTCCAGGCGATCCCGACACTCGCGCAGGTCGGCGTGCTGGCGCTCGGCGGGTGGATGGCAATTAACGACCGCATCACGCTGGGCACGTTCCTCGCATTCTCGGCCTATCTCATCCAGCTCGTCGCCCCGGTACGGATGTTCTCCACCATGCTCGCCGTCGCCCAGCAGGCGCGTGCCGGCGCAGAGCGGATCCTCGAGCTGCTCGACTCCAACCCCGTCGTGGTCGAGAAGCCCGACGCTCACGATCTCGGCGCGGTGCGTGGCGCGATCGAGTTCGACGATGTCATGTACGGATACCAACAGTCCGAACCCGTGCTGATGGGTTTCTCGCTCAGGGTCGCGCCGGGCGAGACCGTCGCGCTGGTGGGCGCGTCCGGTTCGGGAAAATCAACCGTCAGCCTGCTGCTGCCCCGCTTCTACGACGTCCAGGGTGGCGCGGTGCGAATCGATGGCGTTGACGTGCGCGATGCGACGCTCGCCTCTCTCCGCCGCAACGTCGGGCTGGTCTTCGAGGAGAGTTTCCTCTTCTCCGACACGATCCGCGCCAACGTGGCCTACGCACGCCCGGACGCGACCGATGGCGAAGTCGAGGCCGCGGCGCGCGCCGCCGGCGCGCACTCGTTCATCTCCGAGCTCGCCGACGGTTACGACACGGTTGTCGGCGAACGAGGACAGACGCTCTCGGGCGGCCAACGCCAACGCATCGCGATCGCGCGCGCCGTGCTGGCCGACGCCAGGATCCTGGTGCTCGATGACGCCACGTCGGCCGTGGACGCCGAGACCGAGGAGCAGATCCACGCCAGCATGCGCGATGCCATGCGCGACCGGACAACACTGCTGATCGCGCATCGCCGATCGACGCTGCGCCTCGCCGACCGCATCGTGGTCGTGGACCACGGTCGCGCGGTCGACGAGGGTTCCCACGACCAGCTCATCGAACGGTCGGCGCTCTACCGGAGCCTGTTCGCGAGTCCACACGACATCGACCAGCCCGATGAGCTCGACGAGACCGCCGTCCCGCGCGCCATGACCGTCGCTCCCACCAGCCTCGTCGCCGGTGCGAGCCCCGCGGCGGGTCCGGGTCCAGGCGCGGGTGCGGGGCGAGGCCTCGCCGGGGGCTTCTCGCCCGGCGCGCTCGCGCTCAGCGCAACCCCGGCGCTACTCGCCCGGCTCCAGAGACTCCCCCCGGCCGACGACGACCACGACGTCGACCTGGCCGCCGAATCGGCCGACGACGAATCGTTCACGCTCGGCCGGTTCCTCCGTCCCTATCGCCGCCCGTTGGCGTTTGGATTCACCCTGGTCGTCATCGACACGCTGCTCGCGCTCGCGGGACCCTTCCTGGTTCGGCTGGGCCTGAATCGCGGCGTGGTCGCCGGGTCGGAGACGGCGTTGTGGATCGCGAGCGGCGCGTTCTTCGTCGTCGCGGTGGCGAGCTGGTTGGATACCTGGGCCTACACACGCCACACGGGGCGCACCGCCGAGCGGGTGCTGCTCGCACTGCGCGTACGCATCTTCGCCCACCTGCAACGCCTCTCGGTCGATTTCTATGACCGCGAGATGGCCGGTCGAGTCATGACGCGGATGACGACCGACGTGGAGGCGCTCTCACAATTGCTCCAGCAGGGCCTCATTCAGGCCCTCGTGAGCATGCTCAGCTTCTTCGGTGTACTCATCGCACTGACGATCATGAGCTGGCAACTCATGCTCGGCGTGTTCGTGCTCGTACCGCCACTCGTGGGCGCCACGTGGTTCTTCCGCCGTCGTTCGAACCGGGCGTACACACGGGCACGCGACTCGATCGCGAACGTCAATGCCAGCTTCCAGGAGAACCTCTCGGGGGTGCGCGTCACCCAAGCCAACGTACGGGAAGACCACAACCTCCGGGCATTTCGCGCGGTTGCCGGCGAGTACCTCGGTGCCCGTCTCGGCGCGCAACGACTCGTAGCCGTCTACTTCCCATTCGTGCTGTTCCTCGCCGCGATCGGAAACGCGATCGTGCTCGGAATCGGCACGCCGCTCGTGCGCAACGGAACTCTCGCCACGGGAACGATCATCGCCTTCCTGCTCTACCTGAACCAGTTCTTCTCACCCATCCAGCAGCTCTCACAGGTGTTCGACCAGTGGCAACAGGCTCGGGCATCGATGACGAAGATCGACGAGCTGATGGCCACTCCGAGCGGCACGCCCCCGGCGGATGCGCCGGTGTTCCCGGATCGGGTGCAGGGCGCACTCCGGTTCGAGGGGGTGCATTTCTCGTATCCCAGCTCCCAAGTGGAAGCACTCAGGGGCATCGATCTCGAGGTCGCCGCGGGTGAGACCGTCGCGCTCGTCGGCGAGACCGGCGCGGGCAAGTCGACGATCGTGAAGTTGGTGGCGCGCTTCTACGACGTGACCGCCGGGCGGATCCTCGTCGACGGCGTCCCACTGATGGACCTCGACCTCACCGCGTACCGCCGCCGGCTCGGGTACGTCGCCCAAGAGCCGTTCCTCTTCTCGGGCACGATTCGCGACAACATCGCCTACGGACGGCCCGACGCGACCGACGCCGAGGTCGATGCCGCGGCCGGCGCGGTCGGCGCATCCGAGTTCATCGACGAGCTTCCGGGCGGCTACCTCTACCCCGTCACCGAGCGCGGACGATCGGTCTCCGCCGGCCAGCGTCAGCTGCTCTGCCTGGCGCGTGCTCTGCTCGTCGACCCGGCGATCCTGTTGTTGGACGAGGCCACTGCGAATCTCGATCTCGCGAGCGAGAGGCGCGTCCAGCGAGCAATGGGACTCGTGTCCGCGGGTCGAACGACACTTGTCATCGCGCATCGCCTCCCGACCGCGCGCGCCGCCGATCGCATCGTGGTCATCGCTGACGGCGACATCGCCGAATCCGGGACCCACGAGGAGCTCATCGCGCGCGGCGGTCGGTACGCGCGGGCCTGGCAGGCCTTCGCTCCGGAGCAGACTCGGGCGTAGAGGGCCGAGCCCGACGGCGGGACGGCATCGATGGACTGCTGTACGTTTTCGCGACCGAAGCGCCACGACCCAGAAGGCACCCGCGTGAAGATGCCGAGAGGAAGCGCATGATCCCCGATGCCGTTCGGAGCTTCGTCGAAGAACAGCCCGTCGGCGTGCTCGCGACCTACCGCGCCGACGGGTCGGCCCGCCAAGGCGTCGTGTACCACCTGCTGGAAGGCGACACCGTGCGTGTCACGACCGAGGGCAAGCGGTTCAAGACCGGCGATGTCAGTCGCACGCCGCGCGCGTCGTACTGCGTGACGGGCCACGAGCGGCCGTTTCCTTGCGTGACGCTCGAGGGCTCCCCTTTCGCATCCTCACCGACGACATCGGCGCGGTCACGACGCGCCTCATGGAGCGGATCATCGGCAGCCCGATGGAGCAACCCCTCACCGACGACGCGTGCGCGGCGATGGATCGGGTGGTGCTCGAGATCGACGTCGACCGTGTGTACGGTGCTCGGTACATCGACGGTGCCTGAGAGGCCGCGCCGGCACGCGGCGGTCGCGATCGTCGGCCTGGGTCCTGTCGGCGCGGCGCTCGCCAATCTGCTCGGCGCGCGCGGTCTCGACGTCGTCGTCTACGAACGCGAGACCGACGTCTACCACCAGCCGCGCGCCGCCCATTTCGACGGCGAGATCATGCGGGTCTTCCAGTCAATCGGGCTGGCCGAAGCCGTCGAGCCGAACACTGCGACGATCGACGGGATGCACTTCGTCAATGCTGACGGCCAGAAGCTCTTCGGCTTCGACGTGCCGCCCGGGCCGGGTCCCAACGGCTGGAACCGGGACTACATGTTCTCTCAGCCGGAGCTCGAGACGACGTTGCGCGCCGGGTTGGCGCGCTTCGCGAACGTCTCGGTGCATCTCGGCCACGAGGTCGACTCCATCCAGGACCATGGCGATCGCGTCGAGCTGATCGTGCGCGATCGAGCGGACGGATCGACCCATCACATCGGTGCGGCGATCGCCGTCGGCTGCGACGGAGCCCGGTCGCTGACGCGCGAGGTCATCGGAACCGAGCTGTTCGACTATGGCTTCGACCAGCCGTGGCTCGTGATCGACACCAACCTGCGCCGCCCGGTCGAGCTCCCGACCGTCGCGGTGCAGTACTGCGACCCCACCCGACCCGCGACGTTCATCCCCCACGGCGGCCGTCGCCGTCGGTGGGAGATCATGGTGACGCCGCCCGACACGATCGACAGCGCCCAGCAACCGGATCGAGTCTTCGAGCTGCTCGCGCCGTGGGTGACTCCCGATGACATCGAGATCGTCCGGGCCACCGTGTACACGTTCCACGCGCTCGTCGCGAAGCGGTGGCGGTCCGGGCGGGTCCTCCTCATGGGTGACGCCGCGCATCAGATGCCTCCGTTCCTCGGCCAGGGAATGTGCTCCGGAATCCGCGACGCTGCCAACCTCGCCTGGAAACTCGAGCTCGTGCTCGACTGCCGCGCCGGCGACGAGCTGTTGGATACCTACCAAACCGAGCGCGAGCCGCACGTACGCGCCATCACCGAGACCGCGGTCGCGGCCGGCAGCATCATCCAGACGACGGACCCGGACGTCACCGCCGCACGCGATGCCCAGCTCATCGCGGAACCCGGCGCCATGGGCGACGGGTTCGAGCCACCGGGCCTCGGCGCGGGGGCTCTGTCTGCCTCGGGTGGCGCGCTGCTGCCCCAGCCCGGCCGGCTGGACGACACGCTGGGGTCGGACTTCGCCGTCCTCCCCGGCGCCACGAAGCCGAGCGCACGCGCCCGGGCGTTCTGGGGTCGACTCGGCAAGATCCTGGCCCGGCCCGCTGGTCTCGAGTCCTGGCTCGGTGAGCTCGATGCCGACACCGTGGTCGTCCGACCGGACCGGTACGTCTTCGGTACGAGTCGTGACAGTGCGGGGCTCGACGACCTGACCGATATCGCAGCGACACGGTTCGCAAACGGCCGGCTGGGAATCGGCGCGCGGTGATGCTCGGACTACTCCGACGAGAAGAAGACGTTCTTGACCTCGGTGTAGTCAGCCAGGGCGTGGAGGCCCAGCTCGCGGCCGAGCCCGCTGCGCTTGTAGCCACCGAACGGAGTCTCTGCGCGCACGCTCTTGTGTGAGTTGACCGAGAGCGTCCCGGTCCGAATCCCCCGAGCAACGCGCATGGCCCGGCCGAGATCGCGCGTCCACAGCGATCCCGCCAAGCCGTAGTCGGAGTCGTTGGCGATACGGATCGCGTCGGCCTCCTCGTCGAAGGGGATCACACACGCCACCGGGCCGAAGATCTCCTCGCGGGCGACCCGCATGTCGTTGCGCACGCCGGCCAGCACCGCCGGGGTGAGGTACGCGCCGGCCGTACGGGTCGAATCATCGGGCACGACCCCACCGGTGACGAGCTCGGCACCCTCGGCACGGCCGACGTCCAGGTACTCGAGCGACCTAGCCCGCTGGACCGGGGCGACGAGCGGTCCCATCTCGGTGGTCTCGTCGAGCGGCGCACCGACGGTGATCCGATCGACCGCGGCCGCGAAGGCGGCCACGAAGTCGTCGTACACCGACCGCTGCACGAGGATCCGGCTCCGAGCGCAACAGTCCTGGCCGGCATTGCCGAACACCGACATCGGCGTCTCGGCGACACATCGCTCGAGGTCGGAGTCCGCGAACACGACACAGGCCGACTTGCCGCCGAGCTCGAGGGAGACGCGAGTGATGTTGTCCGAGGATGCCCGCAGGATCCCCGCACCGGTTGCGGTCTCTCCGGTGAAGGAGATCTTGTCGACGCGCGGATCGGCGACGAGCGCGCCGCCGACATCGCTGCCCGGACCGGGCAACACGGACACGCATCCGGGGGGAACGCCCGCGTCGAGCAGTGCCCGCCCCAACAACAGTGCAGTCAGGGGTGTGTAGGACGCGGGCTTCAGCACGATCGGGTTCCCGCACGCGAGCGCCGGCGCGACCTTCCACGACGCGATGAGCAGCGGGAAGTTCCACGGCACGATGAGCCCGCACACCCCGACCGGCTCGCGCAACACCACGTCGAGCCCGGGCTCCTGCACGGGGACGACCTCGCCGGTGAGTTTGTTCGCGGCCCCTGCGTAGTACTCGAACGTCGCTGCGGCCGCCTCGACCTCCCAGCGCGCATCACCGATCGGATGGCCGGCGTTGCGAGCCTCGGTGGTCGCGAGCTCATCGCCCCGCTCTCGGAGCAGCGAGGCGACACGCCCGAGCACGCGCCCACGCTCGGTGGCGCTGCTGCCCGACCATGTTCCTTCCTCGAACGCGCGGGTGGCAACGGTGAGCGCGGCGTCGACATCGGCGGCACCGGCGCGAGCCACCTCGGCCAACTCCGCACCGGTGGCCGGCTCACGCGCGATGAACCTGGCACCGGAGGCAGCCGGCCGATGCTCGCCCCCGACGATGAGCTCGGCCATGGCGCTCATGCGGCCCGCCGGCGCCACCACAGGCCTCCTGCGGCTGCCGCGGCCAGACCGGTCCCCGCCGCGATCTCATGCGGCACGCGGTGGGGTTCTTCGTTCTGGATCCACCCGTGGAACCGGTGCAGCCACCTGGGGAACGGGTTGAACCCGAAGAACCGCTCGACGGGCTTGTCGAGATCCAACAAGACGGCGCCCGCGATCCCGGCGACGACGCCTCGGCGAGCCCCGGGGGACGCGAGCACCGCTCCGGCCAGCACCGCGATGCCGACAAGCCCATCGCGCCGACAGACCACGAAGAACTCGTCGGCGGTCAGCGCTTCGTCACCGAAGTGAGGCGTGACGTCCATGACGACGTGGGAGACCAGACCGGCGCCGAATGCGGGGATGGCCCGCTGCGGCCAGGCCAACCCGATGATCGTCCCGGCGAGTAGGTGGTTGGTCACGAACATGCGGCGCGATCATGCCAGCCCGGACGGGTTCGGTCCGGCCGGCGCCGCCGGTTCTCGACGATCCGGAGCGTCCCGCCGGTTCCGACTCTCCCGGTAGTGTCGGCCCATGGCTCGATACAAGGTGGGAGTCCAGCTGCATCCCCAGGTCGCGACCGTCGACGAGATCCGCGTCGCGTGGAAGGCAGCCGACGCGATGGGCGTCGACAGCATCTGGATCTGGGACCACTTCTTCCCCTTGTACGGAGATCCCGATGCGAATCACTACGAGGCCTACACACTGCTCGCGGCGATGGCCGCCGAGACCACCAACGCGACGCTCGGGGCGCTCGTCACCTGCAACTCGTACCGCAACCCGAACCTGCTCGCGGACATGGCCCGCACGATCGACCTCATCAGCCACGGCCGGTTCGTGCTCGGGATCGGTTCCGGGTGGTTCGAACGCGACTACACCGAGTACGGCTACGAGTTCGGCACCGCGCCGGCCCGACTCCGCGCGCTCGAGACGTCGCTCACTGTCATCGAGCAGCGAATCGCGAAGCTCGTCCCGGCGCCGGTCGGAGACCTGCCGATCATGGTCGGCGGCAGCGGCGAAAAGGTCACCCTGCGGCTCGTCGCCGAACACGCCCAGATGTGGAACACATTCGGTCCGCCCGATGTGTTCGCGGCCAAGAACGCGATCCTCGACGACTGGTGCGCGCGCGTGGGTCGGGATCCGAGCGAGATCGAACGGACCGTCGCGATCCAGCCGAACGAGATCGACACTGCCTCCGAGTACGTCGACGCGGGTGCCCAGCACCTCATCGTCATGGCCGGTGCACCGTACGATCTCGACCCGGTGCAACGGCTGCTCGCCACCTCGCGGTGAGCGCGGGTCCGTCGGTCCCCGCGCCGCCGCCGAAGCTCGCAGCGCCGGGGAGCGGCACCGGGTTCCTCGGCAACCTCGCGGTTCCCGCCGAGCTCTGGTGGGCGGCCCGCGCACCCGCACCGCTCGCCGGGATGTCCTACCCCCATCGGGCTGACTGGCCGGCGCTCGCCGAGGCGGGATTCGGCGATGTCGTGTGTCTGACCGACGATGCGTTGCGCTACGACCCCGCGCCGCTCACGGGTCACGCGTTCGCCCTCCAGGACCTCTACGTGGCCGGACCCGACGCGCCCGAGCGCGAGCTGGCCGTCGTGGGCGCCGCGGTCGACATCGTCGTCGACCGGCTCACCGCCGGTGCGGGCGTGCTCGTGCACTGCCAAGCCGGGCGGGGTCGCACCGGCACGGTCATCGGTGGCGCGCTCGTGCGCCTGGGCCACGACCCCGACACCATCCACGACTGGCTGCACCGCGCCCAGCGCATGCGCTCCAAGCGCGGCTGGCCCGAACACCCTTGGCAGGCAACCGTGCTGGCTGCGATCCCTCGCGCCACCTGAATCACGCGACCCGTCGGTTCCGGGGCGATAGTCTTGGCGCGCCACCACATTCGTGGTGCCGAAACACGGGAGTCCGGTGCGCCGGGCTGAGAGGGCGGCACGCAGCCACCGACCGTTCGAACCTGACCCGGGTCATGCCGGCGCAGGGAGGACACGTGACGACAACCGCATGGGTGTTCACCGGCGGCGATCCCCCGGATTCCCGTTCGCTCGCGGAACACCGCCCCGACCATCTCGTCGTCGCGGCCGACTCGGGGCTGACGCACGCCCTCGCCGCGGGCGTCGCCGTCGACGTCGTCGTCGGCGACCTCGACTCGGTCGACGCGGCCGAGCTGGACCGGGCGGTGGCCGCCGAAGCGCGCGTCGAACAGCACCCGACGGACAAGAACCAGACCGACCTCGAGCTTGCACTCCACGTCGCTCGCAGGGCGGGGGCGCACCGCATCGTCGTACTCGGCGCCGGGGGCGGGCGCCTCGACCATTTCCTCGCCAACACGATGGTGCTCGCCGCTCCGGCGTTGGGCGACGTCGATATCGAGGCGCATATCGAACGCAGCCGAGTGCACGTCGTGCGAGCCGGTCGGCCCCGCGCCCTGCGCGGCGCGCCCGGGGACATCCTCACGCTGCTCCCCGTCGGCGGCGCGGCGCGCGGGGTACGGGCCACAGGAGTCCGCTGGGAGCTGCGGACCGAGGACCTCGCGTCGGGATCGAGTCGCGGGGTCAGCAACGAGATGACCGCCGAGACGGCCTTCGTCGACCTGGACGAGGGCGTGCTGATCGCCATCCAGCCATCACCCGGGAGCTGAACAGCCTCATGAACCTGTCGTCGCACCGCAACCGACTCCGAAACCTGGCCATCACCGTCGGCGCGCTCATCCTCGCGTCGGCCGCTCTCGTCGCGTGCTCCGACGGCGCTGACGGTCGCACCATCACCCTCGTAACCCACGATTCATTCGCGGTGGCACGAGCCGACCTCCAGGCATTCGAGCGTGCCCACGACGTCGACGTGCAGATCCTGCGGGCCGGCGACGGTGGCACCGCCCTCAACCAGGTCATCCTGACCAAGGACGCGCCGATCGGCGACGTGATGTTCGGGGTCGACAACACCTTCCTCACGCGCGCGACCGACGCCGACGTGTTCGCACCGTACGAATCACCCGAGCTCGTCGACGTTGCCGATGAGTACCAGCTCGATCCGACTCACGCGCTCACACCCATCGACACGGGCGACGTCTGTGTCGACTTCGACCGCACGGGACTCGCCGAGGCCGGGGTCGAGCCACCGACTTCGCTCGAAGACCTCACCCGGCCCATCTACCGCGGGATGCTCGTGGCCGAGAACCCGGCCACGTCATCGCCGGGACTCGCGTTCCTCCTGGCCACGATCGCGGAGTACCACGACGGCTGGGGTGACTACTGGCAGCGGCTGCGCGACAACGACGTCCGGGTGGTCGACGGCTGGGAGCAGGCGTATTTCAGCGAGTTCAGCGGCGGCGGCGAAGCCGGCACCCGACCACTCGTCGTGTCGTACGCGTCGAGCCCACCCGCCGCGGTCCTCGACGTCGAGCCGATACCCGCGACCGCGCCTACTGCCGCCGTGCTCACGACCTGCTTCCGCCAGGTCGAGTTCGCCGGCGTCCTGCAGGGCACCGAGCATCCACGCCTCGCGAGAGACCTCGTCGATTGGATGCTCGGCGAGCAGTTCCAGGAAGGCGTGACGCAGGAGATGTTCGTCTACCCGGTACGGGCGGACGTGCCGATTCCCGAGGTGTTCGAACGCCTCGCTCCACTCCCGGAAGACCCGTTCGAGCTGAGCCCCACCGAGATCGGTGAGCATCGCGACGACTGGATCGACGAGTGGACCGACATCGTGTTGCGGTAACGACGTCACATCGCGCCGGTCCACGTCAACATCCGAGGCAGGCCGGCGCGTGGATGCTGCTGCCCGCCGCGATACCGCTGGCGTTCCTGGGCGTGTTCTTCGTATATCCGGTGGTCACGATCCTCGGCCGGGGGCTCTGGGCCGATGGGGGCTTGGACCTCACGCCGATCGGCGACGTGTTCACCGACCCCGGCCTGCGCCACGTGGTGTGGTTCACGCTGGTCCAGGCCGGCCTGTCGACCGTGCTGACGTTGGCCATCGGGCTCAGCGGCGCGTATCTGTTCGCCCGGGTGAGCTTCCCGGGGCGCGGGTTCCTGCACGCTGCGGTCACCGTGCCGTTCGTGCTCCCCACCGTCGTGGTGGGGTCCGCGTTCCTCGCGCTGCTGGGTGGTCACGGTCCCGTCGCGTTCCTCGGTCTCAACGGGACGCTCGGTGCGATCCTCATCGCCCACGTCTTCTTCAACTACGCGGTGGTCGTCCGCACGGTCGGGGGGTTCTGGTCGCACCTCGACCCGAGACGCGAAGAAGCCGCACGCGTGCTCGGCGCCGGACGGGTCCGAACGTTCTGGCACGTGACGCTCCCCGCGCTCCGGCCGGCAATCGCCGCCGCGACCGCGATCGTGTTCCTCTTCACGTTCACCAGCTTCGGGATCATCCTCATCCTGGGTGGACCACAACGAGCCACGATCGAGACCGAGATCTACCGCCAGACCGCGGTGCTCTTGGACCTGCGCACGGCGGCCGCA
Source organism: Acidimicrobiia bacterium (assembly GCA_035646535.1). Taxonomy (GTDB): domain Bacteria; phylum Actinomycetota; class Acidimicrobiia; order IMCC26256; family JANYLB01; genus DASRPD01. The sequence continues at coordinate 51,142 of DASRPD010000051.1, forward strand.
CTGACAATCGTCCAGCTCGTCGCGGTCGTCGTCCTGCTTGGATTGACCGGCTTCGCGGGCGGGCGGCGCGCCCTCGACCTCCGCGCCGCGGCAACAACCAGGCGGCGGCCTCGCTCCGCGGGTGGCCGGGCGTTCGTCATCGTGAACCTCGTGGTGATGGCGGGGTTGCTCGGCGCCCCACTCGGGCTGCTCGTCCAGCGATCCTTCGCGACACCCGACGGACCGAGCTTGGGTTTCTACCGCGCGCTCGGAGACTTGGGTGCCGACAGTGTCTTCATCGTCCCGCCGATCGAAGCCGTCCGGAACTCGATCGAGTTCGCGCTGGCGACCACCGTCATCTCCCTGGTCGTCGGGGGCCTCGCGTCGGTCGTCATCGTCGCGCGCGAACAACGGGGGAACCGACTCGCCCGCTCGCTCGACGGCGTACTCGCGCTGCCGCTCGGGGTATCGGCGGTCACCGTCGGATTCGGGTTTCTGATTGCCCTGGACTCGCCGCCCCTGAACCTCAGGACGTCCTGGTGGCTCATCCCGATCGCCCATTCGCTGATCGCGGTGCCGTTCGTCATCCGCACCATGAGCCCGTTGCTGCGGGCGATCGATCCGAGACTGCGCGAAGCCGCGGCGGTGCTGGGCGCGTCTCCGGCGCGCGTGTGGCGTGAGATCGACCTGCGTATCGGCGGCCGGGCCGCCGGCATCGCGGCCGGCTTCGCGTTCGCGATCAGCCTCGGTGAGTTCGGCGCGACCGCGTTCATCGTCCGCCCAGACCGCCCGACCCTGCCCGTCGTGATCTACCGACTCCTGGGGCGCCCCGGGCCGACACCATTCGGAGCTGCGATGGCCGCGAGCGTGATCCTCATCGCGCTCACCCTGACCGCGGTGGTCGTGATCGAACGCTTCCGCGTGCCCGGCGCGGGCGAGTTCTGAGGCGGGCACCGATGCTGGAGGCGAGCGAGCTGACCTTGGACTACGGAGCCGTCCGCGCGCTCGACCACGTCGATCTCGAGGTCCCGACCGGCGATGTCCTCAGCGTGCTCGGGCCGAGCGGGAGTGGCAAGAGCACCTTGCTGCGCGTGATCGCCGGGCTGGAACCCGGCGCGACGGGTTCGGTGCGCTGGAGCGGCGAGGACCTGAGCTCCGTTCCCACGCATCGACGGCAGTTCGGTCTCATGTTCCAGGACCACATGCTCTTTGCTCATCGCGACGTGGTGGCCAACGTCGAGTTCGGCCTCCGAATGCACGGCGCGTCGCGGCGCGTCGCGTCCGAACGAGCACGGCGCGCCCTCACCCTCGTCGGGCTCGCGGGGTACGAGAGCCGTCGCACCCACGAATTGTCGGGAGGTGAGCAGCAACGGGTGGCACTGGCACGCGCCATCGCGCCCGAACCGCGGCTCCTGCTCCTCGACGAACCCTTCGGCTCGCTGGACCGCGCGCTGCGCGACCGTCTGCTCGTCGAGCTGCGGGAGCTGTTCACCGAGCTCGGCATCACCGCGGTGTTCGTGACCCACGACCACGACGAGGCGTTCGCGATCGCCGACCATGTCCTCATCCTCCGAGCCGGTCGCGCGGAGCAGCTCGGCGACCCGGTCGAGGTCTGGCGCGCGCCGGCCACCGAGTTCACGGCTCGTTTCCTCGGCTTCGTCAACACGATCGATGTCGACGGCGACCGCTTGCTCGCCCGCGCCGACGGAATCCGGATCGGGACCGAAGGCACCATCGAGGCGACCGTGACCGCGTGCACCTTCCGCCGTGATCACTTCCTCGTGACCGCCGTCGCCGGATCGGCGCGCTATGAGATCACGGTCTCCGCCGACGACCGCACCGTCCCGAGCGTCGGCGACACCGTGATGCTCGAGGTCGACGAGCGAGCGGCGCGGCGGTACCCACCCTCCGCGGCCGATCCCGCGACGGACCCCTCGACGGACCCCTCGAGCTAGCGTCGACCGGCGCGCTCAGAGCCGGCCGCCGGCGACCGTAGACTCGACCCAGGGCCCACCGTCACACCCAGGGCCCACCGTCATGCAGGCATCACCCAAGGAGGGCGGGCATGAGCGAGACGGCACACTCCGAGACCGACGAGCACGATCGGCCCTACTGGCGGGGAATCAACCACCTCGCGATGGTCACCGCGGACATGGACGCCACCGTGCGGTTCTATGACGGCGTGCTCGGCATGCGCCTCGTCGTCACCACGATGGCCGGCCCGATGCGTCACTACTTCTTCGAGCTCGGCCCGGAGAACACGATTGCCTTCTTCGAATGGGCCGACGCCCCCCGGTTCGAGAAGCCGGCCGGGATCCCCGACGCCGCCGCGGGACAGTTCGACCATCTGTCCTTCAACGTGGCCGACGAGGAAGCGCTCCTCAGTCTGCGCAAACGGCTGCTGGCTGCCGGATGCGAGATCACCGACATCGTCGATCACGGCTTCATCCACTCCGTCTACTTCCACGACAACAACGGCATCGCGCTCGAGGCGAGCTGCTGGTTGACCGACGGGACCGGCCGGCCCGCCGATTACGGCGACCCGGCGCTCTTCTCGGATCCGGACCCGGTACCGGCAGTGGACGAGCTTCGCCGGCACGGCCGAGTCGAGACCACGCCGCACACCCGTCTGGCCAGTGGACGCCTCGAACGCCTCTGAGCGCTCCGCCCCGGCTCCCACGGCTCCGCCGCCATCCCGCCCGGAGCCGGCGACGGAGTCGGAGGCGCCGCCGGGGCGTCTGCACAGGATCTCCACAGTCTCGGGGGGACTCACGAACGGCCAAGTCCGTATCCTGGATGCGTGCTTGCTGCCGCCGCGGTGAACCCGACCCGCACGATCCTGGTGATAGAGGACGAACAGTCCATCGCGCAGGCCGTCGCGGCCCGGTTGCGGAGCGAGGGGTACTCCGTCGAGACCGCCGGAGACGGGCCCACCGGCGTCGAAGCGTGTGCTCGCCTGAACCCCGATCTCGTGGTGCTCGACCTCATGCTCCCGGGCATGGACGGCCTCGAGGTCTGCGAGCGGATCCAAGCTCGGCGGTCGGTACCGGTTCTCATGCTCACCGCCCGCGACTCCGAGGCCGATCTCGTCTTGGGATTGACGGTCGGCGCCGATGACTACCTGACCAAGCCATTCGGCTCGCGCGAGCTCGTGGCCCGCGTTCACGCGCTCTTCCGGCGAACCGACCGGGCTCGCGCCGACGCCGCGGCGGACCCGGGTGCCGCCCGCTCACACCTGTCGATCGGTGACATCGAGATCGACACGGCGGGGCGCGTCACCACCCGACTCGGCACCATCGTGCACCTCACCCCCACCGAGTTCGACCTGCTGGTCTTTCTCGCGGCCGAGCCGGGGACGGTCCGCACTCGGGAGGAGCTCCTCGCGCACGTGTGGGACGAGCCGATGGTCTCGAGTGGCCGTACCGTGGACTCACATGTACGCGCGCTGCGCCGCAAGCTGGGTCCCGAGCTCGTCCGAACCGTCCACGGCGTGGGCTACGCAGTGACCGATGACGCGGCGGTCGAGTCGGAGCCAACGGGTTCATGAAGCGTGATGAGCTGATCCGCCCACTCAGCAGGTTCTCGTCGATCAAGCTCCGCATCGGCGCGCTCGTGATCGTCGCGATCGCGGTGACGGTCGCGGTCTTCTACGTGGGGGTGCACTCCGGGTTCTGGCCGTCGGTGAGCGGCGTGGTCGCCGGTGCCATCGCGCTCATGATGGTGCGCCTCCTCGCGCACGGGATCACCACGCCGCTCGCCGAGATGGCCGACGCGACCGAGGCGATGGCGCGAGGTGACTACAGCCAGCGAGTCCACGTCACCTCCAAGGACGAAGTGGGCACGCTCGCGCGATCGTTCAACCAGATGGCCGCCGAGCTCGAAGCCACCGACCGGATCCGCCGTGATCTCGTCGCCAACGTGAGCCACGAGCTCCGGACTCCGATCACCGCGCTCCAGGCGCGCCTGGAGAATCTCGTCGACGGCGTGGAGGAGACCGATCCCGAGACGCTCGCCACCATGCTGGCCCAGGTCGAACGCCTCGGCCGGCTCGTCACCCAGCTGCTCGACCTCTCCCGGTTGGAGTCGGGCTCGGTGCCGCTCGACCGCCAGGCTTTCGCGGTAGGCCCGGTGCTGACTCACGTGGTTCGAGAATCTCGCCTCCACGCGCCCGGGCTCGATATGACGGTCAACGTGCAACCCGAGTCGCTCGCCGCGGACGGTGATCCCGAGCGCGTGCACCAGGTCGTTGCCAACCTGCTCGAGAACGCGGTACGCCACTCACCTCGCGGCGGCGCCATCACCGTGCAGGCACACTGTGACGACGGTGGCGTCCGCATCGAGGTCACCGACGAGGGTCCGGGCATCCCCGATGCCGACGCGACTCGCGTCTTCGAACGCTTCTATCGATCCGACTCGGCTCGTGCCGCCCAAGATGGCGGCGCCGGCCTCGGGCTCGCGATCGCACAATGGATCGTCGAGCTCCATGGCGGAGAGATCCATCCCGAACGACGAAGACCGCACGGTTGTCGGATGGTCGTGACCATCCCAGCCGCGGCGCACGCGTGACCCAGGAGGAACTGTGACCAGGAAGCCGACCGAAGTCGACGAGGCGCTCCAGCGAATCCGCCGGGGCGAGATGGTGCTCGTCGCCGACGACGAAGACCGCGAGAACGAGGGTGACCTCACGATGGCCGCGAGCTGGGTCACGGCCGAGGCCATCAACTTCATGCTCCGCTGGGCACGCGGCCTGGTCTGCATGCCGTGTGATCCGGCGCGACTCGATGAGCTCGAGGTCGCGCCCATGCTCCCCCCCGGCCAGGAAGGCTGCGACACCGCCTTCTCGGTCACCATCGACCACCGCGACGCCGGAAGCGGGATCGGCGCGGCCGACCGCGCGACCACGATCCGATCCATCGTGGACGCCAAGACCCGGCCCGACGATCTCGTGCGCCCCGGTCACGTCTTTCCGCTCCGCGCCCGACCGGGTGGCGTGATGGAACGCCGGGGCCACACCGAGGCGGCCGTCGATCTTGCCCGGCTCGCCGGTCTCCCCCCCGTCGCCGTGATCTGCGAGGTCCTGCACGACGACGGCTCACCGGCGCGCCTGCCCTTCCTCGAGCTGTTCGCGGCAGAGCACCGGATCGCGATCATCTCGGTCGAACAGGTCGCGGCACATCGCTTCGCGCTCTCCGAAGACGCCGATCCCTCCGCGCGCCCCCTGCTCCTCTGACATCACGACGGCCGGCGACCATCCTCGGTCGGCGCTGAGCGGGTGCCGTCCGACGACGACGCGGTGAACAACGTTGGCGAGCTCAGGGGGCCTCACCGATCTCTCGGAGGGCTGCGGCGAGGGCCGCTCGAAGCCTCCGGGTCGTGTCGGGCGAGAGATGCGCGATCACGCCGAGCCCGGCGCGGCCAACCTCCTCCAGCGTCAGCACGACGCGCAGCTCGCCCTCACCGCAGCCGTCGCACGCATCTTCGAGGGCAACGGCCCACGAGGCCCCGGGACGTTCCTCGTCGTCGGCCGGGTGATCGTCGCGGGCATCATCGATCGAGCGGCGCATGCTGAGCTCCTCGTCGTCGCGGGCCGGCTACCGCAGGAGCGACAGCACCAAGCCCGCCTGTCCCAGGTGGTAGGTGACCATGATGGTCACCGGCGCCCACCGATTGGGGCGCACGAAGCGAGTCTCGCCGATCAACGCGTCGGATCCCATGAACACCAGCGCGCCCACCGCCGCGACGACGTTGCCACTGGCGAGCGCGCTCGCCACCATCACCGCGATCACGCCCACGTAGGCGACCACGGGGACGATGAGCGCCCGGTGGTTGCTCGCGATGATCCCGCGGATGAGCCGAAGGCCGAGCAGGCCCGCCACGGCGACAACGGGTAGCGCCCACCACCAGTCGCCGCTGGTATGGAGGTTGAGCCCGATCGCGTAGGCCACGTGGGCGAGAAGGAATGCACCCAGACCCGCCACGAACGCGTCGGACGGCAACATCAGGAACACGTCACCGGCCAGCGAGAACACCAGGGCGACCACGAACCACACCCGAACATCGGAATGCACCGGATCCAGCGTCACCGCGACGAGGATCAGGGCCACGAGCGTGGCCGGCTTGCACACGTACTCGAGCCGGCGACGAGCACCGGCTCGCGCAGACCAATCGCCGATCGCGAAGGCTCCAGCGACGACGAGGAAGATCGTGGCACCGATGGTCACCGCCGGAGTTCTACTCTGCGAGCGGTGTCCGCGAAAGCTTCCTTCGCCTACGGGCTCGAGATCCAACGGCGCTTCGGTGCCCAGCGAGGCGGCAACCTCGCCGCCGCGATCAGCATGCGCGCCTTCCTGGCATTGTTCCCGATCCTCGTGCTCGCGATCGCGGTGGTGGGGATATTCGTGAACAACCCAGTCGATTTCGCGGACAAGATCGTCGATACGTTCGGCTTGAGCGGCGACGCCGCGTCGACGATCACCGATGCGACCCGAGTCGCGCAGAAGAGCCGGGTCGCATCGTCGATCGTCGGGACCGTGGGGCTGGTCTGGACCGGCACCGGGTTGGCTGCGTCCATCACCGACGCGTGGAACGTGATGTGGAGGATCCCGGGCGGGACGCTGCGGGGCCGGGCCGCCGGGGTCGTCTGGCTCCTGGGCGGCGGCGTGTTGCTCGTCGCCGGGATCACGGCGACGGCCGTCCTGGGCACGAACGACTGGCTCACTGTTCTCGCGGCGATCTGTGGTGTGGTGGTGGACACCTCTCTCTTCCTGTGGACGGGGTGGATCCTCCCGGCGCGTCGCACGTCATGGCGGGTGATGCTCACCGCCGCGATCGTCGGCGGGGTCGGTTTCGGGGCGCTCAAAGTCGTAGGGGGATACGTCGTCCCCACGCTCGTGGCTCGCTCATCGGCCCTCTACGGGACGATCGGGACCGTGTTCGCGCTTCTCATCTGGATGCTCGTCCTGGGCTACCTGATCGTGTACGTCATCGTGATCGAACGGGTCACCTGGGAACACTCGAACGCGACAGGCGACCGGACGGACCGACCGCCGGATGCCGATCAGGGTGCGAGCCGCTCGATGAGCCAACCGTCCGACGATCGCGCGTAGCGCACGCGGTCGTGCAGCCGGTCGGTCCGGCCGACCCAGAACTCGAACACCGCCGGCTCGACTCGGTAGCCACCCCAGAACCCCGGGCGGGCGATGATCGCGCTGGGATCCGAGAACCGATGCTCAGTCTGGGTGAGTCGCTCGACGAGCGCGGCGCGCGATTCAATCGGGCTGCTCTGGGGAGACGTCCACGCGCCGAGCTGGTGGCCACGCGGGCGGGACTCGAAGTACCGGTCGGATTCCGCCTCGCTCACCCGACTGGCGCGGCCCTCCACCCGGACCTGACGATCGAGATCCGGCCAATACCAGACCAGCGCGACCCGATCGTTGACGGCGAGCTCGCTCGCCTTGCGACTGTCGTAGTTCGTGAAGAACAGGAAGCCCCGGTCGTCGAAGCCGCGCAGGAGCACGACCCGGGCCGACGGTGCCCCTCCGGGCGTTGCCGTCGCGAGGGTCATCGCGGCTGCACGATCGTCGGTCGTGTCGACCGCGGCCTCGTGCCACCGAGCGAACTCCACGAACGGGTCGGGAGCAACCGTCGATTCATCGAGGCCGGCATCAGCGTCCATGGAGGCGAGGGTACCGGGTACCCTCGCCCTCATGGCTTTCCATCATGTTGCCTTCGCAACGCGTGACTTGGCTGCAACCCACGCGTTCTACACCGAGGCGATGGGCTTCGAGCTGGTCAAGGTCGAGGCGATCGCAACGCCCGGCGCGGGTTGGGCACGCCACGCGTTCTACGACACGGGCGACGGGATGCTGGCCGTGTGGGACCTGCACGACGACGCTGAGGTCCCCGATGCATTTGACCCGGCGATCAGCACGGGCCTCGGACTCCCGGCCTACGTGAATCACCTCGCGTTTCGCGCCGACGATCGTGACGGCCTCGACGCGGCGCGTGACCGCTAGCTCGCCTTGGGCCACGACGTCCTCGAAATCGATCACGGTTGGTGTACCTCGGTCTATGCGACGGACCCGAACGGGATCCTCGTCGAGTGGTGCACCACCACGCGGGCCCTGACCGCTGACGATCGGGCCGAGGCGCAGCGTCTCCTGAGTGCCGATCACCCGGACATCGACCACAAGCCGCCCCACGCGATCGCCTACGAGGCCGAGCCCGCGGCCACGCGGGCGTAGACCTCGCCGCCCTCACCCCCCGAACGTCTCCAGCAGCTCGAGTCGGCTCGAGTCTGCTCGAGTCTGCTCGAGTCGGTGCACGAACCTGCGGCTAGCGACCGTAAGCGCACCAACGCTGGGGCTCTAGGGTTCGGGCATGGATTTTGCCATCAGCCCACGAGCCGAGGATCTGCGAGCTCAGCTCCAGGCATTCATCGACGAGCGCGTGGCGCCGGCCGCGCCGGTGTACATCGAACAGGTCCGGGAATCGGGTGATCCCCACTTCCATCCTCCCGTCATGGAGGAGCTCAAGTCCGAGGCTCGGGCGCGTGGTCTCTGGAACCTGTTCCTGCCCAACCCGAAGTGGGGTGCCGGGCTGACCAACCTCGACTACGCGCCGTTGTGCGAGCTGATGGGCCGCAATCTTCTCGCGGCCGAGGCGACCAACTGCGCGGCGCCCGACACCGGCAACATGGAATTGTTGGCCGAGTACGGGACCGCCGAGCAACAGGAGCAGTTCCTGATCCCGTTGCTCGAGGGTGAGATCCGGTCGTGCTTCGCGATGACCGAACCGTGGGTCGCCAGCTCCGATGCCACGAACATCCAGTCGACCATCGTGCGTGACGGCGACGACTACATCGTCAACGCGCACAAGTGGTGGACGAGCGGCGCGGCGTCGAGCCGCTGCACGGTCGCCATCGTCATGGTCGTGTCCAGCCCCGACGCGGACCCGTACCACCGCCATTCGATGATCCTCGTGCCGCTCGACGCACCGGGAGCGAGCATCGTTCGCACCCTTCCCGTGTTCGGCCACGATGCCGGTGGTGGACACTGCGAGACCCTCTTCGAGAACGTCCGCGTCCCGGTCGGCAACGTCCTGGGCGGTGAAGGCAACGGCTTCGCGATGGCCCAAGCCCGGCTCGGCCCCGGACGGATCCACCACTGCATGCGAGCGGTCGGACTCGCCGAGCGCGCGCTCGAGCTCATGTGCCGGCGCGCGTGGGACCGCGCGCCGTTCGGCAAGCCCCTCGCCGAACAGGGTGTGGTACAGGATCAGATCGCCGAGAGCCGCATGGAGATCGAACAGGCCCGCCTGCTGACGATGAAGGCCGCCTGGCTGATGGACACCGTTGGCAACAAGGGCGCACGTTTCGAGATCAGCGCGATCAAGGTCATCGCGGCCCGGACCGCGACGACGGTCATCGACCGCGCCATCCAGGTGTTCGGGGGCGCCGGCGTCTCGGACGACTGGCCGCTCGCCGACATGTACACCCATGCGCGAACGCTGCACCTGGTCGACGGGCCCGACGAAGTGCACAAGATGCAGATTGCGCGACGCGAGCTGCGCAAGCACCAGCCATCGTCACCGTGAGCACGTCGTGTCAGTGACCTCGTGAAGACCAGGATCGGTTACGGCCTCGGCGCGCTCGCGGGGCTCGGCGACGCCTCGGCGTTCGCCGCACTCGTCGACGGTCTCGAGCACCATGGTTTCGACTCCCTCTGGCTGTCGGAGCGGGTCACCGGGCCGGCACCCGATCCGATCATCGGCCTCGCGGTTGCCGCGGGTCGGACCCGGCGTCTCAAGTTCGGCACGAGCGTGCAGGTCCTCCCCGGTCGCAACCCGGTCTTGGTGGCCAAGCAGCTCGCGAGCCTGGACGTGCTGTCCGGTGGGCGGCTGCTCCCCGCATTCGGTCTCGGCGTTGCCAGCGGGGCCGAACAACAGGCCTTCGGCGTCGAGCGGGCCGAGCGCGCCCCGTGGTTCGACGAAGCCCTGCCGTTGATCCGGAGGATCTGGACCGAAGAGTCCGTCGACCATGACGGCCCGAGGTTCCACTACGAAGGGCTCCGCGTTCTCCCCAAGCCCGTGCGGCAACCATTCGACGTGTGGCTCGGCGGCAAGGCGCCGGGCGAGCTTCGCCGCGTCGGCCGGCTCGGCGACGGCTGGCTCGCGAGCTTCGCGACACCGGCCGACTGCGTGGCCGCACGCCCCGTCATCGAGGCGGCGGCAGACGCCGCCGGGCGCGCCATCGACCCCGAGCACTACGGAGCCATGATCTTCTACTCCCGCACCGGCGTTCCCGACACGGTCATGGAAGCACTGCGCGCCCGCAACCCCAACGCGTCGCCGCAGGAGCTGGTCATCGACGACATCGCTGCGCTCGGCCCGCGCATCGAGGCCTACGTCGATGTCGGGTTCTCGAAGTTCGTCCTCGTGCCGTTCGGTTCACCGGCTGACTGGGACACCGAGCTCGGTGAGGTGGCCGAGGCCGTGCTCAGCCTGCAGACCTGACCAGAGGCCCGGTCAGCCACCGAGCCGGTGGTCACACGAACGTCCGGCGGCGCAGCCGCCGACGCGCGCCCTAGCTGAGTGCTTCCACGTCGAGGTCGCCGGCGGCGTGTCGGGCGCGCAACACCTTCTTGTCGAACTTACCGACGCTCGTCTTGGGGACCTCGTCGATGAACACCCAGTATTCCGGCACCTGCCAGCGCGCGAGCTGCCCCGCAAGAAAGTCCCGGAGCTCGGTCGCGTCGACATCAATGCCCTCGCTGATCACGACACACGCGAGCGGACGTTCGCTCCACCGCTCGTCCGGAATCCCGACGACGCTGGCCTCGGCGACGGCCGGGTGACCGACGAGCAGGTTCTCGAGCTCGACGGACGAGATCCACTCCCCGCCCGACTTGATGACGTCCTTGGCACGATCGGTGATCTGCACGAACCCGTTCGGTTCGACCGAGCCGACGTCACCCGTCCGCAACCAGCCGTCGTCGAACTTCTCGGGGGACGGGTCGCGGTAGTACGAGGCGGTGATCCACGGCCCGCGAACCTCGATCTCACCGACGACTTCGCCGTCCCACGCGATCTCGCCACCGTCGTCGCCGACGATCCGCAGCTCCACACCACCGATGATGCGACCGGTCTTGGCCCGCCAGTCGACGTCGGCGACCGAACCTTCCTCGACGCCGCGGGGCGGATGGGCCAGCGCGGCCAAGGGGCTGGTCTCGGTCATGCCCCAGCCCTGCACGATCCGCACACCGAGCGCGTCGAACTGCTCGATGAGCGAACGCGGGACGGCCGAGCCGCCGCACACGACGCTGCGGAACGAGGAGAGGTCGGTGTCATGTTCGCGCGCGTAGCGGAGCAGGTCCGACCAGATCGTGGGGACGGCGCCGGCGACCGTCGGTCGTTCGGTCTCGATCAGTCGGGCGAGCGGCTCGGCCTGCAGGAACCTGTCCGGCATCGCGAGACCGGCGCCGGAGAACCACGCTGCGTAGGCGAGGCCCCAAGCATTGGCGTGGAACATGGGCACGATCGGGAGCACCCGGTCGTGCTCGGTGAGGCCGACAGCGTTGGCGGCGTTGACTCCCATGGTGTGCAGGACGGTCGAGCGATGTGAGTAGACGACGCCCTTGGGGTTGCCGGTCGTGCCGCTCGTGTAGCACATCGCCGCGGCGGCGCGTTCGTCCACCTCGGGCCAGGCGAAGCCGTCGCGCTCAGCCGCGAGGAGCGCGTCGTAGCGCAGCACCTCCGCGGCGTTGCCGGCCTGGGCGGCCGCCTGCTCGAGCGCCGACGCGTCGCCATCACCGATGACGACGTAGCGCTCGACCGTCTTGAGCTCGGCGGCGACGTTGGCGAGCAGCGGAACCAACGAGTCGTCGACGAGCACCACCCGGTCCTCCGCGTGGTTGACGACGTAGACGAGCTGTTCGGGGAAGAGCCGGATGTTCAGCGTGTGGAGCACGGCGCCCATCGCGGGGATCGCCAGGTACGCCTCGAGGTGCTCCTGGTTGTTCCAACAGAACGTACCCACCCGGTCGCCTTCACCGACGCCGAGGCGTACGAGCGCGGCCGCGAGCTGCTCGGCCCGCTCCGCCACTGCGGTGAACGTGGCTCGGCGCGACCCGGCTTCGATGCCTTGGAACGTGGCAACCTCGCTATCGCCGTACACGGTGCGACCGTGACGGAGGATCATCCCGATGGTGAGCGGGAAGTCCTGCATCGTCGAATCGAGCATCGGTTTCCCCCCGGAGGCAAGACGGCTGACGACGGGATCGTATCGCTCGCGCCTCATCGCCGTGCAGGGCATGCCCCGCTCGATCGCGGCTTGTGCGTGGCGCGGGTGCGGCTTGTTTGAGGTGATCGAACATCGGGGCTTGGGGACCCCGCAGGGTCAGCCACAGCCCCGTCACCGAGGTTTGATGCATCCGTCACGTCTGGCGTCACGAAGGGATCAAACGTCGGAACGGGGAACGGTTCAGAAGAGACGCGGCCCCGGTGAGAACTCGACCGGAAGGTGCTTGATGCCACCGATGAAGTTCGAGCGCAGCCGCTGCGGTTCACCGGCTTGGCGCATGTCGGGCATCCGCTCGAGGATCTCGCTGAACATGTGCCGGATCTCCGAACGGGCCAGGTTCGCGCCGAGGCAGTAGTGCGGGCCGCGTCCACCAAACGCGATGTGCTCGTTGGGCTGACGGTCGACGCGAAACGCCATCGGGTCCTCGAAGTGCTTCTCATCGCGATTGGCGCTCGGGTACCACATCAGGATCTTGTCGCCCTCGGCGATCGACTGGTCGCCGAGTTGTAGGTCACGCGTCGCGGTACGGCGGAAGTGCAGCACCGGACTCCCCACCCGCAGCATCTCCTCGACCCCGGATCCCAGCAGCGATCGGTCGGCAAGCAGCTTGCGGTGCTCGTCGGGGAACTGGAAGAGGTGGTGCATCCCGTGGGCGATGAGATTGCGAGTCGTCTCGTTCCCGGCCACCGAGAGCAACATGAAGAACGTGTTGAGCTCGAGGTCGTCGAGGCGGTCGCCGTCGACCTCGGCGTTGATGAGCGCCGTGAGGATGTCGTCGCGCGGTGACCTGCGGCGCTCCTCGCACAACGCTTGGCAGTAGGCGTACAGCTCGACCTGGGCCTCTCCGGCCGCGTCGGGGCTGATCTGGAACTCGGGGTCGTCGCTGCCGATCATCCGGTTCGACCAGTCGAACACGAGGTGACGGTCCTCCTGGGGGACACCGATGATCTCGGCGATCACCTGCAGCGGCAGCTCGGCCGCGAGGTCGACGACGAAGTCGGCCTCGCCCTTCTCGATCATCTCGTCGACGATGCTGTGCGTGCATCGCTGGATGAACTCGTCGAGGTCACGGATGTGCTTCGGTGTGAACGCACGGCTCACCAGCAGCCGGTAGCGCGTGTGCTGGGGCGGGTCCATGTTGAGCATGAGCAGACGGAGGCTCGCCAGCATCTCCTCATCGGGATCCATCATGAAGACCCCGCCACGTCCGCTGGAGAAGGCCTGCGCATCGCGGTTCACCGCCACGACGTCGTCGTAGGTGGTCACCGACCAGTACGGATCCTCGGTCGGATGCTCGGTCCAGTGCACCGGGTCGTGGGCACGCCAGTACGCGAACGTCTCGTGAGGGATGCCCCCGACGAACGCGTCGGGATCGTTCAGGTCGGCGAGCTGGGACTCGTCGATCTGTGTGGTCGGGGTAGTCGTCGCCATGGATCAGGACCTCCGGGAGCGTCTCCGTCGCGAGAACCCAGTATAGAATGGGTTCCCATGTCTACGCATTCAGTCGTCGTCCACCGCGTCCTGTCGGCCGAGCAGGCCGAGCGCCGTGACCGGGTGATCCAGGCCGCGATGGAGCTCGCGGACGCCGGTGGCTACGACGCGGTGGTCATGAAGACGGTGGCCGAGCGCTCGGGTGTGGCCCTCGCCACGCTCTACCGGTGGTTCGCGTCCAAGGACCACCTGCTCACCGAAGTGCTCCTGGCCTGGGGCTCGGACCTGTCGGCCGACCTCGCGGACGCCCCGCTGATTGCCTCCGACCCAGTCGCTCGGGTCAGCGGGGCGCTGCGGCAGATCATGGTCACCGCAGCCTCCCGACCCCGCCTCGCAGAAGCCATCGTCGCCGCGGTGCTCACAGTGGAACCGGCGGTGTTCGAGGCCCAGAACGACTTCCACACGATGGTCGTCGCCTGGATCGACATCGCACTCGGCGACGACGACCTCCCGGACCGAGAAGAAGTCGTCGAGGTGCTCGAGCTGGTGTGCTTCTCGACCATCATCGGCCTCGTCTCCGGCCGAGACACCGCCGAAACCGCGGGCGACAAGCTCGAGACCGCGGCGCGCCTGCTCATCCGCACCGCCTGAGCCCACATCTTCCACTTCGGCGTCGCAGGTCATGGATAATTCATCACCTGCGACGCCAAACGCGTTGGGGGTGCTCAGCCGCCGTCGTTCATGCGGGTGTCCTGCATCACCATTGGTCGGACACCCACCCTGGGCTCACCCGCTCAGCCGCCGTCGTTCATGCGGGTGTCCTGCATCACCATTGGTCGGACACCCACCCTGGGCTCACCCGCTCAGCCGCCGTCGTTCATGCGGGTGTCCTCCATTCGCAGGACGGGTGTGGACTCGTCGGTGAGGAAACCGCAGTCGACGACCTCGCCGACGAAGAACGTGTGGTTCCCGACGGTCAGCGCGTCCTGCAGGTTGCAGTCAAGGTACGCGACCGCCTGGCTGAGGACGGGCGAACCGGTCACGTGCTCCTCGTACGAGAAGCCGTTGAGCGTCCGGGACTCGAGATCGACGTCCACGGGTTTGGTGAACTTCCGCACCGTGGCGCGGTCCTCGCGGCCGATCATGCAGATGCTGAAGCAGCGCCCCGCCTCGATGAGCTCGTGGGTGAGCGCCGTCTGCTCGACGCCCACTCCCACCCACTTCGGATCAAAGCTGAGCTGGGTCACCCAATTGGTCGTCATGCCGTTGCGGCGCGAGACACCGTCGGTGCTGCCGACGACGTACAGGCCGTACGGCATCTTCCAGAGCACGCGCCGACGCAGACGGTCGTATTCCTCCCGAGCCGCTTCGCTCTCGACACCGGGCGGATACGGACCGACCGGTCCTGCGCCTCCGGGCTCGGCCATGAGGGCGAACTACGCGAGGCCTGACGTCGGGAAGCAAGAAGAGGGCACCAAACGCCCCGCGAGACAACGCCGGGCATGACCCAGCAGCAGGTTACGGGCGGCGGAAGGCCGCGTCGATGATCTCGACCAGCGCGGTGATGGCCAGACCCTCCGGGGCATCGTCGCCGTCGGCCGTCACTGCAGGGTCGACGGACTGGTACGCGGAGATCAGACCGGAGAGCAGGCGAGCCAGCACACGCGGATCGCCCGCGCGGAACCGTCTGGCGCGCTGACCGCGCGCGAAGACCTCCGCGTGGAGCTCCATCGCGGCATCGAAGTTGGCCGAGAGCTCCGGCACCTCGGAGAAGTCGGCGAGGCCAGGAAGCTCTCGGGCCGACCGCAGGTACAGCTGACCGAAGTGAGCGTGATCACGGAAGTACTGCACCTCGAAGTCGACCAGGGCGTGGAGCTGGTCGAGCGGATCCTCGGACCCCTCGATCGCGGCACGCATCCCGGGCAGGAACTCCGACCCTCTGCGAAGGAAGACGTTGACGTAGAGGTCCTCCTTGTTCGTGAAGAACGAGTAGATCGAACCGACGGAGAACTCGGCGAGATCGGCGACCTCCTTCAGCGTCGTCGCGTGGTAGCCCCGGTCGGCGAACACCGCCTCGGCCGCGTCGAGGAGCTGGGTTCGGCTCAGGTCACGATGTCGGACCCGGCGTTCCGCGCGCCGGCTCCCGACGTCGGCTCGCGACCTGTCGCGCGCCGACTTCGCTCGCACCGAGACCTCTCCGGTGGGCCTCGCCATGGCGCCGCCTCCCCGCGTCGACCGTCTCGATGACGCGTTCGCCGAGCCGGTCTCGCCCGAGCCGCCTCGTCGAATCGCCCTTCGACTGATTGAAGCAACATTCTAGATTGGCGAGCCCGAACGGCGGCGATCACTTCGCGCCGGCGCACCGTACGCGCCGTCATGGCACGTCGCGGCCGCTCGGCGTCGCCGACGCCGGGCTCAAGCAGGGGTCGAGCGGCGACGACAAGCCGAGAGTGCCGCGTCCTTCGCGCCGCGCGGTCGTGGCTGCGGTCGTGACGGCAACCGCGCTCTTCTTGACCGGCGTCTCGATCCCCCGGTCGGCGACCGCTGGAACCGCCACGGCACAAGATCAGTCCCGCTCACAGTACTGGGTGGCGACGTTCGTCGAGCGCGCCGACCTGCGAGCCGCGCTCGACGAGACGAACTGGGTCCGCCGGGGTCGGTTGGCGGTGCGCGCGCTGCGGCGCGCGTACCGAACGGCCGATGCCCGGCCACGGGTCCGCCGCCTCCTGCGCGGGCACGACGCGGCGGCGACCCCGTTGTGGATCGCGAACGCGGTGCTGTTTCGGGCTTCGAAGCCGATCGCGGACGAGGTGGCACGCATCGTGGGAGTCAGCGAGGTCGTGGGAGGGCGTGACCTCGACCTCGAGGCCGAGCTGACCACCGCGACCGCCCGGCCCGTCGGCACCCCGACGGCTGCTCCGGCCAACCTCCTCGCCGCTCACGTCCCCGACGCACGCGTGGCCGGCCTCACCGGAGCCGGCGTCGTCATCGGGATCGTCGACACCGGCGTCGACGCCACCCACCCCGACCTCGCGACCAGCTACCGCGCCGAGGGCGGCTGGTTCGATCCCTCGGGACGATGCCCCGACGATCCGTGTGACGGCAGCGGGCACGGCACCGCGGTCGCCGGGGTCGCGGTGGGCGAACGGACCGGCGTGGCGCCGGGGGCACATTGGATCGCCGCTCGTGGGTGCAGTGATACGCGCTGCACCCTGGCATCGCTGCTCGAGTCGCTGCAGTTCATGCTCGCTCCCGACGCCGGCCACGGCGACGGCCCGGATCCCGATCTGCGCCCCGACGTGATCAACAACTCCTGGTCGATTCCCGAGCCGAGCACGGCCCTCGGACGCGCCATGACCTCGATCTACGCAGCAGGGATCCTCAGCGTGTTCGCAGCGGGCAACACCGGTCCGGGATGCGCAACGGTCAGCTACCCCGCGTCACAGCCCGAGGTCGTCGCCGTCGGCGCGACCGACGATGCGGGGATCGTGGCCCGGTTCTCCGCCCGGGGACCCGGGCCGCTCGGCCCTGAGCCCACCCTCGTGGCACCCGGGGTCGACGTTGTCACCACCGCGATCAGCGGCGGCTACGCCTCGGTGTCGGGAACGTCGATGGCGGCCCCCGAGGTGAGCGGAACCTACGCGCTCACCATCCAGGCTGCGCCGAGCCACCAGGGCAGCAATGCCCTGCACCGAAGCCTGATCACGGCGTCGGGTGGCCGGCCGGAGTCCGACTGCGACACCCCCGGCGTGCCCAACTCGGCGTACGGGTACGGGCTCCTCGACGCGGTCGCCTCGGTACAGGCCGCCGAAGCCCTCGGCTGAGTCGAAGCCGCCGGCATCGGCGACGGAACCGGCTGCCAGGCGATCCGGACGCGACAGACCGAGATTCGAGCTGAGGCAGTGAGCTACGGCTGCTCGGGCTGACCCGCGTCGCTGCGGGGACGCGCCGCGGGCCGAGGATGACCGGAACCGGCAACCTCACGCGCCGTGATCGGCGCACGGCTCGGCGGCGGCTCGGGAACGACGCCGGGGACCGGTACGACCGTCGGGTCGGGCGCGCTGAGCGGCTCGGGCACGGCGGGTTCGGGTGTGTCGATCTCCCCACGAGGGCGCTCGCCTGCTCCCTCCGCGGCCTGGTCAGAGGCCGATCGATCGTGTTGCAACAGCTCGATGACCACAACGGCGCCGAGGGTGGCAACGCCGAGCGCGACGACGATCCACATCCAGTCACGCAGGGAGTCGGCGACCGCGTCGAAGAGCGCCGCCATCGCGTCGCGCGTGCTGCGGCGTCCGAAGTCGCCGAGGTAGGCCACCCGCAGCCACGCGAGCGCGCCGAGACCGAGACCGCAGGTGATGACGATCCCCGCGGCAGCCACACCGACCGTGCGGCGCCGCCGGACATCGACCGCGATGCCCCCGGCGAACAGACCGACCACCGCGAGAGGAACCCAGTAGCCGAGGTCGTCGAGGACTCCGAACAGGCCGCTGACCGTCGAGGTGTCTTCACGATCGAGCAGGACGATGTTGTCACCGGTCGTCGACGCGGGCAGCGCCGCCGCGAGCGGCGCGGGCAGCCGAGCGACGACCGCGTCGACGAACGAGTCGAGATCCAAGACCACTCGGCCGCGCCGGAGAGCGAGGGCGGACCCGTCCTTGCCGTCGGCCAGCGCCACGACGTCCGAATGGGCAGACCGGAGAGCCGACTCCCAGAGCGACTGGAACGAATCCGACGCGATCACCGATCGCGTCGCGCTGCGCACCGCCGAGCGGGTCACCCCGGGCGCGATCTGGCTCAGGGGGAGCCCGGATACTTGATCCAGCTCGGTGAGGAGCGCGTCGCTCACTTGATTCGACACCTCACGCTGCACTGCCGGATCGGCGGCGACCGACGAACCCGCCGCGACGAACCGGTCAGTGTCGAGGAGCTGATACTGCAACCAGACGCTCGAAAGCGCCACGGGCACCAACAAGGCCCCGATGACCACGAGCGCGAAGCCCACGACGGGCCGGACCACATGCCGCCGGGCGGCAACACGCCCCGAAGTCGGGGTCGACCCCGCACCGGTCTGCACGATGACGACATCGGCACGAATCGCCGTGGCCTGAACCGTGCGGACGAGACCCGCCCGGGCGGCTCTACGATGCGCCTCCATGGCAAGACTCGCTGTGATCGGTGGCCATGGGACCCTGCGCGCCGCTCTCGGCGCGGGTGCTCGTCGGTTCGACCAGGACGGGGTCGCCCTGCTCGAGGTGGACGACGTCATCGTGTTGGAGCGCCACGGGCTGGACGACTTCACGCCGGCGCATCGGATCGACCACGCCCGCAACCTCGCGGCGCTCGCCGCGCTCGACTGCCGGCACGTGCTCGGTCTGTCGTCGGTGGGCAGCCTGCGGCTCGACTGGCCGGTAGGTAGCGTGGTGGTTCCCGACGACTTCTACGCGCCGCTCGTGACGCCGTCGCGTTTCGCCGACGAGCGCGGCCACCGTGTCCCCGGTTTCGACGCGAGGTTCCGCCGGCTCGTCATCGACACGTGGCGCCACGCGACGTCGACTCCTGTTCGCGACGGGGGTGTGTACGCGCAGACGACGGGGCCTCGCTTCGAGACCCCTGTCGAGGTGCGGGCCTTGGCGCAGGTCGCGGACCTGGTGGGTATGACCGCGGCATCCGAGTGCGTGCTCACGCCGGAGTTCGGGCTCTCGTACGCGTCGGTCTGTGTGATCGACAACCTCGGGAATGGGCTCGAGGTCGATCGTCTGACGTTGGAGCGGTACCGCGTCGGCGTGGCTGAGAACAGTGAACGCCTTGCCGGCGATCTCCGCGCGGTCGTCGCCGGCCTCTCGAGCGCGCCGGAATGAGCCTCGTCGTTCGCGACGTCACCTTCGCGGGCGAGACCGTATCGCTGCGCGCCACCGACGGCGTGATCGCCGAGCTCGGCGCGACCGTCACCGTCGAACCCGACGACGACATCATCGACGCCGCGCGTCTCACGCTCACCCCGGGCCTGGTCAACGGCCACACCCACGCCGCGATGACCCTGCTCCGCGGCTACGGCGACGACCTCCCGCTCATGGAATGGCTGCGCACGAAGATCTGGCCGGCCGAAGCGCGCCTGACAGCAGAGGACGTGTACTGGGGGACACGGCTCGCCGCACTCGAGATGATCCGGTCGGGCACGGTGATGTTCTGGGACATGTACTGGCACTCCTTCGAGGCTGCTCAGGCGGTCGCCGACGCGGGCCTGCGCGCGTCGATCAGCATGACCGTCATCGAGGCGGCCGACGCTCCCGAGTGGAACCGGATCGAAGGCGTGGCCGATGGTCTCGCCCGTCTCTCGGAGTATGGACCGCGCGTCACTCCGTCGATCTCGGCTCACGCCATCTACACGGTGAGTCGGGCGTCGCTGGAGCGGATCGCCGAGCTCGGCGCCACGCACGACGTACCACTGCAGATCCACCTCTCGGAGACGCGCGGCGAGGTCGAGGACTGTCTCCGAGACCACGGCACGTCACCGACCGCCTACCTGGACGAGGTCGGGTTCCTCAGTGACCGTACGGTGTTGAGCCACGCAGTCTGGCTGGACGATGCCGAGCTTGATCTGGTGGCGAGTCGACAGACGACGATCGTGACCAACCCCGCGTCGAACATGAAGCTCGCGACCGGTGCGGCGTTCCCGTACGCGGGCGCCCGGGCTCGGGGCATCCCGATCGGCATCGGCACCGACAGCGCGGCGTCCAACAACTCGCTCGACGTGCTGCAGGAGATCAAGCTGCTCGCACTGCTGCAGAAGCACGCCTCCGCCGACCCGGCGACCCTCCCGGCGGCCGAGGCCTGGGCGATCGCGACGGGCATGGCTTCGCCCCGGCTCGGCGGGCACGCGATCGCCGTCGGCGCCCCGGCCGACTTCCTGCTCGTCGACCTCGCCACGGCGGAGAACCGGCCCGCGGGAGAGGCCGCCGGACTCGTGTACTCGGCCACCGGCGCGGTCGTGGACACCGTCGTGGTCGACGGTCGCGTGTTGATGCGCGGCCGTCACGTGCCGGGCGCCGAGGAGGTCATCGCGCGCGCGACGGAGTGCGCGGCCCGGCTGCGTGCCGAGCCCGACCACACCCCCTAGTCTCGGACCCGTGGTGAGCATCGACGAGATCAAGCTGGGTGACATCGAGTTCTGGGGGCGGGCGGAGCCCGAGCGCGAAGCTGCATTCCGACTGCTGCGTGACGAAGCCCCGATCTCGTTCCACGAGGAACCGGTCATCGAAGGCTTCGGCCAGGGTCCGGGATTCTGGGCGTTGACCCGCTTCGACGACGTCGTGCACGCCAGCCGCCATGCCGAGCTGTTCTGCTCGGGCCGGGGCGGTTCGAACATCGGTGACATTCCGAGCGAGCTCGGCGAGTTCCTCGGCAGCATCATCAACATGGACGATCCGCGGCACGCGCGAATGCGCCGGCTGGTGAGCAACGGGTTCACACCCAAGGCGCTGAACGAGGTCCTGGACACAGTGCGCGCGGTGGCGCGCGACGTTGTCGCGGACGTCACCGAACGCGGTGAGTGCGACTTCGTGGCCGACATCGCCTCCCAGCTTCCGCTGCGGATCGTCTGCGACATGGTCGGATTGCCGGCCGAGGAACGCGCGACCGTCTACGACCAGTCGAACATCATCCTCGGTCTCGGAGATGCCGAGTTCGTGAACTCCATCGAGGATCTCATGGGCGCGTTCCTCACGCTCCACCAGATGGCGATGGAGCTGGGACAGGCCCGCCTCGACCAACCCGCGGACGACATCGCGACGACGCTCATGCATGCAGAGGTCGACGGCGAGCGGCTCAGCATCGTCGAGTTCGCGTCGTTCTTCATCCTGCTCGTCGTCGCGGGCAACGAGACAACCCGCACGGCGATCAGCCACGGCATGCTGCAACTCAGCCGCAACCCCGACCAGCGCCAGTTGCTGCTCGACGACTACGCGACCCACGCGATCGACGCAGTCGAAGAGATCGTCCGCTGGGCGACCCCGGTCATCCATTTCCGACGCACCGCGACCTGTGACACCGAGATCTCCGGCCACCCCATCGCCGAAGGTGAGAAGGTCGTCATGTGGTTCAACTCGGCGAACCGCGACGAGCGCGCGTTCACCGATCCCTCCCGATTCGATGTCACCCGCTCACCCAACCAGCACGTCGGCTATGGAGGCGGTGGGCCCCACTTCTGCCTCGGTGCCAATCTCGCCCGGCGCGAGATCTCGGTGATGTTCGAGGAGCTGTTCCGCCGGCTGCCCGACATCGAGATCAGCGGCGAACCCGACATGCTCCAGTCGAGCTTCATCCACGGCATCAAGCGGATGCCGTGCACCTTCACACCGGCCTAGCCGGAGACGACACCCAGCTCCGAAACCGCCGGCGCTTGCCCACGCGCTCCGACGCGACGAGTTGACCTCAGGCGCGGGCGCGTTCGCCGGCTCGGCGCAGGCCGAAGGCCAGCATGATCTGCACGAGCCCGGCGATGATCGCGTAGATCCCGATCAAGATGAGCACGACGTAAGCCGTCTTGCGCGGCCAGACCAGTGCCCCGATACCCACGACCGCCTCGACCACTCCGATCGTGAGGAGCCAGCCCCAGCCCTCGTCGCGGAACACGAGGGAACCGATGATCCGCGCCAGGCCGCCGATGAGGATCGTGATGCCGAAGATGACGGCGATCGCGAGGATCGTCACGCCGGGCCACGCGATCGCGACGATCCCGCCGACGACCAGAACGAGCCCGAAGATCACACTCACCGCGCGTGAACCGCCGGTCTGATCACCGACCGCGGCCTCGATGATGCCGCTGAAGACCAGGAAGGCACCGACGATCACGGCGACGACACGTTCACCGGCGGCAACGTCGAAGAGCAGGACGATGCCGAAGCCCAGGAAGACCACGCCCACGATCAGCACGATCCCCCACACACTCGACACTTCACGCATCATGGCGCGCGACTCAGAGGGCGTCATCGGTTCCATGACCGAAGGGTGACGGACGCACGCGACAGTGTCAACGACCCGACACCGCCATAGCATGCGCGCCATGGTGCGCGTCGTGGATCCCGGGCTCGTGGAGCAATTCGACCGTGACGGGTTCGTGGTGGTCCCCGACCTGTTGACCGACGACGAGCTCGACCACTTCGGAACGGCCGTCGACGCAGCCGTTGCACACCGCACGCGTCACGACCACCGCCCGCTCGCCGAGAGGAGTCGGTACGAGCAGTGCTTCCGCCAGTGTCAGAACCTCTGGGACGATCGCCCCGACGTGCTCCCACTCACCTTCCACCCGACCCTCGGCCAGGCCGCCGCCGAGCTGCTCGGCTGTGACGCGGTGCGCCTCTGGCACGACCAGGCGCTCTACAAGGAGCGCGGCGGTCGCCCGACCGACGCCCACCAGGACCACGGGTACTGGCCGATTCGCGAGACCGACCAGGTGACCGCGTGGATCCCGTTCGACGGCTCGACGCGCGCCGCGGGCGCGCTCGCGTATGTGCCCGGATCCCACCGGATCGGCCTCGACCAGTTCGTGGACATCTTCGGGATCTTCACCGCCGAGCCCGAGGACATCCTGAACCACCCCGACGTGGCTGGGCGCGACCCCGTCGTGGTCGAGGTCCCGCGGGGTTCGGTCGCGTTCCACCACGGGCTGACCGTCCATCTCTCCGAGCCCAACACCAGCGACCGAGTGCGTCGCGCGCACACCGTCATCTACCTGCGTGACGGCTGTACTCGCAGGGGGCCGATCCCGCACCCGTCGGTCGACCGTGCCGGGGTCGCCGCCGGCGACCCGATCGTCAGCGACGTCACACCGATCGTTTGGCCCCGCGACGCCGGCGATCTCCCCCACCCTCCTGACTGAACCCACCGGCGCGCCGACGACCATCGAGCGCCCCATTCCGGCCGGTACCGTGCTCCCGTGAAGCTCCCCGCGTCGCTCGCTCCGCTGCGGCACCGCCCGTTCGCGCTGTTGTGGGGCGGTGCGTTCGTCTCCAACATCGGGACGTGGATGGAAGCGGTCGGGGTGGGCATCCTCGTCACCGAGACGACGGGCCAAGCCGGTTGGACAGGGCTCGTCGCGGCGGCAAGCTTCGCGCCCGCAGCCGTCATCGGACCCATCGGGGGCGCGCTCGCTGATCGTCTCCCCCGGCGTCGGCTGCTCCTGGCCACGTCGTCGGTGCAGGCCGGGCTCGCGGCGCTCCTCGCGGTCCTCACGTTCTCGGGCACACCGTCGCCCGGGCTGGTCACCCTCATCGTGTTGTGCGCCGGGGGCGTGCAGGCCCTCGGCTTCCCGTCGTACCAGGCAATGCTGCCGGATCTCGTGCCCGAGGAAGACCTCGTGGGGGCGGTGGCCCTCTCGTCGGCGCAATGGAACCTCGGCCGGGTGATCGGCCCCGCGCTCGCCGGCGTCGTGATCGCCGCCGGAAGCTACTCATGGGCGTTCACGATCAACGCGGCGAGCTTCATCGCGGTGATCGTCGTCCTCGTGCTCATTCGCCTCCCGCCTCCCGCGCGTCACGACGGCACTGGCATCCTGAGGGCGATCGGCGACGGGCTGGGTTATGTGCGGCGCGACCCTACGATCAGCAGGGTCGTCGCATACATGGCCCTCAACTCCCTGCTCGCGGCACCGTTCATCGCGCTCATCCCCGCGATGGCGATCACCGTGTTGCACTCCGGAGCCGGGGGCACCTCAGCCCTCGTGACTGCGCAGGGCATCGGCGCAGTCGCCATGGCGTTGTCGCTCGGCATCCTCGCGGCAAAGTTCGGTTCGGCGCGGGTCCTCTCCGCGGTGTTGTGGATCTTGCCGATATCGCTCATCGCGTATGCCCTTGCGCCGAACCTCCCCGCGTCGGCGCTGGCCCTCATCGTCGTCGGCTTCTTCTATCTCGGTGCCCTGTCGAGCTTCATGAGCATCGCCCAGCTCCGATCTCCTCCCGAGCTTCGGGGACGCGTCATGAGCGTGCTCATGACGCTGCTCGGCTTGGTCTATCCGCTCGGCGCGCTGGTCCAGGGCGAGCTCGCTGACCGGCTCGGCCTCCGAGCCGTGACCGCAGGCGCCGCGATCCTCATGGTGATCGTCCTGGCAGGGGCGCGCATCGTGTTCGGCGACCTCGCCACCACCGCCGACGGATCTGACCTGCTCGCGGCCGGAGAGATACCGTCGATCGACCAGCCCGAGCTAGGAGAGCCGCCATGGTGATCGAACGCGAGACGCACGGACAGACCGCGGTGTTACGAATCAACCGACCCGAAGCGCGCAACGCGGTCAACCGCGAGGTCGCCGAGGGGATGGAAGCCGCACTCGATGCCGCCGAGGCCGACGACGGGATTCGCGTCGTCGTCATCACCGGAACCGGAACGGTCTTCTGCGCCGGCGCGGATCTGAAGGTCATCGCGCGGGGCGAGGCTGGATCGATCGCGACCAAGCGCGGCGGTTTTGCCGGCATCACGAACCGCGACTTCGCCAAGCCACTGATCGCGGCAGTCAACGGCCCCGCGCTCGCGGGTGGGTTCGAGATCGTCCTCTCGTGCGATCTGGTCGTCGCCTCGGCCGACGCTCGGTTCGGGATTCCCGAGGTGCAACGAGGGCTGTTCGCGGCCGCGGGTGGTCTCATCCGCCTGCCGCGGCGAGTGCCCATGGCCACTGCCATGGAGCTCGCGCTCACCGGTGAGGCCGTCGACGCCCCGCGCGCGCTTCTGCTCGGCCTCGTCAACCGCGTGGTGCCGACCGAGGCGGTCCTCGACGAAGCGATCCGGCTGGCCGAGCGGATCTGTGAGAACTCGCCCATCGCAGTTCGCAACTCGCGGCGCATGGTGCGCGAAGCACCGGACCTCACCGAGGCCGAGGCTTGGCCCCGCAACCACGAGCTCGCTATGGAGGTCTTCTCGAGCGGCGACGCAGTGGAGGGCGCGACTGCATTCGCCGAGAAGCGCGCCCCGCGCTGGCAGTCGACCTAGCTCGTCCCGGCCACCGAGGTCCTACACGCGGGCGCCGCGCTCGCTTGCCGCGAGCGTTTCGTGCGCCGTGAGCATCGACGATACGAGCCCGCGACCCACCACCGCGGCTGCCACCGCCAGCAGGACCGCGATCGCGAACGCGACGTACGTCACCGCGAGCGGAGCGAAGCCCGCCATCATCACGATCATGCCCATCAGGCCCGATGTGAGGTAGAGCACCCACCACCGCACGACGAGTCGCACCTGTGGGTGGTGGTCCCCGAGGGCGTCGCGCGCGGCCCGGTAGGGCCACCAGAAGTTGAGGATCGGGATGATGAGCGACACCGCACCCAGACCCGCGGAGCGACGCAGCGGCTGTCCGGCGGTGCGTGCGGTCGCCCCGGCGCGGTACAGCCACAGGATGAGGACGACGAGCACCCCGAGCCCGGCGATGCTCAGCCAGCTGAGCACGGGAGCCGTCGACGGCAACGTCTCGGCCCCGTCAGCCAGCTCGTCGAAGTGCTCGGCGAGCCAGCGGCCTTGGATCGCAACCGACACGAACCCGGCGATCTGGAAGACAGGGTTCAGCGTCATGGCGAGCCGAGCCCAGCGTGCCCACTTCCGCTCGGCGTCGACCTCGGCAACCACCGAGGTCTCCCCGACGGTGCGGTCGGTGAACCCCGTCCACTGGGCGCCGTCCCACCACCGCCATCCCGCCTCGCCCCACGGGTCGGCGTACCAGGCCGGCGCGGGAGGCGGACCGGGGG